>JAITIC010000076.1 GCA_031279635.1 Treponema sp. | reverse complement strand
TCAAGGTCAGCGATGATGATTTTGAGAAAATAAACATAAAAAGGGAAACGACATGCCCTGATTGGAACTATATTATATCCTCAAACAAATAATCAAGTTATTTATCAACAACTCCTTAGCAAAGGTTGCATATTGGCAAAAGTCAAAACCTTGTTTTTTTCCCAAAAAACAATATAATATAATGTATAGAGGGATACTATAAAACCGGTGTTTTTCGGTCCCTTCAAGAGAGATTGCGGGGAGAATATATGCAGTCAGATCAAAAAAAAATGGTACCGGGAAACGGTCTTGTCGCGGTGGGCGGCGCGAAAAAGCTCTCACGATTAGTGGAAAAAAACGAGGCTTTGCAGGAACTGCAAGATGCGATGCTCAGCACCATAAGCAACCTTATTGAATGCAGGAACGATATCGCCGACAGCCATGTGCAGCGGATCAACCGTTTTTTGACCCTCCTGGTGAACGAAATGACCCACAGGGGGGTGTACCGGGACGAGCTGAGCGCCTGGGATATAAAACTGTTCCTCAAGGCCGCCGAACTGCACGATGTGGGAAAAATCGGCGTCAAGGACAGCATTTTAATGAAGGACGGCCCCCTGACGCAGGAAGAATTCGCGGAGATTAAAAAGCATACCACCTTCGGCGAAATGATAATCGAAAAAATCCAGCAAAACGCCAGAGAAAGCGATTTTTTGACCCACGCCAAGATCATTGTCGGTACGCACCACGAAAGGTGGGACGGCACAGGCTACCCGCGGGGAATCGCCGGATCAAACATTCCCCTGCAGGGCAGGTTGCTGGCAATAGTGGATGTCTACGACGCCCTTAGTTCAGAGCGGCCCTACAAACGGGCCTTCCCCCCGGACCGGGCGGCCCAGATAATAAAAGCGGGAAGCTGCATTCAGTTTGATCCGGCCCTGATGGACAGCTTCACAGCCGCCGCGGAGCGGTTCCACAAAACGGTATGAACGTTCTGTTCGCTTCCAGCGAAGCCTACCCGTTTTTTACATCGGGCAAATTAGGTGACATGACCGGTAGTCTCGCCACGAGTCTCAGGTGGCTGCAGGTGGATATCAGGGTGATACTCCCGCTGTACGACAACATGAAAGCGGAGTGGCGGAAACTGATGCGTTATGTGACGAATTTTACCGTTCCCGTAAGCTGGCGCAACCAGTACTGCGGCATTTTTGAATTGAAAAGGGAAGACGTTACCTATTATTTTCTTGATAACGGATACTACTTTAAGCGTCCCGGCTTTTACGGTTACTATGACGACGGGGAACGCTTCGCCTTTTTCGCCCGAGCCGTTCTTGAAGCCATCCGCCATCTTGACTTTGCCCCGGACATACTCCACTGCAACGACTGGCAGACCGCCCTTTCTCCGGTATATCTCAACCTCAAGTACCGCTGTTACGCGAAGTTTGTCAGGATGAAATCGATTTTTACTATTCACGATGTCCAGTACCAGGGAAAGTACGGGCCGGAGATGGTCGACGGGGTGCTGGGAATTGGCAGCGAGAATTTCTGCATAGTGGAATACGACGGTATTGTCAATTATATGAAGGGCGCTATTGAGGCCGCCGATATTGTAAGCACCGTGTCCCCCTCCTACACGCGGGAAATTCTCGAACCATGGTACGGCCACGGCATGGATCGTTTTCTGCGGGAGCGGGATTTTAAGCTCCGTGGGATTTTAAGCGGCATAGACGGTAAAGAGTACAATCCCGCCACAGACATGAAAATCGCCGCGCCCTTCGACGCCGACAGTTTCGCGGAAGGAAAGGCCCGCTGCAAGGAGCGGCTGCAGGAAATGTTCGGCCTTAACGAAGCGGACGTCCCGCTTATCGGCATGGTGACGCATTTTGTGCCTCACAAGGGGCCGGACCTGCTGGTCCGCGCCGCGGACGAGATAATCGCCTCAGGTATGCAGCTTGCGATTTTGGGTTACGGCGACAGCGGCTACGAGCGCTTTTTCGGGGAGCTTGCCGCGCGGCACAGCGGGCAGTGTTCGCTGCGACTCGGCTTTTTGCCGGACATAGCCCGAAACATCTACGCCGGCAGCGACCTCTTTCTGATGCCCAGCAAGGCCGAACCCTGTGGCCTCGCCCAGATGCTTGCCCTGCGCTACGGCTCGTTGCCCATAGTACGGGAAACCGGCGGCCTGCGGGACACGATCGGCGAGGGGAAAAATGGTTTTGTGTTTTCCGCCTACAGCGCCGCCGAAATGCGCGACGCCTGTTTCCGCGCGAAAGAAACGTGGCAAAACCGCAAAGTCTGGGACGCCATGGTACGCCGGGCAATGAAAAGCGATCACAGTTGGACTTCCCCGGCAAGGGAATACGTGAAAATGTACGAGGAAACGCTGGCCTTGTGGTAAACTGTCTCCACATGATAACCATTCACTCTATCCTTAAAGAAATCGCCGCGCTGTTCGCCGCCAGAAAAAAAGAGGTCTGCCTTGTGGGGGGCGCGGTGCGGGACATGATCCGGAGAGAAGCGGTACAGGACTGGGACCTTGCCACCAATGCCCCGCCCGCCGAAGTGATGGCCATTTTTCGGGAGGCCAGGCCGCCGGGCAGGGTTTTTCCCACGGGGATCAAACACGGAACCATAACGGCGCTGTACCGCGGGCGAAGCCTTGAGATCACCACCTACCGGACCGAGGCCGATTACTCCGACGGTCGCAGGCCCGACGCTGTGCGTTACGCCGCCACCATTGAAGAGGACCTTGCCCGCCGGGACTTTACGATGAACGCCATAGCCCTGCGACTGCCCGGCGGCGAAACGGTGGATCCCTTCGGCGGGGAAGCGGACATCAGGGCCAGGATCATCCGTTGCGTGGGAAAGGCGGAGGAACGTTTTTCCGAGGATGGGCTGCGGCCCCTGCGGGCGGTCCGTTTCGCCGCGCAGCTTGGCTTTGAGCTTGAGCAGCATACCGAAGCGGCCATTCCCGCCGCGCTGTCCGTAAGCGCCAAAGTTTCCCGCGAACGGGTCCGCGACGAACTGGACAAAATTCTCGCCTCGCCCCGGCCTTCCCGCGCCTTGCTGCTCATGGAAAAAACCGGCCTTATGGAACTGTTCCTGCCGGAACTGGCCGCCTGCCGGGGCGTTGAACAAAAGGGCTTCCACCGTTTCGATGTACTTGACCATTCCCTTTTGGCCTGTGATTACGCAGCCGGAAAGCAATACCCGCCGGAGGTCCGCGCGGCGGCCCTGTTACACGACACCGGAAAGCCCGTTACGCGCAAAATGGAACTGGAGGGCGTCTGGAGCTTTTACCACCACGAGGCCGAATCCGAAAAGATCGCCCGGAACATCCTGGGCCGGCTCCGTTATCCGGGCGCGTTCATTGACGCCGTATGCCACTTGGTGAAGGAGCACATGTTTCACTACACCGGGGAGTGGACCGATGCGGCGGTGCGCCGTTTTATTGTCCGCGCCGGGGAGACCAACCTCGAAAATCTCTACCGCCTCCGCATGGCCGACGCCTGCGCGATTGCGGGGGCTGAACCGCCGCCGGACTTCCTCCTCCCCCTGACCCGCAGGGTAGACAGGGTGCTTTCCGAAAGCCGCGCCCTTTCACTCAAGGACTTGGCCGTTTCGGGAAAAGACCTTATGGCAATCGGAATCAGTCCGGGCAAAACCATGGGAATAATTCTTAACGAGCTGCTGGAAACCGTACTGGACGATCCCGCGCAGAACGCCAGGGAGCAGCTGCTGGAAATTGCGGGGGAATTAAACGGAAAATTGAAAGCGGGCCTTATTCGGAAACCTCAGTTCCCGAATAAGGCAACGGAAGAAAATTCCCTGTTTTGAAAAGGCCATTTCGCGGTCTGCCCCGCGGAAGCCTGTTTAAGGAAAACGATGACTGCGATTGAACATGCGGAACACGGCTCCTTTCTTTACAAACTGGACCCCCGGACCAAGGTAACGCTGGTTTTGTTTTTTACACTAATCGTTTTTATTGTAGATCAGCCCTTTGTTGCCGCCGCCCTGATGCTCGCTTTTCTCGGACTGTGGTTCGCGGCAAAACTGCCTTTCAAAAAAATAACGACCTATATCAAATTGTTATCCACCCTAATGGTTTTTGTGATCGTGTTACAGACGCTCTTCGGTCCCGGCGAGCGTTATGCGCTCAAACCGCTCATCCCCGAATCTGTCCCGCTTGTGGGCGGCATGGGTTCCCTGAAATGGGACGGCCTTGTCCTTGGCGCGGTGATCGTCTGCCGGCTGGTGGCGCTTATGCTCCTCCTGCCCATGCTTACCATGACCACTTCCCCCCGCCTGCTGGCCCTGGGCCTTACGAAACTCGGTATGCCCTACAAGGCGGCCTATATCGCCACTACCGCGCTCAACCTGATACCGGCCTTTGAGGAAGACGCGCGGATTATTATGGACGCCCAGAAATTGCGGGGCATGCGGGCCTTTGAGGAGGGTACACTGATGGATAAATTCAGGGCCTATCCGTCGCTGGCAATTCCCCTGCTGACCGGCGCAATGCGGCGGGCGCAGTTGCTGGGAATCGCCATGGACGCGCGGGGTTTTGGCGCATTTAAGACAAAGACTTGGCTTGAGGACATCAGAATGTCATCCGTTGACTATTGGGCTTTCGCCGTAGCGCTTGTTTTTACCGCCTGCGCGCTGTTCCTGAATTGGACGCTGTAAAATGGCCCGCTGGCAGCCTGTTGCGTTTGTGGATTTTTCTGCGATATGAGTTATACCGAAATGAAAAACCAACCACGGACGGCGCGGACAGAACGGACAAACAGGTGGATTTGCAACCAAAACACCGTGTATTTTCGTGGTTATTTTTCTTTGGAATTATCCTGAGTTTTAGCCTAATCATCCTGCTGGTGGAGCAGAAACAGAAGATGGACAAGGCTGTTGACAATCTCCTCATGTGCGCCCATGATGTGCCTGTTATCCCGCGTCGCGGAACAGGACGCTATGGTTAGAATTTAACGTGGCGCAACACGGAAGAGGGACGGCGGGGTATGTTTGCATCACGCTCATGGATTCAAAACACAGTGCCCTTTGCGAAGGCGTGGAGGCTTTAGCGCAAAGCGACGGGGATATTGCAAAACTCTTTTCCCCCCGCCATGATGCGGTACTGTCCCTCCTTGCAAGGTACGCCGCGGAAATTGAGCTTTTCAATCCCGCCTACGGCCTGGTAAGCGCCCGTGATACACGGGAACTTATCGTCAGGCACATTCTCGATTCCCTCTCTCCTCTGGGGATTATCAAGCGGCTGCCTGAAAGCCGCGAGATGCGGGCGCCCGCAGCCGGTAACGGCGAGATGCGCGTTGCCGACGTCGGTTCGGGTGCGGGGCTGCCGGGGATTCCCCTGGCCATAGCCCTGCCCGCGGTCAATTTCAGTTTGATTGAGCGGATGGGCAGGCGGGCGGGTTTTTTGCGGAACGTGCAGGCGGCGCTGAGCCTCTCCAATGTGGCGGTAGAAGAAGCGGATATGCAAAAGGCCGCGCCGGGCCGTTTCTCCGTGGTCGCTTTCCGGGCTTTCAGGCCGCTTGATCCCGCTATCCTCAAAAGTCTGTTCCGCCTTTGCGTCGAAGGCGGGGTACTCGCGGCGTACAAGGGCCGCCGCGCAAAAATCGAAGAAGAAATGGCGGCGCTGGAACACCTCACGGACGGATGGGAAGCAATCCCCTGTCCGGTCCCCCTGCTCGACGAGGAACGCCACCTGGTGGTGATTCGGCGCCCCGGTTTCTGAACTGCCCGCCTCAGGGGGCTTGCCGGAAGGCTGCGGTTATTCTTCTATATTGAGGCTTTCCCAAAACTTCAGTTTTGGGAAAGCAATTTTTTAAAGGGCAGCTTGCTGCTAAAGCAGCTTACAGTTTGCAGGGTAAAAAATCGCCTGAAGGCGATTTTTGGGGATTATAATGAGCGAAGCGCAACAAACTGCCAGCGCACAGTCAATTAGTTTTGGGACAAGCTCTATATTTTCTCCTGATTTTGTGTTATGGTAACTCAGGAGTAGTTATGAATTATTCAGGTTTTGACGTGTATGAAAGATCCATTCACAAAGCCGAAGGGTCCGGAGTGGAAGTTTTTATGGCGAAAGACGCCGCCGGGGATTTTCTGGTAATAGCCGGAAAGGACCATGGATTCAAGGGGGAGCGGCTCGCGGACGGAAAAATCAGGGTGCCCCTCAGTCATGAAAACGCCGGGGTGTTGCGTGCGCTGTTTCCTTTTACTGCGCCGGGCCGGGTGCTCCGCAAGGAGCGCAGCTTCGGCCTGGGGGACCGGCTGGGCATCGCCACCCCCGGTCATATTAAACTGTTTGAGTGCTACGACGCCTATCCGGTATTTGCCCAGCAGTCCATCAGGGAACTCAACCTGACAAACCGGACCTACGAGGATGTATTGGATGCCGCCAGCTTCGCCGTGTTTCGGGAAGATTTTCAAAAGGGCTGGGGCGCGGACGGGGACCACCTGAAAACGGTCAAGGATGTTGAATACGCGCTGTCTCTGGGATTCACCATGATCACTCTGGATTGTTCGGATCATATTAAAACCGCTGTGACCGGGGCAAATGTCCCGCCCCTGCCGGAAAAATATAAGGGCAAATACCTGGGGAAGCAATTCGATATTGGCGAAGGGATTGTGTTGAGTTTTACCGGGGCGGAGCTTGGGGCAATCGCCGCCATTTATGGCGAGGCTATCGGTTTCGCCGCGGACATGTACGGGCGGTTTTTGAAAGACGGCAAATACAGCGCCGATTTTGAAATCTCCATTGACGAGACCAGCGCTCCCACCACCCCCTTACAGCACTACTTTGTCGCCAGGGAATTGATCGACGCGGGGGTTTCCTTTGCCACCATGGCGCCCCGTTTCTGCGGCGAATTCCAGAAAGGCATAGACTACATCGGCGACCTTGCCCAGTTTGAAAAAGAGATAAAAGTCCACGCGGCAATCGCCCGTCACTTCAAATATAAACTCAGCATCCATTCAGGCTCGGACAAGTTCAGCGTGTTTCCCGCCATCGGCAGGGAAAGCCGGGGCGTGTTCCACATAAAAACCGCGGGGACCAACTGGCTTGAGGCCGTGCGGGTTATCGCGCAGGTTGATCCCGCCCTGTACCGGGAAGTCCACCAGTATGCGCTCTCCGCTTTTGACGAGGCCCGCAAGTACTACCATGTTACCACCGACCTTTCAAAGATACCCAGCCTTGCCTCACTTTCCAACGCGGAGCTGCCCGGCCTCTTTGAAAACAACGACTGCCGGCAGCTTATCCACATCACCTACGGGCTTATCCTCAACAAAAAAAACAGCGAAGGTTCTTTTGCTTTCAGGGACAGGCTCTACAAAATCTGGCGGCAGGAGGAAGACACATACGCCCGTGCGCTGGAGCGCCACATCGGCAAGCATCTGGATCTGTTGAACGTCAAAAAGAGCTGAAACTAATGCCCCGCGGCCGATTTGAACTCGGTCCATATCAGGCTGTGCAGTTCCTCCGCTTCGGGACTGATGCTTTGAATCATTTCCATGTCGGTGTTAAAGCCTTCGGGAAGGGTGAGGAAATCCCTGTATTCGGCCCCGATGCGGGGGTCCGAGGCGGAGCAGGTGCTGTAGTAGCCGAGGTATTCAAAGCAGCGGGCGCCCCGCTCCGGATCGAGGATGTAGTCAAGGAAGGCGTAGGCGGCGTCGCTGTTGGACGCCCTGGCGGGAATAAACGCCGCCATGATGCCGAAGCCTATTCCCTCGGTGGGGAACACTACTTTCAAATCCGGATTTTCCATCATCAGCATGGTAACCTGTGAGGTGTACATTACCGCGGCGGCAATTTCCCCGGAAAGCAGTTCGTCCTGGAGATTGTCGTCCCTGATAAGGCGGATATTAGGCGCCAGTTCCCGTAGTTTGTCCCCGGCTGCGCGAATCACCCCAAGGTCGTTGGTATTGTAGCTCTGGCCGATCACTTTAAGGGCCATGCCGTTAATCACCCTGAAACTATCGATAATGCCCACGCTGTCCTCAAGCGAAGGATTCCAGAGATCCACATAAGCACTGATGTCGATCCCGACACGTTCCGGGTCGTAGACAATGGTTTGCACGCCCGCGCCGTAGGGCACGGTGTATTCGTCGGCGGGATCATAAAACTGCCCTTGGTAAATGGGGTTGATGTTACGGTAATTGGAAAGTTTCGATTTGTCCAGTTTTTGAACCAGCCCCTCGGCAATGGCGGCTTCGATAATGTAATCGTCGGCAATCACCAGATCGTAGTCGCCGCCCTTTGCGGCCTGGAGCCTGGCGAGCATGGTTTCGTTGGTATCAAAATTGACATAGTTGATCCTGACGCCCGTTTCCCTTTCAAAATCCTCAAGGACATCCGGCGGGAACATTTCGCTCCAGGTGTAGATCGTCAACTGCTTTTTATTCCCGCAGCCCGCGCAGATCAGAACGATGATCAGTATTGCCGTGGTGCGAAAGATTTTTTTCATGTTATCTCCTTTATAATACCCAGTTCCTGTTTCCCATCATAAGCACTTATAGAGATTTTGTCAAAAGGAGGAAAGATAGACGCGGATTTGGCAAAGGCAAACGGAACCATCGGCTTACGGCAAAAATACCCCGAACGGGCTTTTGACGCAGGAATAGCGGAACAGAACATGGCCGGAGTAGCGGCAGGAATTGCTTCCCAGGTCTTTATTCGAAAGTCTGGTTTAATACCCCGGAGCTCTGTTCCGGCTCAAATAACGCAACGCTTACAAAAATTTGGTATTAAACCAGACGTTATATCAGGGCGGTAAAGAATGCGCCAGACTTCAAATTTTTGGAAATTTGCCCGTTTTTGGGCACGGCTGGCTACAAAAAAAACATACATACGGAAAAGAAAAAGGAATTTTTTCAAAATTTTGAAAAATCCGTTGACAATATGACGGTATATCGTATACTTAATCGTATGAAAGTTACCGCAATACTTGCGGATGATTTAGTCAATGACGTAAAGGCTTATACTCGCCGTTCTACCGTTACTGAGACATTGGCTGTCGTCTTAAAGGAGTGGATAGACCTATACAATATCCGGAAGCTTAATAGGGAAACAGCTCAAAGTCCCATTGTTATAGACAATGGTCAAAATATTCGTGAAATTAACCGGCAAAAATGATAATTCTTGATACCCCCGTTTGGATAGAATTTCTTAAGCATAATCAAGAATATTATTCAAAAACAGCTGGATTGTTGGAAGATAAAGAAATATTGGCAGTTGAATAAAAATATGCGCATTAAGCAGGAATTTTTCAAGAATACTACCGAAGGGATTAAAACATACCGGCAATGTGTAAAAACAGCCGTTTCACATAACAGGGGATGAAAATGGCGAAAATTTCCAATGATGAACGCCGCGCGTATATCGAAAAAATAAAAAAATACAAAGCCGCGGCCGCCGCGCTCCTCAGCCGTGAAAAAACCGTCCTCATGACCATTAAAAATGATCAGGGTGGAACGGCGTTCAAGCGCTTTTCCCTGGCGGATGAAATGCTCGATCTCGTGTCAAATTATATCATCATTGACGGGGTTTCCCGCTCGGTGCTCAAAGTAAAAAACGAGGACGCCCTGAACGACGGGAGAAAATCCCTGTACAAGAGCCTTATCTATCTTGAGGAAACGGTCAGCACTTTGGTTGACGCCCCCTTTTCCGAGTACGAGGAAATGTTAGCCGCAATTGAAACGGTAAGCGCCGTCGATCGTTACCTTTTGATAAGGAAGATGGGGCTGGCCATCAAACTGCTGGAAAACGCCTACGGATACAACACGAAATGGAAATGGGCCTTTGTGGAATTGGAAGGCCGTTACGCGGCGGTGGCAAAAAACAGCATTGATCTCCGCAACGCGCTTGCCAATTCCGATCCCCGTTCCCCAAATTATGAACCTACGGTCTGTCATTTACGGCTGGTAAAAAAACTCCTCGCGCAGGCGGCGGACCGTTACCGTGAAAAATACGAGCTTTCCACCGGCCGGATCGACGATTTCAAACAGGGGATGACTTTTCTTTCCGCTCTGCGGCGCCTGTACCTGCTTCTGGGGGATCGGGAGGAAGCGGAAACCGTAAAAAAGAAGCTGGATATCTGGTCCATAAAACTGGAAAAGGATTTGAAAAAACAGGCGGAAATGTACCAGAAAAAAAACGATATATCGCCATGAAAAACGAAAAGTCCAAAACCCCGCTTAACGAATATAAATCCCTGCTGCCCTATTTTACCCGTTACTTCTGGCATTACTTCTGGGGCTTGATCTGCCTTGTCGTGGTGGACGCCGCCCAGATAATCATTCCGCAGCTTATAAGGCGGGCGGTGGATATGATCAGCTCCGGTGTTTTTGAATGGAAAGAAATTGTGCTGCTTGCCTTGTGGATGATCGTCATTATGGGCCTGATCTCATTGGGCCGTTTTTTATGGCGCTATTTTATACACGGTTCTTCCCGCCGTATTGAAACCGAGTTGCGCGAAAAACTGTTTGATCATCTCCAGACCCTTTCTTGGGATTTTTACCAGAAAAACAAAATCGGCGATCTCATGGCCCGCTCAATAAACGATCTCAACGCGGTGCGCATGGCCATCGGCATGGGGCTGGTGGCGCTTGTTGATTCCGTGGTCATGGCCACGGCCATCCTGTTCATTATGTTTGTCCAGGACACCCGCTCCGCCCTGTTTTCAGTTGTCCCCCTGCCCCTGGTTACGGCGCTTATTCTTTTTTTCGGCGGCATGGTCGGTAAAAAATTCCGGAACGCCCAGGAAACCTATTCAAAGATGAGCGACACAGTGCAGGAAGCGTTTGCAGGGATCAGGGTGATAAAATCTTTTGTGAAAGAATGGTGGTTCATCAAAAAATTCGCCGACACCAATGACGACTACCTCAAGGCCAATATGGAACTGGTGCGGCTCTTCGGTTTTTTCTTTCCCTTTGTGACTTTCCTCTCCGAGCTTACCGTTCTTATCATGCTGGTTATCGGCGGTATGCGGGTGATAACGGGCCTCATGAGTCCGGGAAGTCTCGTCGCCCTGTTCCGTTATCTGCAAATGCTGATATGGCCCCTCATGGGCGCGGGCTTCATGGTGAACATGATCCAGCGCGGCGCGGTCAGTCTGAACCGTGTGAACGAGATACTGAGGACGGTTCCTGCGATCCGCGATCCGGAAAAACCCCGGACCGCGCAGCCTGAAAGTTCCGCGCTTCCCGCCCTTGAAATCCGCGATCTTAGTTTTTCGTATAACGAAGAAAGGCCGGCGCTGGAAGCGGTTAACTTTTCGCTCAAGCGCGGGGAATGGCTGGGAATCATGGGACGTACCGGTTCGGGGAAATCCACCCTGATAAAAACCTTCACCAGAACGCTTGATCCCCCGGCGGGAACCGCGCTGGTTTTCGGCCTTGACGTGCGGGAATGGCCGCTGGCTGAACTGCGGAAGCTCTTTGCGGTGAGTCCCCAGGATAGTTACCTTTTTTCAGATTCGATCCAGAGCAATATCGCTTACGGGAAGGATTTAAGGAATTCAGAAGATCTGCGGAAAGCGATAGGGCTTGCCTCTCTTGAAAAAGACCTTGAGACTTTTAACCAGGGCCGGGAAACGCTCATCGGCGAGCGGGGCCTGACCCTGTCGGGAGGGCAGAAACAGCGGGTCGCCATTGCCAGGGCGCTGATTATGGAAAGCGAGTTTCTCATTCTTGACGATTCCCTTTCCGCGGTGGACGCCGAAACGGAACGGAACATTCTGGAAGGGCTGCTGCGGGAGCGGAAAGGGGAAAGGCCGCGGACAACGATAATCGTTTCCCACCGGGTTTCAACCCTTCGTTACGCGGACAAGGTATTGGTTCTTGACAAGGGGAGGATCGCCGAATTCGGCAGCCCCGCCGGGCTGGCAGCCGCCGGAGGATTTTACGCCCGTATGGCGGCCCTGCAGCGGCTGGGGGAAAGCCCCGCCGCTAATGCGTCCGACGCGGCGGCTTTCAGCGGGGAGGCCCGGCATGGCTGATTATTTCGAGACCGACAACGTTACCAAAGAATACGATTCTTCTCTTGTCCGCCGCATTCTCTCATATCTCAAGCCCTACCGGATGCTGGTGTTTCTTACCCTAATCACCCTGGCCATTTCCACGCTGGGGGAACTGTACATTCCGGTACTACAGCAGCGGCTCATTGACGAGGCGGTACTCGCCCGCTTCCTCGTTTTTAGGGCGGACCGCTATGAAGAGGAGCGGGAGCGGCTCGACGGCGAGTCCGCCGCCGCTTACGAGGAAATGACCAGGCTTCCCGGCGGCATAACGTTAGACGAAATGATTTTCGTGCCTCAGAACCGGCATACCGTCCTCAAGGGAAAGGCCGAGGAAGAACTGCGCAAGCGGGGGATACTGGACGATGTCCAATGGTACGCCTTTTCGTATAACGCGGGGGATTCTGCCGCCGAGGTGGTACAGAAGCGGGGGGAACTCTTTCTTACCCGGCCTGCCGGAGCGGGATTTACCGCGGCAATAACAAGCGCCGACCTTTATTCGCTGCCCCTGGACGAAATCGCCGCCGTGCGGGGGAAGGACATTTCCGTTCTGGTCCGCGGAGGGGGGATTTTTCTGGCGGTGCTGGCGCTGGTCTTCGTTTTCACTTTTTCCCAAACATGGACCACAAACCAGATGAGTCAAAAAGTGATGAAGGATATGCGGCTTGAGCTTTTCAAAAAAACCGCATCCCAATCAACAGCCTTTCTTTCACGTCATCCGGTGGGGCGCATTGTTACGCGCCT
The DNA here is from genome assembly GCA_031279635.1 of Treponema sp. Taxonomy (GTDB): domain Bacteria; phylum Spirochaetota; class Spirochaetia; order Treponematales; family Breznakiellaceae; genus WQXQ01. The sequence goes on along the minus strand of JAITIC010000076.1, from coordinate 42,290 downwards.
TACCGGCGATGTGGAAACCATAAACGAATTTTTCACCACCGTGCTCGTGGCGTTTTTGAAAGACCTTTCGATCATGGCCGGGGCTTTGATAACCCTGTTTATTCTCTCCCCCCGAATGGCGCTGATAGTGATTACCACGCTGCCGCCGGTTTTTATCCTGACACTGGTAAGCCGCTTCAAGGCCAGGGACGCTTTCCGCCGCCAGCGGACCGCGTCCTCAAAGGTCTACGCATATCTTGCGGAGCGCCTCGCCGGGGTTCAGGTGGTGCAGCTTTTCAGGCGTGAGGCGAAAAGCGGCGGCGAATTCGCTTCGCGGAACCGGGAACTTCTTGACGCGAACCTGGGCGAGATGTACGTCTTTGCCACGTTCAGGCCCATAGTGGAATGGTTCTCCACCTTTACGGCGGCGGTGGTCATTGTGGCGGGGAGCAGGATGGTCCTCTCCCTTTCGGTCTCGCTGGGAGTGCTCATCGCCTTTATCAATCTGGTGCAGATGTTCTACGCCCCGGTTATGGATATTGCCGAAAAATACACCCTGCTCCAGTCCGCGATGGCCGGAGGGGAGCGGGTCTTCAAGCTGCTGGATACCGAGGAGCGGATCCCCGATTCGGGAAAGCGCTCAATCGAGGGGATTGTGCGGGGCCATGTTGAATTTGACAACGTGCGTTTTTCCTACAAGACAGGGGAAGAGGTACTCAAGGGCCTCACCTTCGCGGTAAAGCCGGGGGAAATGGCCGCCATCGTGGGTTATACCGGCGCGGGGAAAACCACGATCATCAATGTCCTCGCGCGCCTGTGGGATATTGACTCAGGGGAAATCCGCCTTGACGGCGTGCCGGTAAAGGACGTCCCCCTTGAGGAACTGCGGCGGTCGGTGCTACCCGTCCTGCAGGATGTGTTTCTCTTTTCCGGCACAGTGGAAGAAAACATCAGCCTGGGTATTCCGCTTTCAGAAGACGAGATTATCAACGCCGCCAAGGCGGTGCACGCCCATGAATTTATTTCGCGCCTTCCGGACGGCTACAAGACAACGCTTTCCGAAGGGGCTGCAAACATCTCATCAGGCCAGCGCCAGCTTATCAGTTTTGCCCGCGTTATCGCCCACAATCCCCAGGTGGTGATTCTCGATGAGGCAACGAGTTCCATCGATACGGAAACCGAGCATCTCATCCAGCTCGGCATGAAACGGGTCCTGGCCGGCAGGACATCTTTTGTCATTGCCCACCGTCTTTCCACCATAAAAAACGCCGACCGCATTCTCGTTTTATCCGGCGGTCATCTGGCGGAAGAGGGCAGGCACGAAGAGCTGATAGCGCGTAACGGCCTGTACGCCGGCCTGTACCGCCTGCAATACGAAGAGGGCCTGGATGGTGATTAGAGGCCGGATAGTAATGTTTCCATACGGTATTATAGCCAGGGCCGTTGCATTTACTTTCAAGTATCGCGCAAATTCCCGTGTTGCAGCCATGACTGAACCGGCAACGCCGGTCTTTTATAGGAGAACTTTGAAAACACCCTGTTAGGATGATTAGGCTAAAACTCAGGATAATTCCAAAGAAAAGAGGCTTTCCCGAAACTTCAGTTTTGGGAAAGCAACCTTGAAATTCACAGTTTTGCAAGGCTGAAAAGCCTGAAAAACTGCACGGGCCTGTCCCAAAACCGTGCCTCCGGCTATGCCGGGAACGTGAGCGCACAGCTGGGACAGGCTCAAAAATAACCACGGAAATACACGGAGTTTTAGTTGCAAATCCACATATTTGTCCGTTCTGTCCGCGCCGTCCGTGGTTAGTTTTTATTTCTGTAGTCACTCATATCAGTGTGTTTAGTCCAATCAACCTGCTATTTTACCGTAAAAACAGCCCCAAACAGCATTTCAGGCGGATTTTGAAGCAAATTCACAGCAAAAACAAGGCGTTGCAAAAGCCCTAAATAAGAGATACAACGGTTTAATAGCGGAAACAATTCGGGAATTCTGCAATTTTCACTGTCCACGGATAACACGGATTTCACGATTAAAATGAAATCCTCTTAATCATCCGCGTAAATCCGTGGACTCTCTTCCTCAGTGCTTATCCCCAACTAAAACTTTTCCCCGTAATACACCCCCGCCCATTCCCAGCGGCCGTGAATCTCCGGGTCCGAGGGGAAGTAAATCTTCCTGAAGTACAAATACCACGTGGAGATGTACTGCGACCAGCCCCAGGTGCGCAGATACGCCTCAGTGGCGTTGGAAACGGTATCCAGTTGGTCGGCGTAGCGGATGCGGTTGCCCCGCATAAAATCGGAGAGGTTGAAATCCACCATGCCTGAATCGTCGGTTTCACCCTGTTCCCATGAGCGGGCGAAAAAGTTCACCTTCGCCTGGCATCTCCGCAAACGGGAAGGGCTGCCGTCGTTCAGTGCGGTCTGGACCGCTTTGAGCAGGGCCGGCAGGCTTTCAAAAGTCCAGTCCTTGGGGGAATTGCTGAAATCCACCTGCTGCTTGGCGTGATTGTCCGCGTTGGGGAAACCGGGTATTATCGTTCCGGCGTAGGGCAGGTACTGGGTATAGGCCCGAATGGCCCCGTTCCAGTCCCCGATCCGCTCGTAGGCCTGGGCCAGCATGAACCAGGCCGTGCCGAGGTCAATCTGTTCGGAGAAACGGGAGATCAGCTCCTGATAATACCAGACCCGCTGTTCAGGGTTGTCGGTCAGTTCAATAAGCTGCTTGAGGCAGGCGAGGTGGACGGATTCGCCGTTAATGATCAGGTCGGGGTAATTTTTGATAATCAAATCGAAATACCGTGCGGCCACCGGATATGAGTTCTGCTGCGTGTAGGCGTAGGCTATCATCAACAGGTAATAGCTGTTGTAAGGATCATCGGGGGAATTGACCGTTCGGGAACCGAGAAAATAGATCAGCTTACCGTACTCTTTGAGCCTGACGTAACTGCTGGCTATTTCCCTCACCACGGCAAACTGGCTTTCAGTACCTTCCTGTTCCCCGGCAAGCAGGGCGAATAGTTCCCTGAAATCCTCCCTGTTTTGCGTCGAGCCGGTAATATAATACGGATCGATTTTTACCGCGCCGTCGTTCCCCGCGATTTTCCCGCAGACCGTAACGAGCGCCGCCGCCAGCACCGGCATGATGATATAGACGCCGATTTTTTTTCCCTTATTCATTCTGATACCTCTGTCATTATGGCACAACAAGGCAATTTTCACCAGAGCCGCGTATGGCAGCGCGGCTTGCTTCCTATGGCGCCTCCGCCTATGGCGAGATGAACCTGCCCCGTCCCGGTATGGCGGTTATAGCCTATACCGATCATACAGACTTGACATCCAATGACCCATCGATATTCACGGACAGAACGGACAAAACCGATATGATGGCATGTAAGGTGAAAAAATTGCTCCTCAATTCGTCCGTGGCTGTCCGTATAGTGCCCACTCAAGCGTGGGCTTGTGGTTATCTTGAATTCGGAATTGCTGGTGGGTAACCGCCCGGTTCTACCCGGCTGTACCGCGCTTTGAGCTTATACACCAGGGTATTCCCCTTTTTCCCAATTCTTTCGACGAGTTTCATTTTGTACAGCGTATTGAGGGTTTTTTGCGCCGTATGCACAGGTATTCCCGCCTTTTTTGCAAGCAGGGAGGTGGTGAATTCCTCGTCACGTTTGAAGGGAACAAAACGAAGGTAGTCTTTGGGGCTTTGCAGGGTGATGCTTTCGTGCCAGGCGCAGAGTTCCCGACTGAGGATACTTAAGCCCTTCCGCCGCCAGGAGCCTTTGCCGTCGGATATGCGTTTTTCCACGACATCTACCAGGGCAAGCTCTATGCGGAGGCCGGGGATCAGGGGCAGTTCCGGGGCATAGACCAGGGCGTCAAACAGGTCCCAGGGGCTTCCCCGGCGGGGGCTTTTCCGCCGGTACAGGGTTTGTCCCCGCTTGTCCAGCACTTCGATGTATTTGGCGGCAATCACCGGATGGATGATCCGCAGCCCGCCCCGAAAGGCCAGTTCCCGCGCTTTTTGTCTGAGCGGGGCAAAGCTGCCGGTTTGGACTTCGATAAATTCCCCTTCGGCGCTTATCCCGTCGGCTACATAAGCCCCGGCGTTTACCTCGGTCTGTCCCTCCGCTCCGGCGCAGCGGAATTTCAATATCCGGTGCAGGCCGCTCTCCCGCCTGGTCCCGATTTTATTTACAGCCATCGTTTATTTTCAGATATAGGCCAACAGTTCTTCGGCGCTGAGTAATTCCAGAAAATGGTAGGTGTCATTTTTCCCCTTATCTTCGTCGGTTTGTATTTTGTGTACCCGAAAGGCGACCATCCGGTTGGTAGGGAGGGGAAGGGGAAGAGGCCTGCCGTTGATGTCTACAACGCTGTTTATCGGCAGCCGTCCGGGTATTTCCTGTATGTCGCCTTCGGGAAAAATCACGAAATATTCGTTTGTAAACATGCGGGAATCATAACGCAAAGCGCGCAAAATCCGCAAGAGAGACAAAATACTACATGAATGTATAGAGAAAAACGGGTTTTTTTATACTATTTATAATTTTTTCTTGATTTTCCGCTTGAACCTTGACGATTTTCTCCGTAGAATTATGTTTAATGGGATAAAGTGGGAATAAATAGGATTTTTTAGGATAAAGTGGAATGGAGTCATTGACCGGGGAATTCAAGATCACGCTGGACGACAAGGGCCGTCTGAGTCTGCCCGCGCGCCTGCGGAACGCTCTAACCGGTACTAACCTGTTCCTGACCCAGGGCATGGACGATTGTTTGTGGCTCTATCCCTCAAATGAATGGAAGGAAATGCTGAAAACCATCATGGATACAACCAACCCTTTTTCGGCCAAATCCCGGAATATCAGGCGGCGGCTTATCGGCCCTTCCCAGGAAGTGGAGATCGACAAGGCGGGGAGAATCCCGGTGGCGCAGACCCTGCGGGAATTCGCCGGCCTGAACAGGGAATGTGTGGTTTTGGGCCAGTTTGATTATATTGAAATTTGGGCGGAGGACCGCTACCGGGCCTATCTGGAAGCCCACAAAGAAGAATTTATTTCCGGTTCCGAGGAACTGGGCGATATATTGAAGGGAAACAGGGATTTAGGCAAATAAATGGAGATTGTGCATACTCCGGTGTTGCTGGAAGAAACAATTCAGTACCTCGCGCCCGGAAACGGGGCGGGGCTTATGGTGGACGCCACCATGGGCGAGGGCGGGCACAGCCATGCATTTTTGTCCCGCTTCCCGGACCTTAAAATAATCGGGATCGACGCGGACCGCATCTTGCAGGCCGTCGCCATGCGCCGGCTTGAGGAATTCGGCGGCCGGGTGCATTTTTATTCAGGCTGGGCCCAGGCTTTTTTTGCCGGGTATCCCGCGGAGCTAAAAAGGCCGGACACGATTTTGGCGGACCTGGGGGTAAGCCTCTATCACTATGAAAAAAGCGGCAGGGGGTTCAGTTTTCAAAAGGACGAGGCGCTTGACATGCGGCTGGATGTCTCAAGCGGAAACTCGGCGGCGGAGCTGCTGGCCAGGCTGCCTGAGAAAGAATTGGCGGATTTATTGTACAACAATTCCGGGGAACGTTATTCCCGGCGTATTGCCAAGCTGATTGTCCAAGAGCGGCAAAGGGGGACTATTACCACCACCGCCGCCCTTGCCTCGCTCGTGGAACGGGCCGCGCCGGCTTCGTACCGGCACGGGCCCATACATCCGGCGACGAGGACCTTTCAGGCCCTCCGTATCGCCGTTAACGGGGAGCTTTCCCGGCTTCCCGATCTTCTTGAGGGGGCACTCAGGGTCCTTGAGCCGGGGGGGAGGCTTGGGATCATCACTTTTCATTCTCTGGAAGACCGGATAGTCAAGAATTTTTTCAGGATGAAGAACAAGGACTGTACCTGTCCTCCTGAAGCGCCGATATGTAGATGTGAGGGACGAAGGTCGGTAAACATACTGACTCGTAAAGGGATTGTTCCCGCCGGTGAGGAGATCGCCCGGAATCCGCCCTCCCGAAGCGCCCGGCTGCGGGTAGTTGAAAAAATACTGGACGAGGATGGGCAGTGATGAGGCGGTATGTGGTTCTCTATGCGGTGGCGCTGACTATCCCTCTTTTTTTCGCTCTTACTATTTGGCAGTCCAACCGCTATGCCGCCCTGAAACAGGAAATCAAGCGTCTTGAGGAAGCCCAGGCAGACTGGGTGGAGAGCAACAAGCGGCTTATCGCGGGCATAGCCGTGCTTTCATCCCCGGAACGGATAGAACATATCGCTCAAAACGAATTGGAATTAAGCAAGATAAAGCCGGAAGACGTATTACAGATAAGAATAGAGGGAGAAGGGCGTGATTTCTAGGAGCCAGGTACTTATGGATTTTACCGGATTGTCCCGATCCCTTGGCGCCGGTCATCTTTCCTTCGCCGGTGAGGGTGCCGGTTTTTCGTCGGTGAGCGTCGATTCGCGGACCGTGCAGGAAGGGGCGCTCTTTGTGGCCCTTGCCGGCTCTTCCAGCGACGGCCACCACTTTGTGGAAGCGGCCTTCAGGGCCGGGGCCGCCGCCGCCATGGTAGAATCCTCACAACTTGAAAATCGCAATCTTGCCGGTATCGCGAAATCCATGGGAAGGGACCTCGTGGTGGTGGACAATACCCTGCGGGGTTTGCAGGCCGCCGCCAGGGTGTATCTGGAGCGGTTCCCCGCTCTCTTAAAAATCGGCATTACCGGCTCGTCGGGAAAGACCACTACCAAAGAAATCGCGGCGGCGATTATAAGAGAAGAAAAAAACACGGTGATGAATTCGGGAAACCTCAATTCACAGACGGGCCTTCCTCTTTCTGTGTTCGAGGTCCGCTCCGGCCACGAAGTGGGGATTTTTGAATTGGGAATGAACCGGAAGGGGGAAATTGCAGAACTGGCCGCAGTGCTTAAACCAAACATCGCACTTATTACGAATATAGGTTCCGCCCATATCGGAATTCTCGGCAGTAAACAGGCAATAGCTGAGGAGAAACAAAATATTTTTTCACAGTTTTCGGGTAGGGGGATCGCCCTGATTCCCGAAGACGATGAGTTCAGGGATTTTCTTGCCCGCGGGGTGCGGGGCAGGGTTTGTTTTTACGGCGCGAAATCTTTTGAGGAACTGGGCGAAATTAAAGACCTGGGCCTTGAGGGTACGGAGATCCACTGGGGAGGGGAACTTATCCGTTTTGCCCTGCCGGGAAAACACAACCTTGCAGATGCCTTTGCCGCCCTCGCCATTGCCGCTGAGGTTCCCGTCGGCCCTGGGGCAGTAAAGCGGGGGCTGGAGGCGGCGCGGCCCCTGTTCGGCCGGGGGGAAATTCTCCGGGGCAGAACCACGCTGATTCGGGACTGCTACAACGCTAACCCCGAGTCGCTTAAAGAAGCGGTGGAGTTTTGCGACGGCCTTGACTGGCCGGGCAGACGGGTCTATGTTATCGGGGACATGCTGGAACTGGGGGGTAATTCCTTCTCCGCCCACGAGAGCGCGGGCAGGCTCCTTGCCGCCTCTGCCGCGGAGAAGGTTTTTCTCTACGGAAAAGAGACGGAAGCCTCCGCGGCGGCCATGCGGGCCGCTTCAGAGAGCGGAAAAAGAGCGGCGCCTTTTTTCCACACCGGCGACATGGAGAGCTTGTCCCGCGCCCTTGACGCCTATGTCCAAAACGGGGATCTGGTTCTGCTCAAAGGTTCGCGGGGCTGCGCTCTGGAACAGTTAAGCGGTATGCTCACCGGCAAGGCCGCGGAGGAGGTGCACTGATGTTTCTGGAATTCCTCTATCCCCTCGTAAAATACTTTACCCCCTTCAATGTCTTTCTCTATCTTACGTTCCGGAGCGCTTACGCGGCCCTGACCACGCTCCTTATCTGTTTCATTTTCGGCGGCCGGATTATTGAGGCGCTGCGGGGCCTCAAAATAGGGCAGGCCGTCAGGGACGACGGTCCCGTGACCCATCTGGCAAAAACCGGAACCCCGACCATGGGCGGGGTGTTTATTATTCTTTCGGTGCTGATAGCAATGCTGTTCTGGGGGGATTTACACAATACAATGATGTGGCTTACCGTCGGGGCTTTTCTCGCATTCGGGGCCATCGGTTTTCTTGACGATTATCTCAAGGTCAGCCGCCGTAATTCCGGGGGGCTTCCTGTCTGGGGAAAACTCGCCGGGCAGTTCGCCGTCGCCATTGTAGTGGTATTGTATTTGTATTTTTCGGGGGAAGAGCACGTAACGGCCCTGTATATCCCCTTTTTCAAGAATCCGGTTTTTGATTTGGGCCCGCTCTGGATACCCTTCGGGGTGCTGCTCGTAGTCGGCGAATCCAACGCGGTGAATTTTTCCGACGGCCTTGACGGGCTTCTGGCGGGGCTCTTGATACTGGTCTTTCTCACCATGGCCTTCCTCACCTATATTACGGGCCGTATCGACTATTCCTCCTATCTGGGGATTCCCTATATTCCCGGCGCGGGGGAACTGACCGTGTTCTGTCTTGCCGCCGCCGGGGCCTGCATCGGCTTCCTCTGGTTTAATACCCATCCGGCAGAAGTTTTTATGGGCGACGTGGGGAGTCTTTCCCTGGGCGGGGCGGTCGCGGTTCTGTCCCTTATCATCAAAAAGGAGATTCTGATTCTCGTTATCGGCGGGGTCTTTGTGCTGGAAATCGCCTCGGTTATAATTCAGGTGGCTTCGTATAAGTTGCGGAAAAAGCGGGTGTTTAAGATGGCGCCCCTGCATCATCATTTTGAGCTTTCCGGCTGGGCGGAAAGTAAAGTGGTTATCCGTTTCTGGATACTGGGAGGGTTTTTCGCCATCATCGCCCTCTCGACATTAAAGATACAGTAGGGGAAGGGATGTATCAGTTCGACGCGGAAAGGACGGGGACCCTGCGGGGAGAACATGCGCTCACCGCCAGCGTATTGCTGCTGGTGGGGGTGGGCCTGGTGACTCTATATTCGTCTTCCTACGCCTTTGCCGAGCGCTTCTTTAACAACGGCCTGTATTTTATTTCCCGGCAGCTTGTCTACGGCGCCGGGGGGATACTGCTCTTTTTTATTGCCTCGCGGATAAACCTTGAACTGGTGAGAAAGCTGATTAAGCCCCTGGTAGCGGGCGCGGCCATACTCTGCTGCCTTACTTTTATCCCTGGTATCGGAGTGACGCGGAACGGAGCGGCACGCTGGTTCGGGATCGGTTCCTGGACATACCAGCCTTCGGAAATGATAAAGCTCGTGCTGCCCCTTTACCTCGCCCACATTTTTGACAAAAAGCGGGAGAGCATTGATGTATTTAGTTCCGGCGTGCTGCCGCCGGTTCTCGTTACCACTTTGTTTTTTACGCTTATCTATATGCAGAACAATTTCTCCACTGCGGTCTTGATCGCCGTTAACGCGCTGGTGATTTTTTTCCTTGCCGGTGTGCGCTATCGGTATTTTTTCGCGGCGGCGATCATGTTCCTGCCCGTGTCGGCGCTGCTGATCCTCACCAAGGAACACCGCGTGCGGCGCTTCATCAGCTATTTCAAGCCCGAATGGGATCCGCTGGGCGCGGGCTTTCAGGTGCGTTCCAGCCTGCTTACGATCATGTCCGGCGGTTTCTGGGGAAAGGGCATAGGCCAGGGGACGCGGAAAATCGCCAGCGTGCCGGAGATTCACTCGGACTTTATTTTTTCCGCTTTTGCCGAGGAGGCAGGTTTTATCGGGGTGGCGCTGTGCTTTATTCTCTTCGCGGTATTCGCCTTCCAGGGATACCGGGGGGCGTGGAAGAGCGGTTCCCAGTTTAAGCGGCTCCTGGCCGCGGGGCTGGTAACTTCGATAGTGTCGCAGACTCTCGTTAATATCGCGGTGGTTTCAGGTTCGGTTCCCGCCACCGGAATACCGCTGCCTTTCTTTTCCGCCGGAGGTTCCTCTCTGGCGACGACTCTTGTCTGCGCAGGACTCATTGTCAATGTAAGCCGGCAGGGACGGGAAGAAATTGCGGGTAACGCCGGTTGGGAGGCTCAGGATGAGCGGTGATTTTGTCTATGCCGCCGAAGAGTTTTCTCTGAAGAACGCCGCTCCCGGCAAAATCGAAAAGGGACTCAAACGGCTTTTGATCATCGCCGGCATTATTTTGGGGGCGGAGCTTGTCTGGCTCTTCGTTATAAGTCCCTGCATACCGCTGTCAACGGTGGAAGTCAGGGGCTTTGCCGGTTTTGACGGCGCGGCGGTTTTGGGCTATGCCGGTATCCGCGAGGGGGCTTCGTTTGTTTCGGTTAACGCCAAAAAGACGCAGATGGTCCTTGCCGCCCACTATCTGGTTGAGTCCGCCAGAGTGATCAAACGTTTCCCTGACCGGCTTTCGATTTTCCTTGAGCCGAGGAAGGCGGCCGCCCTGTCCCTGGCGGAGGTTCAGGGCCGCCTGCTGCCGGTCTACTACGACAGGTACGGCGTGGTGTTCAGAATCGGCGGCGGGGAAACTGAAAACCTGCCCCTCGTTTCGGGACTGGTTTTGGAAAATCCGGTTCTGGGCATGAAGCTGCCTGCGGCCTTCGGCCCCCTTCTTGTGGAAATCGCCAGGATCGGGGAAGACGCCCCCGAACTGCTGAAAGCGGTTTCCGAAATACGGATCAACCGCAGGGCTTTTAACGGTTTTGATCTGGTGTTGTATCCGGTACATTATCCCATACAGGTACGTTTGGGAGATAATTTTAACGAAGAAACCCTTCGCTATGTGATGCTCATGCTCGATGTTTTCAAGTCCGGAAATTCCTTTCCCGAAGAAATTGATTTTAGATCGGGCATAGGTTCATACAAAGTTAAGGAGGCTCGTTCTGGCGAATGACGAATTGATTGTCGGCCTGGACATAGGGACGACAAAAGTGTGCGCCGTAATCGGCGAGCGCAGCGAACAGGGGATCCTTGAGATTACCGGGGTGGGGGTCTGTCCTTCCACGGGCTTGAGGAAAGGGGTGGTCGTCAATATTGAGGCTACGCTCAAAGCCGTGGCCACCGCCATTGAGGCGGCGGAGATGATGAGCGGCCGGGAGGTGTCCGACTGCTGGACAGGTATAGGCGGCAGCCACATCGACGGGTTTAATTCCCGCGGCGTAGTGGCAATCACCGGCAAAAAGCGGGAGACCAGAGAGATAGGGCCTGAGGATATCGCCAGGGTCATTGAGGCGGCCAGGGCGGTGGTGATCCCCATGGACCGGCAGATCCTCGAAGTGATCCCCCAGACATACATCGTGGATGACCAAAAGGGGATACGGGATCCACTGGACATGATCGGAGTACGCCTTGAGTCAGAGGTGCATATTATTACCTGTTCGGTTACCAGCGCCCAGAACCTCATCAAGTGCGTTAACCGCGCGGGATTCAAGGTCAATAATCTGATACTGCAATCGCTGGCTGCGGGGCGCTCCATTCTTACCCCGGAAGAAAAAGACCTGGGGGTTGTGCTTATCGATCTTGGCGGGGGCACTACCGACGTGCTGGTTTACACCGACGGCGCGCCTTATTCAACCTCCACGATTCCCGCCGGGGGTACCCAGGTAACCAACGATATTTCGATCATTAAGAATATCTCTTTTGAGGCCGCCGAGAAAATAAAACTCGACGCGTGCTGTTGGGAGCCTTTGCTTGAGAACGATGGAGAGGTTATTGTCCCGGGAGTCGGGGGAAGGGGGCCGCTGTCCATTCCGCGCTCCCAGCTTCTCAAGATTATCCGGCCCCGCATGGAGGAGATTTTCAAGATTGTGAAGGAAAAACTGGACAAGCTGAACCTGAGCCGGCCTCTGGGCGCCGGAGTGGCGCTCACCGGCGGCGGCGCGCAGCTTTCGGGTGTGGAGGAACTTGCCAGCAGCATTTTGAAGCTGCCTGCCAGGGTGAGAAAACCCATTCCCGCTCCGGGCCTGAGCGGGCTGGTGGAGGAGTATTGCAATCCCGCCTACGCCACCGCCGTCGGCCTCGTGCTTGAGGGCAATGACCGGGAGAGCAGGGCCGATCCGGAGCGGGGCGCGGAAGGGCGGCAGGCCGATAAAGGGCAGGCAGCCCTGTTCGGGAAACTCAGAAAATGGCTCAAGGATGAATTTTTTTAGAACAAGGCGCGGAGCGTCTCAAAATAAGTGATTTGGGAGGAGATGATGAATATTTACGCGGTACGTGAGGAAGAACCGGAAGACCGGCCTGTGCCACAGGAACAGCCGGTTCCGGCGATTATCAAGGTGGTTGGTACCGGAGGGGGCGGTTCAAACGCGGTAAACCACATGATTGAAAGCAACCTTTCGGGGGTTCAATTCATTGCGGTAAATACCGATGTGCAGGACCTTAACAACAAGAGCAAGGCCAAGACCAAACTGCAAATCGGCTCCAAACTGACCGGCGGAAGGGGCGCGGGCGGCAAGCCGCAGATCGGCGAGGATGCGGCCAACGAAGATCGGGAGGCTATCGCCGAGATACTGCGGGACACGGACATGGTGTTTGTAACCGCCGGTATGGGCGGCGGCACCGGCACCGGCTCCGCTCCGGTGATCGCCAAAATCGCCAGGGATCAGGGCGCGCTTACCGTAGCGGTGGTTACCAAGCCCTTTGACTATGAAGGCCGCTACAAAATGAAGCTGGCCGAAGAGGGGATCAAGAAACTGCGGGAGGCGGTGGATACCCTCATTATCATTCCCAATCAGCATCTGTTTAGGATGGTGGAGCGGAGCACCTCTTTCGATCAGGCCCGCCTGATGGCCGACAACGTGCTGCACCAGGGCGTACAGGGCATATCGGACCTTATAACCAAAACCGGAACTATTAATATTGATTTCGCCGATGTGGAATCCATCATGAAAGGCCAGGGCGACGCCCTCATGGGAATAGGCCTCGGCGGAGGCGAAAACCGGGCCAAGGACGCCGCCGCCGCCGCAATCGACAATCCGCTTCTTGAAGATACCGCCATTGACGGGGCGACCCGGATACTGGTGAACATCGCCGGTCCGCAGGACATATCCCTGGTGGAGGTGGACGCGGTGATGAACACCATCAAGGCGAAGGCCGACCCTGACGCGGAAATAATTTGCGGCGTGAGGTCTGATCCCGATATCGGGGAGAATATCCGCGTAACGGTGATCGCCACCGGTTTTCATGACTCTTTGGCCCGGAAGGCCGTGCGGGAAAACACAGGCGAAAACCTCAAGCCGGGGGACGGGGATTTTATCAATTATTCCGAATTTGAACGAATGCGGGAACGGATAAAACAGCCCGGCTATCTTCCCCACCGGAATTATCAGGATGATCTGGATATTCCCGCGGTAATCAGGCATCAAAGTTACGGCCCGGAACCGGCGGAACGAAAAGCCGCCGACGGAAGAGACGCCTGAAAACGAGCGCCGAAATGGGAAATCACTTGCTGCTGGACCGCTTCCGTTCCCGGCTTGTCGCCCTGGAACGGAGATCTCCCCTGACCGCCGAGACTTACCGTCTTGAGATTCGCCGCTTTTTGGAGTATCTTGAAAGGGAAAAAATCGACATCGCCGCCGTTAACGCTTCGCAGCTCACCGGCTATCTTGAAAAACGCAGGGATACGGATCATATTGATTCGCGCTCAACGGCAAAGGCGGTTTCATGCCTGCGTTCCTTCTTCCGGTTTGTTACCGACGAGGGAATAAGGCAGGATAATCCCGCCGCCATGCTGGAGAGTCCCAGGCGGCGGCCCCGTTTTCCTGAGGTGCTGGGCAGGGAAAAAGTGGAAGAGCTGCTGGGCGTGGTGGACGCCCGCGGTCCCCTGGGCCTGCGGGATCGGGCGATCTACGAGCTGATTTATTCGGCGGGATTGAGGGTTTCCGAAGCGGTGGGCCTCAATGTGTGGGACATCGATCTTGCCGGGGGGATCGCCAAAGTCAGGGGTAAGGGAAACAAGGAGCGGATCGCAATTTTCGGCGTTGAGGCGGCTGTCTGGCTCAGGCGGTATCTGCGGGAGGCGCGGCCCCGGCTTGCCGAAAAGCGCGCTCAGGGCCGGCAGAGTCCCGCCCTTTTTATCGCCAGAAGCGGGAAGCGGCTTTCCCGAAAGGGTATCTGGAAGAACTATTCCCGCTGCGCCGCTCTTGCGGGAACCGGTTCGCGGCTGCATACCTTGAGGCATAGTTTTGCCACCGAGCTTTTGGCCGGCGGGGCGGATCTTCGGACCGTGCAGGAACTTTTGGGACATGCGGATCTTTCCACCACCCAGATTTACACCCATGTGGATGTGAGCCTGCTCAGGGAAAGCCACCGCCGGTATATGCCTACATTAAAGAACCTGGTTCCGGGCAATAAACGGAACCGGTAGGAAAGAGGAACGTGGGTAATGAAGAAAGTAAAAGAAATTATTCTGGGTATTCTCATTGTTCTCGCGGTAGGAATTTTGATAACGGTAGTCTACCGTTATGAGAAAGGCAAAGTCCATCAGGACCTGGCAAAGCGGATAGCGGAGCTGAGTCCCAGGGGCGGTCCGCCCGAAACTATTGAGGGCCTGCGGAAAGCCATCGCCCTTTACGAGACGCAGATAGAACTTAACATAAAGGAAGGGGCGCAGACCGGAGTCTACTGGAAAATCCTCGCCACAAGGCTCGCCGAACGGGGCATGCACCGCGACGCACTTGACGCCCTTGAACATGCCTTGCGTTTCAACGCCGAAGACCCCACCCTGTATTACCTTACCGGGGTTTCTTCGGGAGTGGCGGCAAAATCCTCTATCGGCTTTTCGGGAAACGCAGAAACGGAACGGGAACACTTTTTTACCCTTTCGGAAAACGCCTACTTACGGGCTATAGAGCTTGATCCCGATTACCCCAAACCCCGCTACGGGCTGGGGGTGCTCTATACTTTTGAGCTGGACCGCCCGGCCGAGGCGATTCCCCATCTCACCCGTTATCTGGAAATTATTTCGAGTGACGTGCAGGCGATGTTTGTCCTGGCCCGCGCCTGCTACATGACCGAAGATTACGACAGCGCGATAGAACTCTACGACCGGATCATTGCCCGCAGCAAAGATCCCAAGGTGAAGACGGAAGCCCAGAACAACAAGGAAATTGTCAGGGGACAGATGTATGGATGAACGGGGACTTTTGGATATGATCATAGCCCGGCTTCCCGGCTTCTCTTACCCGGAGCGGATTCTTCTCTGCGAATCGTTTAACCGGGAAACGGATCTGATCCAAAGTTCCGCTGAATCTATAGAACGGATTATCGCCCGTAAGCTGAAAGAGCCCTGGAACCCCGCCGGTTTTTGCCCTGTGGCGGAGCGTGACGCGAAAATGGCAAAGCTGCGCCGGATTGGCTGGGTGTCCTGGGCTTCCCCGGCCTATCCGCCTCTGCTACGGGAGATTTATGATCCGCCGCCGGTTTTGTTTTTCCGGGGAAACCTCCCCGATCCGGAAAAGCGCCTTGTGGGTATTGTTGGAACAAGGCGGCCCAGTCCCCAGGCCGCGGCCCAGGCTTACGATATAGCCAGGGATCTGGGGCGGCGGGGCATTTCCGTTGTTTCCGGCCTTGCCCTGGGGATTGACGCCATGGCAAGTTGGGGTAACCTTGAGGGAGGCGCGCCTACTTTCGCGGTTCTTGGTTCCGGTGTGGACGAGGTCTACCCCTCGGCAAACCGGCCTTTGGCAAAACGGATTTTGGATAACGGCGGGGGCCTGCTTTCCGAATATCCTCCGGGCGCGGGGGCAAGGAAGTGGACTTTTCCCGCAAGGAACCGGCTGATTTCCGCACTGGCGTGGGGCGTCCTCGTTGTTGAGGCTCCCGAACGTTCCGGCGCTTTGATCACCGCAAGGCAGTCCCTGGATCAGGGCAAAGATCTCTGGGTCGCATCTGCCGGCGCGGAAGCCGCGGGTTATGCAGCGCGGAGGAAACAGGCTTTATACGACAGAAGAGGTACGGCAAAACTTGCCGAGGACGGGGCGGGGATCATCGGCTCCGCCGCGGATATTTTGCGGGAATGGAACTGGCGGATTGAAGAGATTGAAAATGCGGCGCTTTCAACAGCGGATAGTGAATTGCGGGATGTCCTGCCGGAATGTGGCGGGGGGCGGGCCTTAGCCGCCGATTTGGCGCGGTTCCTGGATATTGACTTATAGGAGAAAGTATGGCAGTAAAGACGGCAAAAAAGCCGCCAAAAAAAATCGAAAAAAAAGCCGCCCCCAAAAAGAAGGCGTCTAAAAAAGAGCCGGAAAAACGAATCCTCGTTATCGTGGAATCGCCTACCAAGGCGGCGACCATCGAAAAATATCTGGGCCCGGATTACAGTGTCAAAGCGTCAATGGGGCATCTTATCGATCTTCCCAAATCGCGGCTTGCCATTGATACTGAAAACAACTTTGAACCTGAATATATCACTGTGCGGGGCAGGGCAAATATCCTTAAGGAACTCCGCTCTGACGCGAAAAAAGCGGACATGGTACTGCTGGCAAGTGATAATGACCGCGAGGGCGAGGCTATCGCCTGGCATCTTAAAAACGCCATTTCGGCCAAGTCGGAGCGGGTTCCCATTCAGCGGATCAGTTTTAACGAAATAACCCCCCAGGCGATTAAAGACGCGGTGGCGTCTCCCCGTACCATTGACGAGTCCCTGGTGGACGCGCAAAAAGCCCGCCGGGTTCTGGACCGGCTGGTCGGTTACAACCTTTCGCCCCTCCTGTGGAAAAAAGTGAAAAACGGCCTTTCCGCCGGGCGGGTACAGTCGGTAGCTTTAAGGCTTATTTGCGAAAGGGAAAAAGAAGTGGAAAGCTTTATCCCTGAGGAGTACTGGACTCTTGAGGCGGATTTCAAGGTGGGTAAATCGCCCTATACCGCCCAACTGGTGTCGTGGCAAAACGCCAAGCCGGAACTGAAAAACGAGGCCGCGGTCAATGCCATTATCGCCAAAATAAAAAACGCCGACTGCGTGGTCTCCGAGGTGCGGGAGACCGACAAAACCGTCAGACCCAAGCCGCCTTTTACCACTTCCTTATTGCAGCAGGCCGCGGCGAACCGCCTGGGTTTCACCTCGCGGAAGGCCATGCAGGTGGCCCAGCAGCTCTACGAGGGGGTGAGCATCGGCACAACCAGGGTGGGGCTTATCACGTATATGCGTACCGATTCGGTACGTGTCTCCCAGACGGCCCTGGACGAGGTGCGGGAATGGCTCGGGAAAAACTTTCCCTCCGACTTTCCTGAAAAAGCGGTGGAGTATGCCGTGGGGAAAAAGGCCCAGGATGCCCACGAGGCGATAAGGCCCACGTATGTCAGCTATACTCCGGACTCGATAAAAAAATATTTGAGCAAGGATCAACTGCGCCTGTATACGATTATTTGGGAGCGTTTTGTGTCCAGTCAGATGAACAACGCCAAAACCCGCACCGTCAGTGTGGACATAACAGTTGCCGCGGGGAAAAAAGAGGGGGTCTTCCGCGTTAGCGGAACCAGGCTGTTCGAGAAAGGCTTTTACAAGGTGATTAAGCTCCTCTCCTCAAAAGAGGAAAAGGGCAATCCCTATCCGACGCTTAAAACCGGTGACAAAGTTAAGTTTGAGAAATTTCACCCCGAACAGCATTTTACCCAGGGGCCGGCCCGTTTTACTGACGCTACCATTATACGCACCCTGGAAGAAAAGGGCATAGGCCGCCCTTCCACTTACGCGCCGATAATTTCGGTTCTGCTGGACCGTTACTACGTTACGCGATCAAACAAGCAGCTTGTCCCGACCATTCTGGGAAAACTGATAAACGACATGCTGGTGGAATATTTTTCCCATTATGTGGACGCGGGTTTTACCGCCGCCATGGAAAACAAACTTGACGAGGTGGAGGAAAACCATATCCGCTGGCCGGACATGATCCGGGAATTCTGGGACCCGTTCAAAACAACGGTTGATGAGGTCGGCAAGACCATCGAATCTTTCAAGGGATCACTGGATGAGCCGACCGATTATGTCTGCGAAAAATGCGGCAAACCTATGGTAAAAAAGCTGGGCCGTTTCGGCTTTTTTCTTGCCTGCACCGGTTTTCCCGAATGCCGGAATGCCAAATCCATACCCCTTGCCAAGTGTCCCAAATGCGGCGGCGACGTGATATCCCGCAAGACCAGGGGCAGAGGCAAGGAATTCTACGGCTGCGCCAATTACCCCGACTGTGATTTTATCAGCCACTTCAAGCCCATCAAGCAGAGCTGTCCCAAGTGCGGCCAGTTCATGGTGGAAAAATACGACAAAAAAAACGGCTCCCACAAGGCCTGTATCAACCCCGCCTGCGATTATCTCCACAGCGCGGATGATGAGGAAGAGGGGAAGCCGCCGGTGGAAGAAGGCGGGGAATAGAAAATGCGTGAAGCGCGGCAAACCGCGGGGAGCGCCGGGTCTTTGACCGGTTCCCCTCTGGTGCGGGAATACCTCTCTTATTTGCAGGCGGTACGGGGAGTCGCCGGACGAACCGCCGAGGCTTACAGGAACGATCTGTTCCGCTTTGCGAATTACTGCGGCAACCGGGGGATTGAGCCTGAAACGGCCGGGGCTTACGACGTGCAGAATTTTATCGCCGACCTCCACGCGGAGCGGATCGCCCCGGCCAGCGTGAACCGCTCCCTTTCCTCAATACGGGGCTTTTACCGCTGGATGCTCCGCTTCGGCAAGCGGGGCGACAACCCCTGTGGCAGCCTGCGGAACGTAAAGACCCCGCAAAATTTGCCCTCGGTTCTCTGGGAGGAGGAAATGGCCGGCTTCGCGGAGCTGCCCAACACCGCGGGGATACTCTGGCCGGCGAGGGACAAGGCCCTGATCATGACGATGTATTCGGCGGGCTTGAGGATTTCCGAGCTTGTCTCGCTTACCATGGAAAAGGTAACGGGCAGCCTGGAAGGGGCGCGGATCATCGGCAAGGGCGGCAAGGAGCGTTATGTGTTTTTTTCAGACGAGGGAAAGGCCGCCCTGATCGAATATCTGCCGGAACGGGCGGCGCGG
Source organism: Treponema sp. (assembly GCA_031279635.1). Classification (GTDB taxonomy): domain Bacteria; phylum Spirochaetota; class Spirochaetia; order Treponematales; family Breznakiellaceae; genus WQXQ01. The sequence goes on along the minus strand of JAITIC010000076.1, from coordinate 23,361 downwards.
ATCAGAATGGCCGGCCTTAAAAGCGCCGGTCCCGGCGGGCCGCTCTTTATCAGCCGGAGGGGGCGGCCCATTTCGGTGCCCGGCGTGCGCTGGATTATCGCCCGTTACGCGGAACGTTCCGGCCTGGGGAAGAACATCCATCCCCACAGCCTGCGCCACAGTTTCGCCACCCACCTGGTTAATTCCGGCTGCGATGTGCGGATAGTGCAGGAGATGTTGGGCCATTCAAGCCTTTCCACCACCCAGCGCTATACGCACGTGAGCATCGAAGGCTTAAAGAAAGTGTACGCAAAAGCGCATCCGCACGCCGGATCGGCGGTGGCAAAAAGCGGCGAGGAGTGATCAATAATGACAGACGAAAAAACACGATTCAGGAGCACAACGGTTATCGCCATACGGAAGAACGGCAAGGTAGCAATGGCGGGTGACGGACAGGTTACCATGGGCGAAACGGTGATGAAGAACAACGCCCGCAAGGTCCGCCGGCTCATGGACGGCAAAGTGCTCTGCGGTTTCGCCGGCGCTACCGCCGACGCCTTTACCCTTTTTGACCGCTTTGAGGTGAAACTCAAGGAATATTCGGGAGACCTGCTCCGGGCGGCGGTGGAGCTTGCCAAGGACTGGCGCATGGACCGTACCCTGCGGCGGCTTGAGGCCCTGCTTCTCGTGGCGGACATTTCCAAGACCCTCCTCATTTCGGGTACCGGCGACGTGATTGAACCCGCCGAAGACGCCCTGGCCATCGGTTCCGGAGGCAATTACGCCTACGCCGCCGCCCTGGCCTTTCTTGAGGGGAGCGATTTTTCCGCCGCCGAAATCGCCGAGAAGAGTTTAAAAATTGCGGGTAACATCTGTATCTATACCAATATGCACTTAACCCTGGAGGAATTAGGCTGATGAACGAAAAAATAATAAAAGACACGTCCCTGGACCGGCTTACTCCGAGGGAAATTGTGGCGGAGCTTGACAAATACATCGTGGGCCAGAAAAAGGCCAAGCGGGCGGTGGCGGTGGCTCTGCGCAACCGTATCAGACGGCTCAAACTTGAGCCGGATCTGCGGGAAGACATCGCGCCTAAGAATATCCTCATGATAGGCCCGACCGGCGTCGGAAAAACCGAAATCGCCCGGCGGCTTGCAAGGCTCGCCGGTTCCCCTTTTCTCAAGGTGGAGGCCACCAAGTACACCGAGGTGGGCTATGTGGGCCGCGATGTGGAATCCATGATCCGCGATCTCATGGCCGCCGGTTTCCAGATGGTAAAACAGGAAATGCAGGAATCTGTTACCGCCGAGGCGGAGAGGCGGGCCGAGGAAGCCCTGCTGGATCTGCTTCTTCCCTTTACAGGCAAAAAGCAAAAGGGACAAAAACCCAAACAGGGGCCGGTGGTACGGCCCATGGGGACCTTTTCGATCAACCCCGACAACGGGGGATCGCCGGGACTTATCGGAACCGCCATACAGGTGGGGATTCCGGCGTTCTTTAACCGGAAGGCGGATAACCAGGGGGAGAAACAGGATAATCATGGCAATGAGAACGCGGAAACCGAGGAAACCGAGCCTTCCGCGAATAACGGCGACGCCGAAACCGATAGGGCCCAATTCAACGCTACCAGGGAAAAATTCAGGGCCATGCTTCGTGAGGGCAAGCTGGACAACCGGACCGTGGAACTCATGGTAAACCAGAATCCCCAGTTTCCTACCATTGAGATGATGGGGGCCAACATGGAAGACCTGGAGTCAAGTCTTTCCGGAATTGCCGGATTTTTCGGCGGCGGCGGAAAGAAAAAGAAAGTAGTCAGCGTACAGCGGGCCAAGGAGATTCTTAAAGCGGAAGAAGCGGAAAAACTCGTTGACCGGGACCGGGTCATCGACGAGGCCCGGCAGCGGGTGGAAGAAACCGGCATTATCTTCATTGACGAGATTGACAAAATCGCCGTCAAAGGCGATAGGGGCGGCCCGGACGTTTCCCGCGAGGGCGTCCAGCGGGACATCCTCCCCATCGTGGAAGGCGCCACGGTGAACACCAAGTGGGGGCCGGTCAACACCGACCATATCCTCTTCATCGCCGCAGGGGCCTTTAACGTAAGCAAGCCCTCGGACCTTATCCCTGAGCTTCAGGGCCGTTTTCCCCTGCGGGTGGAACTGGACTCCCTGGGCAAAGACGATTTTCTGCGTATCCTCACCGAGCCGAAGAATGCCCTTACCAGGCAGTACATCGGCCTCCTTTCCACCGAGGGCGTCGAAATCGACTTTAGCCCCGAAGCCATTGACCGCCTCGCCGCCCTGGCCGCGGAGGTCAATTCCCGGCTTGAAAACATCGGCGCGCGTAGGCTGCATACCATCATGGAAACCCTGCTTGAGGAACTTTCTTTCGAGGCGCCCGACATCAGCCCGGCGAAAATACCCATCACGGTGGATTATGTGAATGAAAAACTGGCGGATATTGTCACCGACCAGGATTTGGGCCGCTATATTTTGTAGGTAGAGCCGCTTTCAAAACTTCGGTTTTGAAAGAACCTTGGTAAAGAGGAGGGGAATTTTTACCGATGCTTAAAAGGGAGGAAGTTTACCGATGAATACGTTCGCTAAAACCGTGGATTTGCTGCACCGGGCCATGGACGCCAACGCGGTACGCCGTTCGGTTATCGCCAATAACATAGCCAACGCCAATGTTCCCAATTTCAAGCGCTCAATAGTGAATTTTGAGAGTGAGCTAAAACGGGCTTTAGATACGGAAAAACAAAAACCCGCTTTGGAGCTGACCCTCACCAATCCCAAACATATTCCCAATTTCAAAGAGCGGGATTACCGGGACGTACAGATTCGCCGTGTGCTGGATTATACCAGTACCTACAACAACAACGGAAACAACGTGGACCCTGAGCAGGAATTCATGCTGGCCATCGAAAATCAGATAACCTACAGCATTCTGGCACAGGCGGCGACCTTTGAATTCAGCCAGATTAACCAGGTATTGAGGGGTTAGTAAATGGGAATTTTCAGTTCGATTAACATCGCCGCTACAGGCCTCAGTGCCGAGCGGGTCAGGCTGGACGTCATCGCCGACAATATGGCCAATGTCAACACTACGAGAACCGCCGAAGGCGGGCCTTTCAGGAGAAGCAGGGTGATCATGCGGCCCAGGGTGGAAAGCCCCTATTGGCGTTCTCCCTTCCTGCCCGAAACCATGGACAACGGAATCGGCAGGGGAGTGCGGGTCGCCGAGATTCAAGAGGACCGCTCTGCCGAGAATCCCCTGCGCTGGGACCCGACCCATCCGGACGCGATCAAATCAGGGCCGAGGCAGGGTTATGTGGAACTGTCCAACGTGGACATAGTAACCGAGATGATGGACATGATCTCCGCTACCCGGTCTTACGAGGCGAACGCTTCGATAATCGAAGGATCAAAGGCGATGTTCCAGCGGGCGCTGGACATCGGCGGACGATGAGCAATTAAAGGCAAAGGTATTAAGGGGAGGGAATAATGCGTATTTTTAGTAACGGCGCGTATATCGGCGTCAACGGGGTGGAGAACTATCAGGTTACCATGCTCCGTACCCATCCAAAACATATAGGGCCGCCTGACAGTCCCTACGCGGGCAGCGGGAACAAGATCCTTTCGCTTGAAAAAAAGATCGGCGCGGAGGAAATAACCGGAGCCGGTACTTTTGAAAAGGCAATGCTTCAGGCCCTGGACAAAGTTTCGGCGTCCCAGCAGGCGGCCAGCGCTCTTCAAAGAGAGGCCATTATAAATCCCGATTCGGTGGACGTACACGACATCACCATCGCCCAGGCCGAAGCCAGTATGTCGCTTAACATTACGCGAAACATACTGAGCCGTTTGGTGCAGGGTTGGAAAGATTTGATAAATACCAGATAAGTTCTGACTCATAGGGGGGGGCAATGAACGATTTTCTAAAAAAAATATTTACCCGGATGAACGAAGCGTGGAGCAAGTGGCCCATGGTGCAACGGATCATCTTTATCGCGATTGTGGCCGCGGCTGTCGGCGGCGTTATCGCCCTGTTCAGGGTGTCTTCCACGCCGACGCTGGTGCCGGTTATCGACGCTCCCATAAGGGACGAGGCCGCCCTGGACCGGATCGTGCTCAGGCTCAATCAGGAAGAGGTAAAAGTCACCGTCGGGGCCAACAACCTGGTTCAGGTGGCCGATGAGGCCACCGCCCGGCGCATGAGGGCGATCCTCATACGGGAAGACCTTGTTCCGTCGGGGATAGACCCCTGGGCGATCTTTGACCGTGAGCGCTGGACCATCACCGACTACGAGCGGAATGTGAATTTCCGCCGGGCGCAGACCCGGATGATCACCGATCACATCAAGGCCATCGACGACGTGGACGATGCCAACGTTACCATCGTGTGGCCAGAGCGGGAACTCTTCCGTTCCGACCAAAACCCGGTAACGGCCAGCGTGATCATCACCCCCAAGCCGGGGAGCGACATCATCGGAAACCGCAAAAAGATTGAGGGCATTCAGAAAACCCTCAAATTCGCCGTTGAAGGCCTTATTGACGACAACATCGTGATCACCGATCAGAGCGGGATAGTTCTCAACGACTTTAGCGGCATGGCCGCCATGGACAGACTTGACCTTATAGAAAGGGAAAATAAATTCATCCTGGTCCAAGAGGCCAAATACCGGGCGCTTGTCCTGGCATCCCTGCAATCGACCTTTTCGGCCGACCGGGTGCGTGACCTCAATATCAAGATCGATATGGATATGTCCAAAAAGGCCGTAGACATCGAAGAATTTTTCCCCATTACCATTAAACCCCGGACCCCCGGATTGGCTTACGACGATTCCAAACTGGTTGAGTCCATCACCCGTTCAAAATCCACATCCGACACTAAATGGGAAGGGACGGGCTATAACCCCGAAGGTCCCGCCGGCGTCGAGGGCCAAACCCCCCCGGCCTTCAAGGATATGTCAAACCTCTACGGCAGGATGACCCAGGAAACCAATACGCAGAACGATGAAATAAACCGCAAAGTTACCCAGGAAGAGAAGAGTCCCCAAATTGACCGGATAACGGTTTCGGTAAATATCGACGGCAAATGGAAAATAAAATACGATGAAAAGGGAAATCCGGTGGTCCTGCCGGACGGCTCCATTGAGCGGGAATACAGCGAGGTTCCGCCTGACCAACTCAGGGCGGCCCAGTCGCTGATCCAGAACGCCGTCGGCTACAACTCGGCCAGGGGGGATTCGGTAACCGTGCAGAACATTCAGTTTGACCGGACCGAACAGTTCAAGGAAGAGGACGCCGCCTATTTCAGAAGGAAACAGATTCAGACTACCGTGATAGTTTTCCTCTCCGGTTTGACATTGCTGTTAATTGGGTTCATAATTTTCAGGATGATCTCCCGCGAGATGGAACGCCGCAGGAGGCTTGCCGAAGAAGAGCGCGCGCGGCGCGAACAGGCGCTGCGGGAAAGCGCCATTGCCGAAGCGGAGCAGGGAGGCGTGGACGTTTCCATATCGGTGGAAGAGCGGACCCGTATGGAGCTTATGGAGACCGTTCTCAATATGGCCAGGGAGCATCCCGACGACTGCGCCCAGCTAATCAGAACCTGGCTTTTGGAGGATTAAAATGGCAAAAACAAGCGCAGCATCAGGCGGAACCGCCGCGGGCGGCTCCAAAAAGAAAGCCGCGAAAGAATATACCGGCCGCCAGAAGGCCGCCATATTCCTCGTTACCATCGGCTCGGAAATTTCGGCAGAGATATTCAAGTATCTGCGTGAAGATGAAATAGAAACACTCACCTTTGAAATAGCGCGTCTTGAAACCATAGACGCCGAGCAGAAGGACGCCATTTTGCAGGAGTTCCAGGAACTCATGATGGCGAACCAGTTCATCTCTACCGGCGGCATTGACTACGCGCGGGAGCTTCTGGAAAAATCCCTGGGAAGCCAGAAGGCTATCGACATCATCAACCGCCTTACGTCGAGTTTGCAGGTACGTCCCTTTGACTTTATCCGCAGAACCGACCCGGCGCAGCTGCTCAACTTTATCCAGCAGGAACACCCCCAGACCATCGCCCTTATACTGGCGTACCTCGAACCCAATAAGGCTTCGGTGATTTTGCAGAACCTTCCGCAAGATGTGCAGAGCGATGTGGCCCGGCGTATTGCCACCATGGACCGGACGAGTCCGGAAGTGCTCCGCGAGGTGGAACGGGTGCTTGAAAAGAAACTCTCCTCACTGTCCAGCGAAGACTACACTACAGCGGGCGGTGTTGAGAGCATCGTCGAAATTCTCAACCTTGTTGACCGCGCCTCCGAGAAACAGATCATTGAGGCCCTGGAAGATGAAGACCCGGAACTGGCCGAAGAGATCAAGAAACGGATGTTTGTGTTTGAAGATATTGTTATGCTTGACGACCGGGCCATTCAGAAAGTTATGCGGGAAGTGGACTCCCAGGAACTGGCCAAGGCCCTCAAATCGGTGGATACCGAAGTGCAGGACAAGATTTTCAGGAACATGTCCAAGCGCGCTGCGGGCATGCTCAAGGAAGACATGGAGTACATGGGACCGGTACGGCTCAAAGACGTGGAAGAGTCCCAGCAGAAAATCGTCTCCATCATCAGGCATCTGGAAGACACCGGCGAGATCGTTGTTGCCCGTTCCGGCGAGGACGAGATGGTGGTGTAGGGGTAACGCATGACCAAGGCAGTATTCCGTCCCGATGAGGTTACCGTTCTCGAAGAAAAGGTAATGATTGAGACTCCCGCGTCTTACCCGGATCTTGCCGCTCTCGCCCCTGAAGAAGAGAAGGCCGAGCCTGAGGAAGCGGTGGAGGAATACTCCGGCCCCACGGCGGATGATCTCCGCCGGGAAGCCGAAGCCTTTAAGGAGCAGTGGGAAGCGGAAAAAGAAACGATGATCGCCGCAGCAAAGGCCGCGGCCGAAGACATCGTGAAAGAAGCGGAAGAAGCGGCAGCCGGCAGCCTGCGGCAGAAAAGCGACGAGGGAGAAGATCTGAAACGTCAGGCCGGGGAAGAGGCTGAAGGGATCATCGCCCGTTCAAAAGAAGAGGCCAGGAAAATCGAGAACGATCTCCGCGCCGCTCTTGAGGCAGAGCGGAAAGAGGCCGAAGACCAGGGCCGCGAGGCGGGCCGCAAAGAAGGTTTCGCCGAAGGCAAAGCGGAAGTCGAGCGGCTCATTGAGCGGACCCAAATCGTGCTTGAACGCGCCCAGGACAAACGTGCGGAAATTCTCGCCGAGACCGAGCGGGAGATCGTCGATCTGGTGCTGCTTATCGCCCGGAAAGTGGTCAAGGTTATTTCCGATAATCAGCGTAATGTGATAGTTTCCAACGTGGTCCAGGCTTTGCGGAAAGTAAGGGGCAGGGGAGACGTCATCATACGGGTAAACCTGGCTGATCTGAAGCTTGCCACCGGGCATACGAAAGATTTTATCCAACTCCTTGAGGGGGTAAAGTCCGTACAGGTGCTGGAAGATTCCTCGGTGGATCCCGGAGGCTGCATTATCGAAACGGACTTCGGCGAGATCGACGCCCGCATTGCCAGCCAGCTTGCGGAGCTTGAAGCCAAAATACTTGAGATTTCTCCCATAAAGTCAAAGCAAAAATACGCCGCCGCAGGCGCGGCAAACGGCCTTAACTTAAACGGCCTTGCGTCTAACGGCGCGGCAAAAGCTGCGGCAGCTGCAAGGGCGGCCGCCGCGACAAAAGCCATGGCCGCCGCCGCCGAATCCGCTACGGCCGAACCGGCGGTTTCTCCCGCCGCGGGTGAAGACCCGTAGCCTGCATTGCCTGGGAGGGAATATGGAAACCGCACTATTTGAAAAATATCTTGAAACAGCTAAACGCACAGACCCCATAAAATGTACCGGCAGAATCTCCAGGGTCCAGGGCCTCCTCATTGAGAGCCGCGGTCCTCAGGCGGTTATCGGCGAGATTTGCAGGATTGAGGCCCCCAAAGGCCGCGGGCTAATCCGCGCCGAGGTAGTGGGCCTGCGGGACGAAATCGTCCAGCTCATGGCCTTTGAGGAAACCGACGGCATTGAGGTGGGGAACCGTGTCATTGCGCTGGGTTCCCGGCTGGAAGTGCCGGTATCCCAAAAATTGCTGGGGCGGGTGCTTGACGCGCTGGGGAATCCCATAGACGGCAAAGGCGAAATTGAATCTGCCGTATTGTACCCCGCTCTGGCAAATCCGCCAGACCCCCTGAAACGGCGGCGGATCACCGAGCGGCTCACTACCGGGGTGCGGGCCATTGACGGCCTGCTTGCCGTGGGGAAGGGCCAGCGGCTCGGCATATTCGCCGGTTCCGGCGTGGGCAAGTCCACCCTGCTGGGGATGATCGCCCGCAACACCAGCGCCGATGTCAACGTGGTAGCCCTCATAGGCGAGCGGGGACGTGAGCCGACTGATTTTATTGAAAACGATCTCGGCCCCCAAGGGCTTGCCCGCAGCGTACTCGTGGTAACGCCCTCCAATTCGCCGCCCCTGGCCCGGCTGCGGGGGGCCTGCGTCGCCACCGCGGTGGCGGAATTTTTCCGCGACCAGGGGTTGGACGTAATGCTTCTTTTTGACTCCGTTACGCGCTTTGCCCGCGCCCAGCGGGAAATCGGCCTTGCCTCCGGCGAGCCTCCCGCGACCAGGGGTTATACGCCCAGCATGTTTGACTCCATGCCCAAGCTCCTTGAACGGAGCGGCAATTCCGATGTGGGCAGCATCACCGGTTTTTACACGATCCTGGTTGACGGCGACGACATGGACGAGCCGGTGGCCGACACGGTCCGGGGGATACTTGACGGCCACATCGTGCTTTCCCGCAGCCTTGCCCAGGCTTATCACTACCCGGCGATAGACGTACTGCAAAGCGTTTCCCGTCTTTCCCCGGCGGTTTCAGGCCCCGCTTCCGGCAAGGCCGCGGGCGCCATCCGCAGATCCATGGCCGTTTACGCCGGGGCCGAGGACCTTATTAATGTTGGGGCATATCACTCGGGTTCCAACCCCGCCATAGATGAGGCCATTGCCAAACACGGCCCCATTGAGGAATTTCTTATCCAGGCCGTTGACGAGCGCTCTTCCCTTTCCGAAACCCTTTCCGATATGGCGGCAATTTCCGGCATTCCCATCCCGGCTGAAGAAATGACGGACCATTCTCTCCGGCCGCTTGCCGATTTGGGACTCCGGCGGGAAGCCGCGCCTTCGCTCTCCTCCGGGGGGAGAACAACGACAGGCGGTGTGCCGAAAACAGGCGGGGAGCAAACCATGTCTCTTAACAGCGTCGCCGCCCTGTTCTCAACCCTTAGCAACGCCGGCATTATGCCTGACGACGCCCTATGAAACGGTTCAGCTTCAACCTTCAAAAAGTTCTGGAACTGCGGAACTACCGGGAACAGGAAGCTAAAGTCGAGCTTGGCCGGGCCGTCGGCGTTCTTACGGCAATTGAAAATCGCATAAAGGAAACCGCCGTCGTACGCCATAACGCGGCGCGGGAACGTTTCGCAGACCCCGCCGAGATGCCGGCCTGGGACAATTACATCATCCGTCTGGATCAGGAAACGGAGCGGCTTACCCAAGAGGCAGCCCAGGCTGCATTGGCGGTTGAGGAAAAGCGGGTGCTGTACCTGGAAGCCTCCCGTGAACTCAAGGTTATGGAGAAGCTGAGAGAGAAGCGGGAAAAGGCGTACCGCAAGGAAATGTTCGCCGCCGAGACCGCCGAGGCGGACGACAGGTGGCGGGAGAGGGATGCATTTTAACCACGGACGACACTACTGTTTTTAGCAGAGAATAGATTTAAGCATGTCAGCGAACAGCGAATATTTTTGGGTTTTATTCGAAAGTCTGGTTTAATACCCTAAGGCAAGCTGCGCTTGCCAGGCTTGCTTCGCGGAGGCTCATTTCTGTAATCACTCATATCAGTGTGTTTAGCCTAATCATCCTGCTAGCGCTCAATGATCCGGCGCAGGGTGGAGTCGTTGTGCCGCCAGTCTTTGCCGGTTTTTACCCGCAGATCAAGCTCGATCTTCCAGTCAAAGATGCGGCCCAAGTCTTTTTGGGCGGCCAGGCGGATCGCCTTGATCATCTCGCCGCCTTTGCCCACCACCATGCCCTTTTGGGATTCCCGCTCAACAATGATGAAGGCGCGCACCCTGAGGCGCTGCCGCGTGCCGGGCGCGCCGTCTTTTTCCGGCAGGAATTCCGTGTCGGCCACTTTCACATACAGCGAATGGGGAAGCTCCTGGCGCAGGCGGTTGATCGCCTGTTCCCGGATGATCTCGGCTACGCGGAAATCCACTTCCTGATCGGTGTAGTATTCCCCGCCGTAAAAGGGTTCCCCCTCAGGCGCCATCGCGTATAACGCGGCGAGCAGAGCGTCCACGCCCTCGTTGTGTTTGGCGGAAATCTCAAAACAGCGATCAGCGGCAAGGCCGGGGAGCCGCTCTTTCAGAAATTCGCGGATGCCGGAACAGGCGGCGTCCCGGGAATCTTCCTTCAGCATATCGACCTTGTTAATCGCCGCGATGGTTCTTTCGGCCAGCGGGGCAAGGAGTTCCGCTATCGCCCGCTCCTCCGCTCCCGGCGGGCGGGAAGCGTCCAGAACGTAGAGTACGAGGTCGGACTCATTCACCGCCCGAAGCGACACTTCCATCAGCTTTTTGTTGAATTTTTTCCCGGAGCTGTGGCGGCCCGGCGTATCGACAAAGACGATCTGGCCCTGTTCCCGGTTGACAATGCCCCGGATGGCGTTCCTCGTGGTCTGCGGCACGGCGCTGACAATGGCGACTTTCTCGCCGCAGAGCCGGTTCATCAATGTAGACTTCCCCACCGAAGGCCGGCCCACCACCGCCGCAAACGCGGCTTTTTTTGCGTTCATTAAACTGCCGGCAGTTTGTTGCGCTTCGCACATTATAATCCCCAAAATCGCCTTCTGGCGATTTTTTACCCTATAAACCGCAAGCTGCTTTAGCAGCAAGCCCTTTAATTGCGGTTTTTTTTGCGTTTTTCCTGAAAGACTGCAAAAAAATCCACAAACGCAACAGGCTGCTAGGAGCGCCGGTTGTAGACCACGGTGCCCGCCGGAACGGACTCGGTGATCCACACGTTGCCCCCAATGGTACTGCCCCGGCCGATGATCGTTTCGCCGCCCAAAATCGTGGCGTTGGAATAGATCGTGACGTCGTCCTCAATGGTGGGGTGGCGTTTGCGGCCGCCTTCCTCTTTTTTGACCGAGAGGGCGCCCAGGGTAACACCCTGGTAAAGTTTGACATTTTTGCCGATGACCGTGGTTTCGCCGATGACGACGCCGGTACCGTGATCGATGAAAAAAGATTCGCCGATTTCAGCGCCCGGGTGGATGTCGATACCGGTACCGCCGTGGATTAGTTCGCTCATCATCCGGGGGATCAGGGGCACCTGGGCTTTCCAGAAAAAGTGGGCCAGGCGGTATACGGTGATCGCCTGGAAGCCGGGGTAGGAAAGGATCACTTCCTCGAAGCTCTTGGCGGCGGGGTCGCCCCTGAACGCGGCTTCCATATCAAGGGACAGGAGGCGGCGGAGGCCCGGCAGTTCCTCGAAAAAACTTTCCACGATCAGTTCCGCGGCGGCGTGGCAGCCTTCGTTGCCGCAGCTTAAGGAACCGGAGCGCGCCTGAAAGGCGAGGCTTTTTTCGGTTTCCCGGATCAGCTCACGGGCCAGGCGGTTTACCTTTTCGGCGGTGATAAGCCGGAGGTTGCTGTGATCCAGACCCTGGTTTTCAAGGAAGCCGGGAAAGATAAGCTCGTCCAGGCCGCGGACGATGGCCGTTATGCTTTCCCTGCCGGGAAGGTTCGCGCCGGCCGAGTGGTTCACCATGCCGTAAGAGCCGTAAGCCTCCAGGAGGGAATCGACGCTTTTATCGAGTCTGTTCATTTAACCCGCCTCTGATTCATCCGCCGGAGCGTCCTGCGCAAAAAGCGGATTATGAGAGCCTGCCTTGTCCACGAGGGAAGAAAGATCGCCGCCGCCCTTGAAACGGAGCACGTTCACCATAAAGATATTGAGCTTGTTGATGATGTTCGGCGGCAGCAGATTGCCGTCCACTTCCACCGAGAGGATCGGGTAGTTGCGTTCCCGCGCCCAGGGGGTAAAGAGGCCCTCAATGACCCGCCCGATGAGGCAGGCAAAGGGGCTGATGTTTACAATGCCAGAATAGCCCGCATCCATGGCCGCCGCCGCGGAACCGGAGGAGACGGCGATTTCCGAGTTGAGTTCCAGATTGACAAAGTACTCCCGGGTGTACTTCATGATCTCGTACATGTCGTGGGGAGTTTCAGGGACAAGGCCGGTGGGCCCCAGAATCGAAATGATCTTTTTCTCCACCGAATGTTTCCACCATTCCTCGATTTCGAGTTTCTTGAGGTCCCGCCAGGGTTTGGAAAAGAGCCGCATTCCCGGTTTCCGCAGGTTTATCAGCTTGTTGAGGGCGTATTCGCGGACAAAGTCCAGATAGTGAATCCATTCGGAGACGCCCGCCACTTTTACCACAATGCCCCGCTCGCTCATCAGGTCCGTTAGTTCGCCCACGGCGAAATCGTCGCGGCGCACGTATATCTCCCCCACGATAAGCACCCGCGGGCAGTCAACGACCTTCCGCTTGAGGGGAATTTTCCGTACGTCAAGGGCGACCGCTCTCAGTTCCCGCCAGATACTCTTGGGATTGTGCTCCACCGCGCGCATAACCCTGCGCCAGGATTTTTCAAAGTCCGCCCGGGCTTGGGCGGGGTCGGCGGCGGTGGCTTTAAGGGCGGTCTGAATGTCCTTGAGATAATCGGAGAGCACGAGGCCCTTCCACATCTCTCTGGCGAAGCTGGGGCCGAGTTCGGTGTACGAATTATCCGCCGAAAGGGTAAAGACCACCACGTTCTCAAGCCGCAGGTCCCGGAAGAGGTTTTCGTAGAAAACGTAATACTGGCCGGTACGGCAGGGGCCGGTGGTGATCGGCACAAAGAGGAGGTACAGTTCATCCTTGCGGTATTTTTCACCGGAGAAGAATTGCAGGGCGCTTCCCAAAACCAGGTGGCTGGGGACACATTCTTTTCCCGAAGCGTGGGCGCGGGCAAGCTGAATCGTCTTGGGCGTCGCCACGGGCAACGCCTCGGCGCTGATTCCCAGACTGCGCACCGCCGCCCCCATGTACTCGGTGGAGATGGCCCCCATATTGGAGAGCAGTACCCGCACCCGCTTGTTCCCTATGATGGGAACCCGCTCGCCGGTTTTGGCGTTATCGATCCGCAGATCAAAACCTCCGGCGCTCTTCTCGCTGACAAAACGCCAGCCGTTGTCGTAACGCTCCGCCTCAAGCTCGTTCTTCTTGGCGCGGTAACCGTCGATGATGTCAAGAAAGGCCTCCACGCGGGTGTCAATGCCGGCGTCGGCGGAATGGGAATCCAGTTCCAGCACGAGAAACGGCTTCTGGCCCATCACCCATTTTATATAGTGCAGGATGAACGAATCAGGCGCGCAGGAAAAGTTGGTGACGTATGTCAGATAAATATTGTCTTCTTTTTTGAGGAGCTTGGCCGTCTTGACATCTTCCTGGCCGTAGTACCAGTACATGTTGGGAAAGATCTTTTCATCGTGGAAGGGAAGAATGTCGAAGGGGAGGATTGAGTAGCCGCGGGTAGTGAACTTCCGGGGAATGCCCATGTTCGCTTCCTGAGTAAAGGCGTTGTAGGGCCTGCCCAGAACGGCGATCACCGGCCGGTCCGATTTGCGGGCCTCTTCAAGCGCCTCCCTGCCCATTTTGCGCATGGCGTCAAAATAAGCCTGCTGCCGCTCCAGCGCGTTTTCAAAGGCCGCTTTGGTTTCCGCCTCGCCAATTCCCAGGCGCGCCGCCATTTCGCGGAACAGTTCCAGGGCCTTACCCTCGCCGAACTTGAAGCTCACCACCAGCGGCAGCCAGCGTTTCTTGGCGATGTCGGGAAAGGCTTTTTCGATATAGTAGGGAAGACTCTGGGTAATGGGACAGAAATTGGCGTGCACCTCGTCCTCGTAAGAGGGCATGTCCCTGAAATGGGGCAACAGCACAAAATCCGCTCCCTTGTCCAGGCAGTCCTGTACCGCACCGTGGGCGATCTCCGCCGGGAAACAGTAGGTGGATTCCGCCCTGGCGACGCCCGCGTGGGCGACTTCGGTAGACAGAAATGTCTCAATCCCCAATGCATAAAAGAACCACGAATACAGCGGATAGAGCGTATGAACCGAAAAAGCCCGCGGAATCCCCACTGTAAAATCACGCCTCTTTTCCAAAAGAGGCGGCGCGGCGAACTCTTCAAACAGCATCTTCTGCCTTTTTTCAACATAATCGAAAACCGGCACGTCCTTAATGGCCTTGCGCATATTGGTGTATTTGTTGCAGCGGCCGCCGAACATGTACTTGTGGGTGTTCACGTTAAGGACCTGAATCGGGCAGCCGTTTTCGCAGGCCTTACAGGTAAAGACCCGCTCGTAACCGATGTCGCGGTTGATGATGTCGTCAATTACCACGCTTCGCTCGTCAAGCAGGCCGTCCGCGTGCTTGCGCTTCGCCAGCAGGGCCACGCCGAAGCAGCCGGTGAGTTCCGGCGAAGGCGGCACGAGTATTTCCTTGCCCAGGAGCATGGCGAAAGCCAGGGGCACCGCCTGGTTTTTGGCGACGCCGCCCTGCAAAAAGATTTTTCCGCTGATAGTACGGTTGCCCACCACGCGGTTGAGGTAGTTGGACACGATCGAACAGGCAATACCGGCGGTGATATTCTCCCTGCCCGCGCCCTGCTGCACCGCCTTGCGGATGTCGGAGTTGATAAAAGCCGAGCAGTGTTCGCCGAATTTGCAGGGCGCGTCGGCCTCCAGCGCGATGGGGCCGATGTCCACTGCGCTGTGAATCGAAAGGTCGCCCGAAGCGGATTCTTCGAGGAAGGAGCCGGTACCCGCCGAGCAGGCCTCGTTCATGGCGTAATCGATGGGCACGCCGTTTTTGAGCAGCACGTACTTGGCGTCCTGCCCACCGATCTCGAAAATCGTCTCTACTTCAGGATCAAAATACGTAGTACCCACCGAGTGGGCAATGATCTCGTTGTACACTCCGGGGGTTTCCAGAAACACGCCGAGAATTTCCCGGCTGGAACCGGTGGTGGACACAAGGCGTATGTCGATATTTTTGCCGCCGGTATCGGCGATAATTTTTTCCTGCATAATGGCCAGACATTCTTTCAGGGCCTTCACCGGATCGCCGTGAGTGCGGCCGTAGTGGCTCGCGACAATCTCGTCGGTTTCCGCGTCCACGAGGCAGGCCTTGGTGGTGGTGGAGCCGCCGTCAACGCCCAGGATGTATTTTCTGCCGGCGCGGACCTTGCCGCCGCTTTTTTCGAAGAACCGCACCTTGTCTTCCCAGTCCCGCAGCGCACCCAGCGTGCCGAAGCGGATCTCGTTGGGCTTGAGGAGTTTGTCCGCGGCGGGAAGCGCGCTGCCCGACAGGGGGGCAAGAGAGGCCGCGCCCAAGGCTTCAAAAACCGGCGCGGTTTCGGGAATGATAAATTCAATTTCCGGCGCTTTTTGGCGGATAAAGCGGATGATGTGCCGGTTAAGGGTGATACCGCCCGTGAGCACGACGCGGCCCGACGTAACTTTCGCCCGTTTCAGAAAGTCGATAACCTTGACCGCCATCACGTCCGAAAGGGAGAGCACGATATCGTCTTTGGTGGCCTCCCGCTTGTTGAGCCGGTGTGTGCAGTCGCTTTTCATAAACACCGAACAGCGGGTGGAAAGGGAGTAGACTTTGGCGGTGTCAGGCACCCGGTCGATGTCCGGAAGGGTCATGTCCATCCGGGCGAGCTGCTGCTTGAGGAATTCGCCGGTGCCGCTCGCGCACTTGTTGCCGGAAAAATTGTTGATAATCTTGCCGCCGGAATCCAGGGAATACACGATGAGGTCTTCCCCGCCCATACTGACCACCGCGTCAGCCCTGATGCCGAGGTTCCGCAGCGCCGCCTCTACGCAGAGCGGTTCTACTGTCCCGGACACATCGAACATGAAGCGACCCTCGTTGCCGGTTACGAGAGCCGGTATCCCTTCGGGTATCTTCCCCTCGGAAAGCAGCCGGTGCACCGCCGCGCCGAAATCGCCTTCGTGCGGTACCGTCGCGCTCCAGACCGTCCTGCCTTTTTCCGTCGAATCGTCATATTCAAACAATACCATTTTAAGGCTGGTGGACCCGATGTTAATACCGACAGACTGCATATTCCCTCTTTAACCAGCATTTATACCTGATTTACTCATATTATCACAGCGCGCTCGCGTGATTCAAGGGAGGAGGAACCTCACCGGCAATTCCGAATTCAAGACAACCACAAGCCTACGCTTGCGTGGGCACTACACGGACAGACACGGAAATTGAGGGTAATTCTTTCACTTTATATGCTATCATATCGGTTCTGTCCGTTCTGTCCATGAAGGTACGTGGTTGAAATCGGAATTCCTGGAACTGAATTCACGGAGAGGGAAAAAGAAAAACCACGGACAGGTGTTGTCCGCAAAGTCCGTGGTTACGTTACCGTATTAACCGCCTTTCCCTCAATAAATGCCCGCAGATTAGATACGGCGATGTCCATCAGGCGCTGCCGGCTTTCTTTAGGCGCCCATGAAATATGGGGGGTGATAATGCAGTTTTTGGCCTGTAACAGGGGGTTATCGTCCTTTATCGGCTCTGAGGAAACAACGTCAAGGGCCGCGGCATAAACCTTCCCGCTGTTAAGCGCGTCGGCCAGATCCTGCTCCACGACGAGGGGCCCGCGGGAATTGTTCAGTATGATAACCCCGTCTTTCATTTTTGCTATTGTATGTTTGTTGATGATGCCCTGGGTTGAAGGGAAAAGGGGGCAGTGCAGGGCAATCACGTCGGAGCGGACAAAAAGCTCGTCAAGGCTCACATAGTCGGCGATGGCCCTGCCGGCATCGGCGGGCTGCGAGTCATGGGCGATGACCCGCATGTTCAGGGCTTTGGCCGCCCTGCCGGTAGTCTGCCCGATTCTGCCGAAACCGATAATACCCAGGGTTTTTCCCGCAAGCTCAATAAGCGGAAAATCCCAGAAACACCAGTCGGGGTTTTTCCCCCAGCGGCCCTCTTTGACCGCCCGGTCATGGTGGCCGACATGGTGGCAGATCTCCAAAAGCAGCGCGATGGCGAACTGCCCCACTGCATCGGTTCCGTAAGTGGGAATATTGGTTACCGTAATTCCCCTCGCCCCGGCGGCTTCACAGTCAACAATATTGTAACCCGTGGCCAGAACGCCGATGTACTTTATGTTTTTACAGGCGGCAATCGTATCTTTGGAAATTGGCACCTTATTGACGATAACCGCTTCCGCATCTCCGATGCGCCCGATTGTTTTTTCAGACGGAGTCCGGTCATAAACGGTGATCTCACCCAGTTTTTTAAACTCGTCCCAACTCAGGTCGCCGGGATTTTCGGTGTAACCGTCCAGAACAACTATGTTCATTTTAAGCCCCTGCAGAACTTGTCGAAACGGTCTACGGCGATTTTCAGGTTGTCCAGAGAGTTGGCGTAGGAAAACCGGATAAAGCCTTCACCGAAATCACCGAACGCGGTACCCGCCGCCGCGGCTACACCCGCTTCTTCAAGCAGGCGATTGGCAAATTCCGCCGAGGAAAGCCCGAAGGACGAAATATCCGGAAACGTATAAAAAGCGCCGCCCGGCTTGACACACCTGACGCCGTTAATGGCATTGAGGGCATCCACCAGATAATCGCGCCGTTCCCGAAAAGCGTTTACCATTTCGGTGACGGCGTCCTGCGGCCCATCAAGGGCTTCAATGGCGGCCCACTGCGTCATGGACGCCGCGCAGGAGGCGGAGTTCACCATCAGCATCGTCATGTGCTCCGCCAGTTCGCGGTTCATGACGCCGTAGCCCAACCGCCAGCCTGTCATGGCGTAGGTTTTGGAGAAACCGTCGAGAATGATGGTCCAGTCCTTCATGCCCGGCAGAGTCGCTATGGAAAGGGGTTTTTCCTCGAAAATAATGCGGTCGTAAATCTCATCGGCAAGAATGTAAATGCCCTTGTCCCGCACCATGTCGGCAATGGCGATAATATCGTCCCGCTTGATCATGCCGCCTGTGGGGTTGCCGGGATTATTTACGATGATGAGTTTTGTCTTTTCGTTGATGTCCTTTTTTAGCTGATCCAAATCCACGCTGAAATTGTTTTTTTGCAGCAGCGGCATGGGAACCGGTTTTGCCCCTGAAAACTTGATCACCGATTCATAAATGGGAAAGCCTGGATTGGGGTAGATCACCTCATCTCCGCTCTGGGCCAGCATCAGCATGGTGAAGAACATGACCGGCTTGCCGCCGGGTACCACCACGATTTCCTCGGGGCATGTCTTTACCCCTTTATAATCCCCGCAGTAGCGGACTATGGTCTCGCGCAGGGGAATAATACCCGGCGTGGGGGTGTAGCCGGTTTTGCCTTCGCTCATGGCCTTATACGCGGCCTCAATAATATTCCCGGGCGTTTTAAAATCGGGCTGCCCAATCTCAAGATGGATAATGCTCCTTCCCTGGGCTTCCAGCGCATTGGCACGCGCCAAAATCTGAAACGCGGACTCCGTATGTAAGAGAGACATTCTTTCAGCAATCCGGCTATTTTTCACTTGTTCCTCCATATACTATTTTAGTAAATCAGCGCTCATACTTCAATGGAACAGCGGCGTACTGAAATACCGCTCCGCCGTATCCGGCAGCAGGGTGAGCACCCGCTTTCCCTTGCCGAATTGTTTCGCCATTCGCAGGGCGGTGCATACATTTGCCCCGCTTGATATGCCGCACATCAAGCCTTCCCTGCGTGCCAGATCTTTCGCGGTTTGCAGCGCATCTTCATCCGTTACCACGGCGACTTGGTTGTATATCTTCGTGTTGAGGTTGGGGGGAATAAGGCCGTCGCCGATACCCATTTGGATATGGGAACCGGTTTTTCCATTGGAGAGAACAGCGGCGTTTTCCGGCTCAAGCGCCCAGATCTCAATATCGGGGTAATGTTCGCGCAAAACCGCGCCGATACCGCTGATGGTACCGCCAGTACCGATACCGGAGCAAAACCCATGCAACGGCAGTCCCTCAAGCTGTTCGATTATTTCACGGCCGGTTTGTTCCCGGTGCACTGCGGGATTGGCGGGATTTGCAAACTGCTGCGGCACGAAGACCTTCGGATTCTCCTTTGCCATTTGCAGTGCCGTTTGCAGGCAATCGTCGATCACCTTGCCGATGTCCCCTTCGTCGCGGCGGAGTATCACTTCCGCGCCGTACTGTTCAACCAGCCTGCGGCGTTCCCCGCTCACCGAATCGGGCATAATGATGACAGCCTTGTAGCCCCGCACCGCCGCGACAAGTGCGAGCCCGATGCCCTGATTCCCGCTCGTGGGTTCGCAAATGATGGAATCCGGTTTTAATACGCCGCGTTTTTCCGCGTCAAGGATCATGTTGTATGCCGTCCGGGTTTTAACCGACCCGCCCACGTTCAAACCTTCGAATTTAACGAGTACTTCCGCATCATCCGGCCCGGTCAGGTGGTTCAAACGAATGATGGGCGTATTGCCCATCGCGTCCAGAATAGTTGAAAAAATCATGTCGTCTCCTTTTACCGCATCCGTTTCAAAGACGCTAAAATGAATTCCCAGGTTCGTTTGACCGACGCTATAGAAACAGATTCTCGCGGTGTATGCGCGTTACAGATATCCGGACCAATAGCAACTGCGTCCATGCCCTGTACTTTTTCCGTCAACAAGCCGCATTCCAGTCCCCCGTGAATGGCCGCTATCTCAGGCGGTTTTCCGTATAGTTCCTTAAACACTTCGCATAACAGTGCCCTCAAGGGGGATTCCCGCACGAATTCCCAGCCTGGATAATCCCCATTGAATGAAACCGTGCCGTCCGAGATCAAGGCCAGACGGCTAATAACGGCGGAAAGAAAACGTTTCTTCGTGTATACTGAACTCCTGACAGAACATTTAAGCAAAAAAGATCCCGCTGAAAAATCATGCGCCGAATCATTGTTTTTTTCACACACCATGTCCAAGTGCGCCTGCAAAAGAACAGGTTCCGATTGCTCATAGCCTGTAAAGGCCGGTTTGCGGATAAGTACGTTATATGCTGTGTCCTGATACGCCCATAAACCATGATCGCGGGCTGACCGGACCACATAATCGCTCACGGCCTTTTCGTCTCCGGAACGGCGGGGGATCGCGCTGATTTCCTCAAAATAATGAAACAGACGTTCAGGCTTGCAGTCGGCCAATACTTGCATACATTATGTTATACCAGCTTTTCCATTGGTGTAAATACGATATCACCAAATCCGTAATGGGACGGCCCCATAATACGCAACCCTTCGGGAGAACGGTACAAGGGGTTTGCAGCCGCTGCCGCAGTAACACGCATCCCAACCGCCGTATCGGTGTTCGTGATAGATTCCCCCGTTTTTTCAACCACCAGCTGAATCAAATCGGGGCTGGTGATACAGGGCTTATCGTTGAGCCAGGATATATGGTTCTCATTCTTTGCCCATATATGCAGGGTCGATCCCTCAAACTCGCCGTTTCCGCGTATATGGTTATCTACAAACATATAACCGCCCTTGCTTTCCCACTTATGTACGGTAACTTCGCCACGGAAAATCACTTTGCCGCGCCGCCCGGCGCCGTACAGAGCCGCCGCAGCCCCGCCGGCAAGAGGGCAGAATCTTTCAGCCTGTTCTGTTCATCTCCCTGAATTTACGGGGAGAAAAATGAAAGGCCCGCTTGAATCTTTTGTAGAAGTAACTGATGTTTTCAAAGCCGGCTTCATAGGCAAGATCCAGAATTTCACGATCCGAATGGAGCAGCATGTTGGCCACATAATTCAGCCTGAGCTTGCAGATATAATCGGAAGGCGTGGCGTTGAGGTGTTTTCTGAAACTGCGGCAGATATGCTCCTTTGTTTTACCCGTATACTTTCGCAGAAAACCGGTCCCCGCCGACAGGTTTGAAAGTTTTTCAAGTTCGGCAAGGGCCTCCCTCAGCCAGAGGGGCGGGGTAATATGTTCCGTTTCCTGCTTTTCATTGCGGAACACCTCTATAAAGTAGGAGTTGATCATTTCCGCCAGCAGCAGCCGGAGCTGGGTACGTATTCGGGTTTTCCTGCCCGGCGGTATCAGGCTCAGGCTGATCATTTTCTGCCGCAGGGATCCGCACTCGGCCGGGCTTAATACCACCGGGCGGACAATAGGGGCGGTTCATCATAGTGTCATAGGTTTTTTTGTCATAGAGAAATTCAAACAGGTTACTCACCGCCCCGGCGGGAAAGGCAAGGTTGATGTGGGCGCCCTTTTCGGGCAGGGCCTTGGAATGAACGTCGCCCGGCCGTACCCAGAGCAGGCTTCCCACGGGCAGATTTAGAATCCGTTCGCCCATAGTAAATTGCAGGCTGCCGTCCGTTACCAGATCTATCTCATAAAAATCATGAACCTGCGGATATTGGGCTGTATTGAAAACCGTCGTATAATACGCATAGTGGCTTTCTGTTTCCGGATCAATGGTATTATAGGCGTTGATTACCTTTACCGACATGTTTAGACTCCGTGCTTCCGCCGAAAAATTTCGGCTTAAAAATCAATATAGCATAATAAATATCACCTGTAAAG
This sequence comes from Treponema sp., assembly GCA_031279635.1. Taxonomy (GTDB): domain Bacteria; phylum Spirochaetota; class Spirochaetia; order Treponematales; family Breznakiellaceae; genus WQXQ01. The sequence continues at coordinate 1,653 of JAITIC010000076.1, read as the reverse complement.
AAGAATTAGCGGATATTTGTTTTTATAATTTTTTTATTCAGGATGTATACGGATTTATGATTTTTTGCTATGGAGGAAATTATGAGACTTTTAAAGCGTACCTCAATTTTTGTTTTGGGCCTGATGATCGCGGCGGGCAGCCTTTACGCCGGCGGCGGACAGCAAAGCCAGTCCGGTGGCGCTTCGGCCAAGGCAAAGATTAAATTCGGCAATACCCAGGGAGAGGGAGACACTCAGACCATGGCCTTAAGGGAAGTGGCCAAAAGGCTCAACGAATCCGGCCTTTTCGAGGTAGATGTGTTCATCAACTCTTCCCTTGGGGACACCGATGACATGACCGAGCAGGCCATTCTGGGCTCAGGTATTGTTCCGCTTACCGACCCCTCAAGGCTTGCGGCTTTTGTTCATGATTTCGGCATTATCAATATGCCTTACATCCTGAAGGATCATACAGCATTGGATAAATTGAACAATTCCAAAATTATGAAGGAATGGGAAGAGGCTTTCAGAAAAGAAGGCATTGAACTGCTGACCTCCAACTGGTATTCCGGGGCAAGACATTTTGTGACCAATAATGAGGTCAACAAGCCTGCCGACCTCAAAGGCCAGCGTATCAGGACCATGGGAAACGATATCTGTATTGAATCCGTTAACGCCATGGGCGCGGTCGCGGTAGGCATGCCCTAGAGCGAAGTCTACTCCGCCATCCAGCAGAAATCCCTGGAGGGGGCCGAAGTTCAGACCACTTCTTCCTATCCCACAAGGCTCTACGAGATACTTCACTACACCAATAAAACTTCCCATTTTCAGCTCATTGGCTGCGCGATAACAGGAGCTAAATTCTTTAATACCCTGACTCAGGAACAGAAAAACCTTCTTAAGAAGACCTTTGCGGATGTAGGTTCCGAGTACCAGCCTTTGGTCGTTGAATTCTCCGAGAAATACGAGAAAGACATGGCCGAAAACCACGGGATGATAGTCCGGGATGTTGATCCCGCTCCCTTTATTGAAGCGGTACAGCCGGTGTATAAAAAGCTCGGCTACGAAGAACTGCGTACAAGGATACTGGTGGAGATTGGGAATTAAAAACGATAATTGAGGTTCACCTGGTAGGTATCCAATCAACTATGAAGGTGTGGATGAAACAGGAAGAATAAGAAAACCGCGAAGTCGCATCGAACATTAGGTTCGAAGTCAAATAAGTAGCAAGAAATCAAGCTTCTTTTTTCGACTTTTGCAACTTCGCAGTTTAATTCCTATACGATATTTTTTTGAGGGTACCTATGAAGAAACTATACGCATATTACTGTAAAGCCGAGGAGATTATTACCGGAATTGGTTTTGTCACCATAATCGTCTTGGTTTTTTCCTCGGCCATTGCCAGAGGACTCAAGAATCCCATCCAATGGACCGTTGATATTTCTCAGCTTCTTCTTGCCTGGGTTTCCTTTTTCGGCGCCGATGTAGCCTGGCGGCACAGTCAGATCCTCGGATTGGATCTTTTTACTAAAAACCTCCCTATCAGGCTTCGCAAGGTCAAATACCCCCGGCAAAGCCGGGGGCTTGAATTCGTGAACCGCTCAAAGCGGTTTTTGTTGTTTGTTGTTTTATCTCACCCTCTTAGCCTTTACGAGTTTGCCCCTCTACCCTACC
>JAITIC010000039.1 GCA_031279635.1 Treponema sp. | reverse complement strand
GGGGAAGGCCGAACGAGGCCGCCACGATGAATTTTGTCCACAGGGTTTTGATTTCCTTTTCCTTGCGGAGTTTGTCCTCGTCCACCGCGCCCTGCCTTGACGCGTCCAGGGCCTTGTAGCCCGCCTTTTCGACGGCCTCTTTTATGGCGGACAGCCGGATGAGCGCCGGGTTGTAGACCACGGTCGCCTTTTCCGTGGCGAGGTTCACCGCGGCGCTTTCTACGCCCTCCAGCTTGCGGACGGCTTTCTCAACCCGCGCGGAACAGGCCGCGCAGGTCATGCCGCCTATGCTTAATGTCTGGCTCTGCATTTTATACTCCTTATAGTTTGCAATATTTCCCGATGTACTCGTTCATTACCCTGACAAGCCGGGCTTCCAGGGCTTTGTCGTAACGCACCGGCCCGCCCCTGACCGCCTTGGCGCCAAGAATATGGCCGATGCCGGAGTACAGCGCCATAAAATAATGGTCGATCCCGTAGACATTGAACACGCTGTTCAGGGCCGCTGAATTCGCGTAAGGCACAATCGCGTCCGCGACGTCATGGACGATAATGGTCGGGGGGCTGGCGGGGCTGACAAAGTAAACCGGGGAGATTGCCGCCAGCATTTTCCGGCCTGATTCGCTGTACCCTTCGCCGGTAACGTCGCCGTCTACAATTTGATAGCCGCTTGTTTTTTCGGCCAATTGATAAAAGAATTTTTCCTGCCTCAATTTCCTGAAGTTGTAGAGAAAGGCGATGTCGCCCATGTCCGCCGGGCCCGCCATATCCACGCAGAACGCCACCGGTATCGGGCTGTTCCCGTGCTGTTTATAGGCGTAGAGCATCGCAAGGTGCGCGCCGGAAGAATGCCCCATGATGATCAGTTTTCCTGGTTCGGGGGTGTTCCGCAGGCAGAATTCCCGTATAAAGGCAACGGCGGCGGCCACATCGTCCTCCAGATCGTTGATGTGGACGGTTTCGTCAATGTAGCGGTGGCTCATGGACGCGACAACGAATCTGTTCCTGAAGTTGTCCAGAAAAACCGGATAGTTGTCCTTGCTCCCGTACATCCATACCCCGCCATGGATAAAGAGGATGACGCCTTCGGACACCGCCGCATTGGGGATTGAAATGTCGAGCACATTCCGTTCATGGGAACCGTAGCTCAAATCCTTCAGCAGCGTATACCGAATGTCTTCCGCCGGCTTTTCGGTTGAAACACAGCCGGCTAAAGTGAGCAAGCCAAGCAAGCCAATCAAAAAATTACGCATAATCTCCCTCTTACCCCTGTCTGTTCCTACCCGCGCCTCCAGCGGGAAAAGATAACCTTTGCTTCTTTCAGGAAATCTTTTGATATGGTGATGGTGGTATCCGTTACCGTTTTGTTTTGCGGAAAAATAGGTACGGGGTTACAGCCCCCGCTCCGCACTTCAACCTGGCTCATGCGGAACCGGTTGCCGCAGTTCTGGCATACCAATACCGTGCCCTGCTGCTTGTAAAAGCCCCGGCCCGAACCGTAGCAGACCTGGCAGGTGTTGAAGGCTGTGCGGATCCTGCCGTCCGGGGCCTTTACGACCAACACTTCAAGCCGGGTTCCCTCAATGTCCACCGGATAGAAAACGGCGTTTCCCGTAACTTCGGAAATCTGGATAACCAAATCACGGTCGGCAATTGAAGGCTTTACCACGTTAAGCTGTCCGCTCTGGGCAAAGACCGGCGTTCCGGCCAACAGCAGTACCGCTGTTGCGATAACGGCAATCTTCCATTTTCTGTTCATTATGTACGCTCCTGTAAAATATGTACAACGCCGACGGCGCTTATACTTCAATGTCCCGGTTTCCCCTGGGGCCGCAGCAATCGGGAAGTTTTCCCCGGGGCGGCTTGAGGTGCTTTTTGGCGAACAGCAAAATCCCCGCCAAAAACAGGACTACCAAAACAACGGCGATCAGGTTTTCCATTTTTTCCTTCCCCTGCGTAAAACGTTCTAAGACAAGATTGTGTCAGAATTATGTCATTAGACCTGTTCGAGAACCCGGTTGGTTCTCTCACTCATCATCCTGTTTTTTCTTGCCGCGGCCCTGCAAAAGCATGACAATCATAATCGCAATAGCCGGAACGATACAATGCCAGTGGCCGCGCCACAGGCTTGCCAAAAAATCCATCGTTAAGCTCCTTACGCCCCGGCTCGGCCGCAGCACCCGCCCTGGGCGGCGGCGGCATCTTCAAAATAAGCGTCCGGGTAAATCTGTGTTTCAAAATCGGAAACTTCCGTCTTTATAGCCTCGATGCCCGCATCGTCTACATCGTTTAAGTCGTCCACCACTTTCACATAAGCGTAAAACACATTATCGCCGGTGGAAAAATCAAAGGTCTCACCGGGCATTAACTGAATAATATTATCCCCCTGGTCTATGTCAAGCCGGGTGTAATAGGCGGGGAATATGAGACGGCTGTTTCCCGAATCAAGCGAGTCGTTGTTTATGTTGAGCAGAGCCGGCATATTCCGCTGTAACACAACAACCGCGGGTTCTATGCCGTCGTCACGGAGATTGACGGTAACGGTCTGATACGGAATGCCGTATGTTTCCGCGCTTTGAATTTCGGCCAACGTGATAGTGTCCGCAGGTATGGTAACTCCCGCCGGCGTTGGCTCAAGGTTCGGCCCGCCGGTTTCGGCCGCGCTCTGCCCTTCTTCGATTACGGTAATGGAACTGCGGATCATGCCCATCCAGCATGAATACGAAAATTTGCCGG
>JAITIC010000019.1 GCA_031279635.1 Treponema sp. | reverse complement strand
ACGCGTTACTCACCAGTCCGCCGCTCTCGGAAGGATTGCTCCCCCCTGCCGCTCGACTTGCATGCTTAAGACGCGCCGCCAGCGTTCGTTCTGAGCCAGGATCAAACTCTCCATGATATTCATTCTATCCGGCCAAAGCCGGCTAGATTACCACTTCAAGTCCTGGTCTTTATCGCTAACCAGGGTCCCTTCCAAAATACGCTCGGCTTCCGCGTACCGCTTGCGCAATACGCTTCTGCTTGGCTCCCGTAAGCCCACAGGCTTACGGAACCTTCCTTAAAGCGGCAAACCTCTGCCTGCCGCTCTCTCTCCCCTTCCCTATGTTGCCAAATATCACTGAAGCCGCCTTATACGGCTCCCCTCCCCCGCTCGAACCTCGCGGCCGCGCCTGGGGGCAAGTTTTCAGAATGTACTCTACTTCGCCTGTCTTTGTCAAGCGCTTTTTTACGAATTTTGCAAATATTTGCGAAATCCGCGTTTTTTTTTGCTCCGCACGACCCGCCTCGTTTACGGACGGACATTCGGAGAAACCGGCGCCACAACCCGGCCTGTTTCAAAGATAGTTTACCTTGGAAAAGTGTTCCGCAAACCCGGTAAATCGGTATCCATGCCGCCTGCACTGACGGTATATTTAATTTAGCTTTTTTTGTAAACTTTGTCAAGCGGGCAAAAGTATTTATAGTCGTTCCCGTGAAAAATAATAACTCACCTTACGCGGAAGAATAAGGGAAACCACGGACATCGCGGAAAATACGGACTTTTTGATCGGAATTCCTGACTTTTGTCCGTGTTCGTCTGTGTCGTCCGCGGACAAAAATTCTTGCCATGTTGACATTAGAGCCTGTCCCAAAACTAATTGACTGTGCGCTAACGTTCCCGGCATAGCCGGGGGCACGGTTTTGGGACAGGCTCTTGTAGTTTTTCAGGCTTTCAGCCTTGCAAAACTGCGGATTTCAAGGTTGCTTTCCCAAAACTGAAGTTTTGGGAAAGCCTCATTAGTTAACATGGTATTACTATGTGAGTACCATGAATTCTTTTCAGCCCTGTACGACCGGATCGGGTTCATTACGGTCACTTAAAGCGGGAATTCTTACCGAATGCAAGATAAGCCTCCGCGGAGCAAGCTGCGCTGTATCTTAAACGTTGCGTTGGTTGGAACGGAGGCTCGTTCGATAGGAAGTTTATTATACCTCCGCGTAAGCGGGTTCTTGGGTTTAATACCAAATTTTTGTAAGCGTTGCGTTGTTTGAGCCGGAGCAAGCCAGGCAAGCCAGGCAAGTTGTGCTTGCCTTGGGGTATTAAACCGGACTTTCGAATAAAATCTTGACGAAAGCCAAATTTTGTGATATATGTTAATAAGTGAGTTTCGGGTTTTAAGAAACAAAGGGGGAATCGTTATGGCGCGGAATTTAAAGGAGTTGTGGATGAGCAGGAGCCATGTGTCCCGGGTTATTTTTATATTGATTGTTTTGTACTGCGTCGCTTCTGTTAACGTGCTGATTTTGGCGCTTGGTATGCTGCCGTATTATGAGGCGAATCAAAGCGTTTCCTATCTTCTGATAGGGTTCACCATTTCCTCATTTATACTGACCTTGTTCATAAGCGCCTATCATCTGAGTACGATGCTGAGAAGAAGAAAGAGAAGAGCTGACCGTCTTTTAGAAGAAGAAAGCGCTTATAAAAGCCAAAAGTAGGTAAACCAAAATGAAAAAGGGCGTTATTGCGTTGTTTTGGCTGTTTGCGGTGGGGTTTGTATACGCTCAGACCCGTGGTGATACGATTATCTATATCCCGATGCCGACAGGCGGTACCGCTACGGAACAAAGTTATTTCAAAGAAAATTTTGAGATGGAAACTATAGCCGCCGGATATACCACCACGGAAAACCCAAACGAGGCGGATTACATTCTAAGGCTTGAAGTCCAGCCGAATATGGTCATGTACGATGACGGGACGGAAGAGCAGGCGCCGCCTGATGAACCGCAAAACCTGCTGGAACTGAGATTGCTGCAAGCAGCGGACAATAGTGAAGTCGTTATGTTTAATTTTCCATTTACCGAAGTGGAAGAGATGTACGAGTACAACCTGTACCTGCTCTACCAGGCCATGGCAAACGTTCCTTTAACCAAATTGACCTCTCAGCTTGACCCCGATCACTGGCGCAATAAATGGCTGTATATACGCGGTTCGATTGATTACAATATTTCAAATTATCAGGCTGATGTGAAAGATTCCAATAACTGGCAGAGCAGTACAGCCATTGGTAACGATGCGGGGGCGCAAGGAGACCCTTTAGAGCCGCAAAACGCCCGCTCGACAACGCCCATGATCGGCGGAACCCTCGGTCTGGAATTCCAGTTTTTGAACTGGATGGCTGTTGAGGGAGACATGAAATTTGTCTTTGGCGATCCTGAAGAGTCGACTCTTGTCCCGACCGTCGGGGTCGACCTGAAATTTCCCCTCAAGCCTTCCAAGCATTTCATGCTTGAGCCGTATGTCGGTGTTGACGTTCCCATGTTTACCGGAACCACGGTGAAAAACACCTCCACATTTGCGGCGCTCGGCGGCGGCTTCCAGTTTGGCGTTAAGGGCGGCAACATGGGCGCTTTCTTTGTGGACACGGAATTCATGTATACCCTCGGCAATGTTTCAACACGAACCTCTTACCGTAAAGCGGATTGGCAGCGCTGGGTTCTCGGATTCGGAATCGGCTACAAACTGGGTTTCTTCAACCGCAACAAAGATCCGGATCAGTCGCCAACAGCCTCGTACTAAAGTGTTTTAATACCATGCGCGTTTAGAGCAGGAAAAATCAACCACGGACGGCACGGACTTTGGTCTAAAATTCCGGTAGTTTTGGAACAGGCTCATTTTACAAAGAGTTTGTAAATCAGCAGTAACAGTTTGTAGTACATATAGGGGAAAATTCTCAAAAACCTGAAAGGGTTACGGAAGCAAAACCCTATCCATTCAAGGCCGTGGTCGAAACTTGCCCGCGAAGGGTGTTTTTTCCGTTCGGCGAATACGTCAAAAAGATCGCTGCACCAGAGCCGCATGACGCCGCCAATCCGGGCGCTGTTTCGGGCGATCCACTGTTCTTCGCCGCGGACGCCCTTGCCGACCAGCAGCAGCGCGGGCGAGGCTTTGCGGATCGCCTCAATAATGACGCCTTCTTCCTGGCGCTTAAAAGGGCAGGGAAAGCGGCCCACAACCCGCAGCCGGGGGAAAGTCTGGCGGATGTTTTTATCGGCCTTTATAAGGATTCTTTTTTCCCCGCCCAAAAGATAAATTGAGAATTCGCGGTCCTCCAGAATCGTGAGGAGCTGTACCACGAAATCAAAAGGCATGTAGCGCGCCGCTTTTTTACCCGAAAGAAAACGGATGCCGCTGACAATGCTCTTTGAGATGGGGATAACCAGGGCGGCCTTCATCACATAGTTACGGTACTCCCCGTTCCGCCTGGCCCGGAGCAGATCCCAGAGGGAAAGGAGGACGATGTTCTGCTCTTTTCCCAGGGTGAGGAATTCCTGTACCAGAAGGCCGATCTGATCCGGCGTTACAATGTCAACGGGAACTTTCAGTAAACTTACCCGTTCCCGGCTTGGTTGATTTTGATCTCCCACGAATTTCTCTCCAATAAAATAATCCGTATCGCCGCGGTTGCGTATAGCGCGGCGGTCTCCGTCCGCAGAATCGTGTCTCCGATGGTCACCGCCTTAAAGCCGGCGGCCAAAAAGCGGGACACCTCTGCGGGGGAAAAGCCCCCTTCAGGCCCGACCGCCAGTACCACCGTTTCAGGATCGCCGGCAAGGTAACTGTGGAGAGGCAAATGCGCAAGGGGCAGATGATGAAACAAAAGCCCCAGGATTTTTGGCCGCTCCCGTTTAAGCTCCTCCCAGTACGCGAAAAGCCCGTCCATTGACTCTGGCGGCCTCACCACGGTGGCAACGGGGGAGCCGCTTTGCTGGCGGGCTTCCTTTATAATCCGCTCCCAGCGGGAATTTTTTTTCGCCCCCGCCCCGCTGCTATGCCGCCCACGCTCTCCGTCCCCCTTGATTTTGGGGATGGAAAATTCCGCTATAAAAGGCACTATTTCGGCAAGAGCGCCCTCGGCGGCCTGACGGACAATAACGTCCATTTTTTCACCTTTGGGCAGGGCCTGAAACAGGATGACGGACACATTAGCCGCCGCACCCGAAAGCCCCCGCGCCGTATCATCCGGTTTAACGCTTCCGGTCAGCGTCCCGCCCTCAACGGAGCGCACCTGAATCAGAGCCTCTTCTCCTGATGGAAGCAGGGCGGGAAAATATTCCCCGGCCGCGAGGCGGCGCACCCGGACCAGGTAGTGATAGTCATCCCCCTCAAGCCTGACCGCGCCGTTTTTATCCGGCGCTTCGTTCAGAATAAAGCGCTTCATAAGCGCAAAACGGCGTTACGCGACATTACACAAAGACCGCGCCCGCTTAGGATGCCAGGGGCAGATCCTCAAGGGCTTCTTCCTGCAAGTCTTTGAGTGTCCTGGTGTTTTGCATCAATCTGCGGTAACTGCCGTTTTGTAAAATTTTCACCGCTTCCTGTAACTGGACGTCGTATTCCAGATCGTAAACCGGGGCGATAGTAGTCCGGTTTAACTCGTTGCGGATCAGCCTTTTAAGCAGCGAAAAATCAAGCTTGTAGTCCCTTTCCAGCGTACGGGCAAAGGCCTCAACCTGGGCGGCGCCTGCCTGGGGATTTTCCTTGATAAAAGTGAAGATTTTATTGTCATTGATAAGTTCGTTGAGTTTCTCCGCGTCCGCCTCGGTAAACTCAGGAAATTTCACCTCAAGGTCCGGGGGGATTCCGATCTTGTCGATGTTCACGTCACTGGGGGTATAGTAACGGGCCGTCGTGATTTTGAAGCCCACGTTGTCCAGGTTATACACCTGCTGTACCGAACCTTTGCCGTAGGATTTTTCCCCCACGAGGTATGCCCTGCCCCGGTCTTTGAGCGCGCCGGCCACTATCTCCGAAGCCGAAGCGGAGCCTTTATTGATAAGCACCACAACCGGAATATCCTCGGTAACCTGCGCGGCTTTCTGTGCGTTGAACACGTGATTCTCCTGGGGGATTCTCGATTTGGTGCTTACCACGACCCCGCCGTCAAGGAAGAGGCTGCTGATATCCACCGCCGAGTTGAGGAGGCCGCCGTAGTTGTTCCTCAAATCCAGAATAAAACTCTTGTAGTTTGCCGCCTTGAACTCGTTAATGGCGTCCCTGGCCCGCGCCGCCGTCATGGGGGTAAAGGTGAGCAGCTTGAGGTAGCCCGTCTCTCCTATCATGGCGTGTTTGGCGGTAGGCACCTCAATAATGGCCCTGGTTAAAGTAACGGGAAATTCCAGCTTTTCGCCCCGCCGTATGAGGAGCTTGACATCCACCCCCGGAGATCCCCTGAGCCGGGACACCGCCTCATCCTGGGTAAGAATGTCAGTGGCCTCGCCGTCCACTTCAATGATAAGGTCTCCGGGGTTGATCCCCGCCCGCCAGCCGGGAGTGTCCTCAATGGGAGAGGCTACTTCTATATAGTTGGGCTTGCCGTCGGGCCTCAGCCCCAGGGGCTTGGAGACGTACAGGCCTACCCCGCCGAAATTTCCCTGGGTGGTATCATTCAGATCGATCATTTCGGCTTCCGGCAGAAAACTGGAATAGGGATCCTCCAGGGCGTTGAGCATGCCGGTCATGGCGCCCTCAAACAGTATCTTGGGATCCACCTCTTCCACATACTGGCGCTGGATAAAATCAAACACATTTTGAATAGTGGATGTGTATTTACGGTTGTTTTGGATATTGAGACTCTGGCCGGGGGCCGAAGGCGGCCTTCCGCCGTTGCCCTGCGCCGCCGCTATGGGAACCAGCCCCAGGGTAAATACCATACAAAGCGCCGCGGTAGCGGCAATCCAAATCCATGAAACGGGGAATTGAACACGCTTTTTTTCAGCGTTATATCCCGGCTCGTGCATAATCATCTCCTTTTGACCATTGGGTACTGCCGTCTGTTTTGACATTCAGAGACCATACATACTTTAATTATGAGTGAAAACGTAGTCTTCTGCTAGTAGGTAATGGCCCTGATACCCCCGGTGTATTCTCTAAAGATTTTGAGTATCTCCGCCGACAATATAGAACTATGTTTTTTTGCGGGCTGCTTCGGGGTAAGGGGGAAGCCGCGTTAATACTGACAGCGTTGATCCTCCTCTTTCCATCCGGGGCAGCGGCCCAGGTTTTTGCCCAGCCCATGCCGGAGTCAGGCGGTCCCCCGCTTGAAACGAGGAGAGGCGCATCCCTTTTTCCGGATATTTATTATACCGAGGGGATCGATACCCTGAAAACCACCGAGGCTTCCCGGCCGTATTGGGTGTTTACCGGATCGGAACTGGATACGATAAGCCGGCTGACCGCGGATAACACCTCGCTCCTGCTCAACAACGACATTCTTGCCTTTTACGGCCATCCCAATTCGCGTAATATGGGCATTCTGGGCCGTTACCCGATAGAAGAACTGGACGCGAAGCTCACTGCTCTTACCGGGGAATTCGAGGCGGAGAGCGGCGGCCGCCGCGTACTTAAAGCCTTTTATATTATTTACGGTACGGTCTGGCCCGAAGGGGAAATAGGGATACTCAAGGAAGATACCCTGAAGCGTTACATTGAATACGCGCTGGAACACAATATCCTCGTGTTTATCGATCACCAGATTGGCCGTTATGATCCGGTGGATTCCCTTACGCGGATGCTGCCCTGGCTTGCCTATCCCAATGTACATCTTGCCCTGGACCCCGAATGGCGCACCACCAAGCCGATGAAGGAAATCGGAAGCGTTACGGCGGATGAAATCAACCGGGCGCAGCAGACAATGGAAGATTATATTATCAAGAACAATATTTCCGGCGAGCGGCTGCTGGTGATTCACCAGTTCAACTGGCGGATGATCAAAGACCGGGAATCGGTGAGAAGCGATTTCCGGCGCGTGCGGCTCGTCCACTGCGCCGACGGTTTTGGCGCTCCCCACCTCAAGCGCGCCGCCTATGCCTACAACGCCGAAGCCGGAAACATACCGGTAAAAGGCTTCAAACTTTTTTACAATTTCGGAATCCCCGGCGCGGGCTACGACAACCCCCTTTTAAGCCCCAAAGAAATCTATGCGCTGAAGCCCCGGCCGTACATCATCATGTACCAGTAGGATATAGCGGGTAAATGAGCCTGCGCGAATTAACGCTCATTGTAATGATAATCCGCGGACTCTTCTCTTCCCTAAAAGAGCGCGTCATTCGGCCCGGCGGCGTTCCCTGCGGGGGCGGCTGCTTTCCGGGGCCGGCCGGGACGGCCTGTCCGTTCCACCATGTCGTAAGATGGCGCCGCTTCCGCGACTTCGCTTGCTTTGGACGAGGCCGCTTCCGCCGCCAGGGAAGCCGCCGATTCTACAGGCGCCGGGCTTGCCGCGGGAGCCGGCTGGGCGGGCGCTGACGGAGCTGCCGCCCGGACCGCGCCGTTAGACGAAACCGCTTTCGCCGCGGGAAATTCCCTGCCGGGAAAAATCGTTTTCCGCAGCTTGCTTTCCAGTTCTTTGGCAAAATCGGGATGCTGCTCCAGATACTCGCGGGCGTTGTCCCTGCCCTGTCCTATCTTTTCTTCGTTGTAGGAATACCACGCGCCTTTCTTTTCGATAAGCGAGTACTTGACCGCGCAGTCAAGGAGGCTCCCTATGGCGGAAATTCCCTTGCCGAACATCAGCTCCAGTTCGATCCGCCTGAAAGGAGGCGCGACTTTGTTCTTTACCACTTTTACCCGCACGCGGTTGCCGATGGCATCCGTGTCTTTCGATACCTCGATAGTTTCGGTTTTCCGCACTTCAAGGCGCATTGAGGAATAGAACTTCAGGGCGTTGCCGCCGGTGGTAGTTTCGGGGTTGCCGAACATAACGCCGATTTTCATGCGGATCTGGTTGATGAAAATCAGTATGGTCTGGGATTTGCCGATGGTGGCGGTGAGCTTGCGCAGGGCCTGGCTCATAAGCCGCGCCTGCGCGCCCATCTGGGCATCACCCATTTCCCCCTCGATTTCCGACTGGGGGGTCAGGGCCGCCACCGAGTCCACCACGATCACGTCCACCGCGCCGGAGCGGACGAGGTTTTCGGTAATTTCCAGGGCCTGTTCCCCGCTGTCAGGCTGCGACACCCACAGCTCGTCAATGTTGACGCCGAGGTTTCTGGCGTACACCGGGTCCAGGGCGTGCTCGGCATCCACAAAAGCGGCGATTCCGCCCAGCTTCTGGGCCTCGGCGATGGCGTGCAGCGCCAGCGTGGTCTTGCCCGACGATTCAGGGCCGAAAATCTCGATAATGCGCCCGCGGGGATAGCCCCCTATGCCGAGCGCCTCGTCCAGCAGAATGGAACCCGAAGGCACCACCTCGATACCGGCGGCGTTTACATGCGCGCCCAGTTTGATGATTGATCCCGCGCCAAATTGCTTTTCAATCTGAAGCCGGGCCGCTTCCAGGGCTTTTGCCTTTTCCTCACTTGAGGCGTTAGGATTCCCTGTGGTTTTTTCTTCACTTGCTTTTGCCATTACAATCTCCCTCCCCTATATATGGCGCGCAGATGCGTGGCGCTTTAGTCTTTTATAAAAATCTACCAGTTTTTTTAAAAAAAAGCTATCGGCCGTTTATCCGGCTGCTTTTATTAAACCAGGCTTTCGAATGAGCCTCCGCGGGGCAAGCCCCGCGGTATCTTAAGCGTTGCATTAGTTCGATCGGAGGCTCGTTCGATAGGAAGTTTATAATACCCTCCCCCGCGTAAGCGGGTTCTTGGTTTAATACCAATTTCCTGTAAGCGGTACTTTATCTGAGCCGCGGCAAGCCTGGCAAGCCGCGCTTGCCTTGGGGTATTAAACCAGACTTTCGAATAA
>JAITIC010000009.1 GCA_031279635.1 Treponema sp. | reverse complement strand
CTTTCAGCTCCTCAAGGCGGCGCTCAGGCTTGGCGAGCTCGGCGCCGATTACTGGATTATCATCTTTACCGACAAGGAAGAACTCGGCGCCGGGGAGGGACTACGGGACCAGGGTTCTTTTACCCTGGCGGAAAAACTCAGAACCGGGGGCCTGGGTTTTGCCAGGGTTTTCAACTTTGTTGCCTGCGTTAGGGGGGACACATTTATCATCTCCGGCACGACGGACTATATTTTGAAAAACGACAAGCGGCCGGGCATACGCAAGGCCAAACAGCTTATCCTCAGCCTCAGGGATCATGCCCTTGACACCGCCCGCTATCTCAGACTGAGCAGGGTGCTCCTTGTGCCTACGCCTTTCTCCGATGACGCGGGCTTTCTCCGGGCGGGCATCCCCGCCCAGACCATCACCGCCCTCCCCGCCAAAGAGGCCGCCCCCTACGCCGGGATTTTGCGGAAGCGGCCGGACTTCGCGGAACGCCTTATCCTCGGCGCCCTTGCGGAAACCCAGGACCGGCTTCTCATCCCCGAAACCTGGCGTTACATCAACAGCCCCGGGGACAGCCCCCTCCGCCTCACCCCTGAGTCCTACGACCGGATCATCCGCTTTGCCGTGGAACTCTGCCGGGAATGAGGGCGTTAGTCCGCCGGTTCACCGTATCGAAGTATTTCTCCAAGTCCAGGTCTACCACATACGTATACCCTTCCCCGCAGTACCCCTTCGCGCGTGCTATCGCTTGATGGGCGCTCCGTCCCGGTCTGAACCCGTAACTGCTGTCCGAGAAGGCCTGCTCGAATATCGGCTGCAAAACTTGTACCAGCGCCTGCTGGGCCAAAAGGGCTGTCTTTTTTTCCCAGGGCGTTAAGGGCGTCACGGGCGCCGGTTTTTTCTTCCTCCGCCGTTCCCTTTCCGTCGCCTGTCATTGTGTTAGGCGGCTGTGTCTACATTATGGACAGACTCTAATTATCACCCCGCTTGATTTTCTTGGTAGTGGTCATCTCCATCGGCTCGTCCAGAATGACGTTCCGGGCGATCTTTTGATAGGGAAGGAGCCGCTGGTTTACCTCGGTGATGATGCGATCAACCCTGTCCTTTATCGCTTGCTTTGAAAGCGTTGCGCCGCCCCCGTCCCTGAATTCCGGATTGGGGTACACAAGCGCCTCAATGCCTTCGCTCTTTACTTTTTTGTCTATTACAAAGCCGCGCACCATAATCTGCTCGATTTCCTCGAAAAGCTGGAACTCGTTTTCAATTTCTTCGGGGTAAACGTTTTTGCCGCCTTCGGTGACGATTATGTTTTTGGCCCGGCCGGTGAGATAGAGGTAATTCTCGCTGTCCAGGTAGCCGAGGTCCCCGGTCTTGAGGTAGCCGTCCGGCGTAAAAGACGCGGCGGTTTCTTCGCTCATGTTGTAATAACCCTGCATCACCATAGGGCCTTTTACGATGACCTCGCCGACTCCCCGCTCGTCGGGATTGAGGACCTTCATCTCTACGCCGGGACAGATCCGCCCCACGCTGGTCTCCTTGTACTGCTCAATGGGGTTGATGGTAATGATGGGCGAAGTCTCGGTAAGCCCGTAGCCCTGCACAAAATCGATGCCGAGCTGGTTGTATTTTCTGAACACGCTGGGTGACAGCGGTCCGCCGCCGCAAATGCAGATACGCACCGATCTGAGGCTTGCTTTGTCCAGAATAAAGCCGAATATTTTCTTGCCCGGATTCACCTTGAAGATTTTTTTGATAAGTCCCGATACGAGCATCAGAAACGAAATGATACCGTAAACCACCGGGCCTTTTTCTTTAAGTCCCCGGATAATGCCCGCCAGCACCTTGTTGAAGAGCATGGGCACTCCCAGGAGCATGGTGATCTTCCCCTCTTTAAGGTCTTTCAGCATCGCCTTGGTTACCATCCGCTTGCCGAAGACCACTTCCGCGCCGGTTGAGATAGTCTCGATGAACACCGCCAGCATGGTGTAGGCGTGATGGATGGGAAGAATAGCGTAAAACACGTCGGTGTGGTACACGATGAGGGGGGTTCCCTGTGCGAGGTAGCAGTCGGAAACCAGGTTCCGGTGGGTAAGCATCACCCCCTTGGGGTTCCCCATGGTTCCGGAGGTAAAAAGAATCGCCGCCAGGTCCGCGTCCGCAGCCTGTTCGATTTCGGCTTCGGGGCCGTCAAGGTCATAGATATAGGTTCCCACGCCTTTTTTAAGGGAGAGCACCTCCTCCAGAGCGCCGGGGTTTTGCGCGTAACGGTCGTATTTTTCCTCGTCCACAAAGAGCATTTTGGCGCCGGCGGTTTTGATGAGCAGGTCTATTTCCTCGTTTTTGAGCTGGTAGTCAATGGGCACCACTACGCCGCCTGCAAAGAGGATTCCCAGATAGGCAACGGTCCATTCGGGGGCGTTTTTCCCGGTTACCGCCACCCGGTCTCCCCGGCGGAGGCCTTTGCTGTGAAGCCAGCGTGCCACGGCCTCGATAATTTTGAGCGCTTCGGTATAGCAGAGGCTGATCCGGTTAGGCTCGTAGATGGTGAAGCAGGGCCGCTCCCCGAAGCGGGAAACGGTTATCCTGTACATTTCGGGCAGCGTGGGCCACTGGCCGGAAAAAGCCTTCCCCCGATAATCTTCCAAAAAAGCCCACGGTTCGTCGGTGCGCGGAACAGCCATAAAATCCTCCTGACGATGCAATATTGAGATCACTACCGAGCCGGTTCCAAAACTGAAGTTTTGGGGAAGCGTCTGCATAATGAATCTTTTGATATTAGACACCGAAAGGGCATTTTGGTTGCGGAAATCCCAGGGCAACGTCATTTAACTTAGCCGAACGGTGGATTTTTATATGACGTTACCCTGGGGAAATGCCGGATTAAGTTGCCGTTTTTATCGAAATAAGTTATTCTATATATAATGAATAGATTTTGCCTACAGAGGCTGCTTTTGCCGCGCTGTTTTGCCGCCGTTTTCGGCCTGTGTTTGATTTTTTTGCCGCTGTTTTCCTGCGCGTCGCGGATTAACGGCTCGCTTGGGGAGAGCGGTCAGGCGGCCCTGCTTGTCAGCGCTTCCCTGCAGCCACGTATGGCGGCGCTGATCCGCTCTCTGGCCGCCGCCGCCGGTTCGGCCCCGGCGGACGGGCCGCTGCTCAACGGGCCGGCCCTTGCCCGCTCCATGGCCGCCGCGCGGGGCGTTGAATCGGTTTCATTCAGCAACACCGCCCCGGCGGCTATTGCGGGGACGGTCAAAATCGCCAAAATCAGCGATTTTCTGGCCGCCGCGGACGGCAATACCGGCGGGGGCTTTATCGGTTTTGAACAGAGCGCCTCAGGCGGACGCTGTACTATCAACCTGAGCCTCTCTTCCGGCCCCCGCCTCCTTTCCCTCATTTCCCCCGAAATCGCCGACTATCTTTCTGTCCTCATGGCCCCGCTGGCAACCGGCGAAGCGCTGGGCAAAGCCGAGTACCTGGTCCTGGTAAGCGCCGTGTACGGCAAGGGCATTGCCGATGAAATCTCTCAATCATCAATCCGCGCATCAATCGAATTTCCCGGCCCGGTGCAAAGCGTCAAGGGCGGAACCTTTTTCGGCCGCCGCGCCGATTTTTCCGTCCCCCTGCCGGATATACTTGTGCTGGAACAGCCCCTGAGCTACGAGGTAACGTGGAAATAGCAACTCCATACGGCAATATACCAAAAGCTCGCCTCCTTTTTTTCCGATAATAACGATAGGGATCCGTATGGAACAACACAAGGACGAAAAGGCCGGCGAAACTCACAAAAACGCAAACCGTCAGGAAGTGCTGTTCGGGGACAAAAACGACGGGAAACTGGCGGTTGCTTTCTCGGAAAACGACATTGAACTGCGGGCGGATTTTATTCCCCCCGTGGGCGGCGGCCAATTCTTAAGCGCCAATAACGTGGGGGCGATTCTCCAGCGGCTCAATGTCGTCTACGGCA
This sequence comes from Treponema sp., assembly GCA_031279635.1. Classification (GTDB taxonomy): domain Bacteria; phylum Spirochaetota; class Spirochaetia; order Treponematales; family Breznakiellaceae; genus WQXQ01. Next base: position 3,019 of record JAITIC010000009.1, on the reverse strand, counting down.
TACGCTGGAACGACATACAGGAAGCGCTCGAAACGTGCGGGCGCGAGCGGCGGCAGGTAAAGGACGTGCTGGTCGCGGCCGGCGACCAGCCGGTAAACGAAGTAGCCGAATATTTTGAAATCAACCCCCTGCTCACCCAGAACGGCCGGGCCGCGGACGAGCGCGGGCGCGTCGATTACCGCAGCCGCTCGCCCTTCATCATCGTGAAAAAAGGCCAGGCCCTGGCAAAGCTGCGGCCCCGCAGGGAGGGCAAAGAGGGTAAAAACGTACACGATGCGCCCGTCCCCTTCATGGTAATCCGCACCGAGGGCTTAAGCGGCGGGGACAACACCCGCACCGAAGGCGGCCTCATCCTTTCGGAAATCAACGGCCAACTGGTAGAAAACAAAAAAGTCCTCAGTGTACAGGAAACCCTCGTTATAAAAGGCGCGGTGGACTACGCCACCGGTAACATCGTCTTTCCCGGCGACGTGATAATTGAAGGGCCGGTCTCAGACGGCTTCAAGATTTACTCTGGCGGCTCGGTAACCATCAAGCAGACCTTTGACGTTACCGAGGCGGTTACCAAGGGTGACCTTGTCGTGGCCGGGGGCATTATCGGGCGGGGCGCGGCGCTGCTCAAAGTCGGCGGCGGCGTCAGGACGAAGTTTATCGAGAACTGCCGGGTAGCGGCACGGAAAGCGATTTTTGTGGATTCGGAGATCATCAATTCGAGCGTGTTCACCCTGGAGCACATCGAAATGGGCGAGCGGGGCATGATCCTCGGCGGCGCCATCTACGCTGTCCACGGTATCAAAGCCGGCGGCATCGGCAAAAAGGCCGGCAAGCCCAGCCACATCCACTGTGGCATCGACTTTACCGCCCAGCAGGAAAAAGAAAAGAACAACAACCGCCTGCACATCCTGGCGGCGAAACTGGCCAAAGTCCGCGAACTTTTGGCCGCCGGCCCCGAAGGGGAAAGGCGGGCCAAAATCGAAGAACTCCTGCGCCGGCTTGAAGAAGAGCAGCAAAGCGCCTCCGCCAGGGTAACGGAACTGTTGGACCATATCAACACCGATGACAAGGCCGCGGTCGAAGTTTTAGGGGAAATACGAGCCGGCACCCTCATCGAAATCTGCCAGATAGCCCTCTTTGTGACCGAGCCGCTCCGCAAGGTCAGGATACGCCTGGACGTCTCCGGCGGCAAACTGCTCACCGAGCCGCTGTAGGCGCGGGGGGAAGAAGGGAAAAATCGGGTAGGAGGTTACCCATTAACTGAGTAGCCGTCCATATGCGTTTGCTTTACGAATGAGCCCGGGCTTGTAAAAGAAGTCCCCGATTCGGCGGGAGGGTGCCACCATAGAAAGCGCCGGTAAAAACGCCTATATAGCCACGTTCGTTGACCGAAAAACAAATTACTGCTGGCAAAGATACTGCCGGACAAGACGGCGGTGACCTTGAACAGGGCCGCCATCCGCGCCTTCAAGCCAATACCCGCGCCGATGCGGAACACCCTGACGCTGGACAACGGAAAGGAATTCGCGGCGCATAAGAGCCTGTCGCAAGCTCTTGGGATAGACATCTATTTCGCCCGCCCATACCACTCACGGGAACCTAAACTTGACCCGCAATTATCTCATATTTATGCTATAGTTTCATAAAGAGTGAAAACTCCAGGAGGGGAATATGGCACAACAGAAAAGTTCGATATAGAACAAGAATTTGCGGGAGTGGATTTTAATTCTATCCGTCTTGAACAAGGTGATTACCGTCTGTGACCGGGAAGGGGATATGTATGAGTTGTCCGCCAAGGCGCAATTGTTGAACGAACCTATACTCATCAGGATAGTCCAGAACCGTATGACGGCGGAAAACGAGAAGGTACTGGATGAGATACAGAAAAAACAATCTGATTATATAGTGTCTGTCCACAAAGTCGGTTACTTTGCGGACAGACATTGTATTTTCTCGCCTAACGGCTGCGAAAATGCGTTTTTTAAGGAAGTCTGTCCATAATGTGTCTACATTATGGACAGACTCTATATAGATATGCCGGTTATCTATGTGAAAGAAGAGAAGCCGCCCGCGGGGAAGGAACCGATAGAATGGTTTTTGGCAGCCAGTGAACCGGTTAAAAGTTCTGAAGAAACGTATGAGTACGGAGGGTATTATATGCAGCGGTGGAAGCTAGAGTGGTTTCATTATGTGCTTAAGAGCGGATGCACAATTGAGAAGTTACAGGAGCGGAGCATAGACAAAACGACGGCGCTGTGCGACACGAAGTCGCTTGATATAGCTGACTAAGATATGAAAAAGGAGGTGAGAAAAAAGCATATCCTTCGGTCTACCCCTTCCATTTGAGGTAATGCTGCCCGCCGGTGCGTATCTGGCAACGGACAGGTGCTAAGCGGCGGGGACAACGCGGTAAACGGATACCCCCATTCCGGTAACGCCAGCATAAAAGGTACGTCATGGGCAGATTAATCGAACTGTCTCAAGGCTCGTTAAGTTTGACAAGCGAAAGGGGCGTGACACGCTTGAACTAAAAAGTAAGGGTTCGTACCCGGCTTGTTGCGCCGAGACGGGTAAAATGGACAAGCGGCCCCGGGCTAAAGACAGACCCTAAAACGTACTGAATTGGTATTCAGGCGGAACGTGGTAAACCCGGTGTATGCTCCACAGGGGAAACAGCGGGCAGAGGAAAGGTACAAAAAGCGAATGGCGGCCTGTAATGGGACGCATAGCCTTTCAAGATTTGAGGCGCTCCGAAAGGAGGCAGACTTGTACCGTGGTCTCTATTTGCAAAGAGAGAAGAAACTTTATGAACAAGGGAGAAGTGTATACCGTGAGGACTGCGAACTTGGATGGAACAGGAAAAGAAAACCGGAACTCAGCATCCCTTCAATGGGAAACGATAGACTGGTGCAAGGTGGAAACGTTCATCAATAAAGCCCAAACTCGAATTGCAAAGGCGCAGGCGGCGGAAGCTGAACAACCTTCCGCTGCCGGAACCGGCAACCGCCCAGCAGGTGATTGCTTA
>JAITIC010000166.1 GCA_031279635.1 Treponema sp. | reverse complement strand
GGGGAACGGATACAGGAAATTACCGGGGGAACAAAGGCCAATAACAGCGTGGAAAGCGGGATTGATTTTATCAACGCCAAAATAGAACGCCGCCAATTCTATATCGCTGAAAACTGTACCGGGGTCTTGTCTGAAATATGGGATTACTGCCGGGACGAAGCCGGGGAGATTGTCAAGGTCAACGATCACTTCATGGACGCTTTGCGTTATGCCGTATTCTCCGATGTCCAGCAGGGGGTAATATTCCAATGAGTATATTAAGCCGCCTGTTACCCAACCATAAGCGGAGAAATGACCTCTATCAGCATGATAAAAATAATGCCATTTGTCATAAAAGCGGCGGTTTTTCTTCAAATCCTTCGACAGATGGAGCATACTTTGATATAGTTAATGATGATCCCCGCTATGGGGACAGTTATTTGTATAACGCATGGGTGCATATCGCGGTCAGCATATTGATCCGCAATATCGCCCGGGCCGATTTCGTTATCAAAAAAGGGGGTAACGATGTAATTTCCGGCCCTCTCTATGATTTGTTCCGCAGGCCGAATACCGCTTTAAGCCGCTACGACCTTTGGAAGGAAACCGCCGCCTGGTGGAACCTTGAGGGTGAGGCGTTCTGGTGGTTCGGCCCGGAGTATTCCGGGGGATTGCCGGAAGAACTGTACGTGCTTAATCCCCGGAAGCTGCGCCATGAGGAGGTGTACGGCCATGGGGAAATACACGTAACGAAGAAGGCCCGGCGCTGGTTCTACCAGTCCGGCGCGGAACACATACCCATACTGCAAGACGAACTCATCCACTTCCGGGACTGGAACCCCTGGAACCCGGTGCGGGGGGTAAATCCGCTCCTCTCCCTTTCTCTGGAATTGGAGCAAGATTACTATGCAAACAAAGCTAATTCTCAATTACTGAAAAACAATGCCATACCCCAGGGCGTTCTAAAAACCGACCAGACACTAAGACCCGAAGAAGCCGAACAGTTAGAGCGGCGCTGGGAAAGTAAGTACGGCGCGGTGAAAGCGGGGCGGAAGATTGCCGTCCTCGGCAAGGGTACGAGCTTTGAGCCGTTAAGTTTCACTCCCGAAGTGGTAAAGCTGTTTGAACTGAAACGGTGGAACCTCTACACGATATTGGCGAAGTACGGCATCCCTCCCAGGGTTGCGAATATCAGCGACAAGTCAACCTCCCTTTCCGGCAAGGATACCGGGGAGCAGCACTCGGCTTTCTGGAAATACACCTTAATCCCCATACTGCGGCAGTTTGAACAGATACTTGAGAGCCAGTTTTTTATGCGGTTCGGCCTCTGTGAAACCGGGGTGTTTGACCTGTGGGACATACCGGAATTGCAGGAGAGCGAAGACGCGCAGAGCAAGCGGGATATTGCGGAGATTAACGCCGGGTTAAAGACCATTAACGATGTGTTGAAAGAAAGGGGGAAAGATACAAAACCCTGGGGAGACCTGTGGTACAGGCCGAAGAACATGATTGCAACCTCGGGCAAAGAACCCATGGAGCCGGGGGACTAATACCATGCCGGGGGGGACGCTGGTTTTAAGCAGGGAAAAAAAGCTGTACCCGCTTTTCCGAACCCGTCTGGCGGAATTGGGGTTTACCAATTTTGAAATAACCGGGGAGGAGCGGGACAGCCTGAACTTTATTATCAATGAAAAGAAGCCCCGGCTTGTTCTGGTGGGGAGCGGTTTTTATGAATGTTCAACGGCCTACATGATGGGAAAACTGCTGAGGACGTTTCCCAAATTAAATATTGCGGCGGTTTCGGTATTTTATAAAATCCCGGATGACCTGGGCGCATGGTTTATCTATAACGGCGTTAAGTCATACATCAATTTTTTGGAAGGGCCTGATGAATTTTATGGGGGCCTTATCAAGGTGCGGGAGGGGAAGGAGTATATTTCGCCGGGGGTGGTGGAGCGGATGAACATGAGGCGGGAAATGGCGGAACCCGCCGGGAACATTACCGACCGGCAAATGGAGATTATACGGCTTTTGTGCAACGGGTTTACCGGGCATGAAATATGCGATGTTTTAGCCATAGCGGACGATACGCTGAGTGTTCAAAAGACGAAGATATATACCTGTCTGAATGTCCGCAATGAGAAGGAACTGATACGGGTTGCGCTGTTTCTCAAATGGATTACCGTAGAAGAATTATGCTTTTTCGGCAGGGAATACATATTAAACCCCCAGCCGATGAAACCAGTAAACAAATCAACACGGAGGATTGCTGTAAAATCCATACGGCTTGCGCCGGCTTAGTCGTACCCATGCGGATTTTGCGGCTTGAAGTTTTTGCTTTGCAAAAACTTCACATAGCATTTATCGGGGAGGTTTTGTTAATGATTGTACGAACAAAGGGCGGGGAATACCGGGCGGATAATTCCGTTGCGCTGCTTGATTTCCTTGGCGTGAAGCAGGAAGCGGCGGGGCCGCAGAAGGTGGCGGCTGACGTGGAGTTGATCGCCTCCGTGCCGTTCCGCCTGACGGCGGAGGGTGAAGCGGCGGACGGCATACCTGCTATTCCTGACGGAATAGCTTGGACGCTTTCCACGTTTGACCTTGACCGGTTTGGGGAACGGATAGACCCGGATGGCTGGGACTATAAACGATACCGGGACAATCCGGTGGTGGAGTGGGCGCACCGGTACGACATTCCGGCTATCGGAAAAATGGAAGGGCTTGCCGCCGATGATAACGGCCTTCATGGTCTGGTTATCTTCAACGGCAAGGACTATGACCCTTTCGGCTGGGCTATCGGGCAGCGGGTAAAGGCCGGGGTGATCCGGGCCGGTTCCGTGGGGTTCCGGGTTATCGAGATTGAAATACCCTCCAAAGAGGACAGCAGGGACGGTACAACGCTGATATTCCGCAAGCAGGAATTATTGGAGTTTTCGATCTGCAATGTTCCGGCTAATCCTTTCGCCTTGGCTAAAGGGAGTGAGGAGTTAAGAGTGAGGAGTAAGGGAACAATACAGGATTTAAGCTGCCCCGCATTTTGGGGCGGTCTAATCAATAATCTGTAAGGAGTTTTATCTATGGGTAATGAAGAACTGGAAGCGGTTAAAAAGCAGTTAGCCGCCATGAAGAAAATCGAGTTGACCGGGTTCACCAACACGGAAACCGCAACGGCCTACTTCAAGGAAAAAGAGGCTATCTTAGAGGGCATTGTCAAAACCCTTGAAACGGTTACGGTGCAGGAACGGGCCGAAGTGGAGGCGTTGAAAAGTACCGTCAAAAGTTTGCGGGACGAACTGAAAGGGAGGGCGGCTAATCCCCGCGAACTGTCCCGGCGTGAATTGTTGTACAACCTGGGCAAGGGGATTGCGGCGGCATGGGCGGGGAACCATAAGGCCCTTGCCGATCTCTCGTTCAGTCCCAACCTGAAGGCGGATAACTGGACTAACCCCCGTGACGTGTCCTGGGGTGAAAAGGGATGGAACATTGTCGAGAAGGCTCCGCTTGGTACGCCGATGGGGAACATGGGAACGAATGACCAGTACCTTATCAATCCGGTCTATGAAACGGAGATTATGTC
>JAITIC010000103.1 GCA_031279635.1 Treponema sp. | reverse complement strand
ACCATTACATCCATCCGTACTCTCGGTGAAACGGTCACGACCGAACAGCGGTAGTATGTCACCAGTCTGCCGGCTGACCCGGTGGTGTTTGGTGCCAGCGTCCGTGCCCATTGGGGTATCGAGAACTCCCTCCATTATGTCCTTGATGTGGCTTTTGGTGAGGACGCCTGCCGGATAAAGAGCGGTCATGGTACTGAGAACCTGGCGTTTATTCGTAAAACTGCGCTTTCCCTTGCCCGATCCGATACCCAGACAAGTCGAAGCATCACGGGCAGAATCAAACAGATGGCCTGGACTGATGAGTATCTTGAACAATTGTTGTTCCAATCGGGATGTGCCGCTCAAACGGAACCGGTGGCGGCTGATCCCTAAGAATTTTTAATGCGCTCGCCCTGGAACTAATCCTTACCTGGTTTAAAGGGCGTACTTTACTCTTTATTACTTGGCACAAGACAGGTATGCCAATTCTGTATGTTTTTTTCTTGCATTTTTTGTCTTTTAGTCTAAAATAAAATTTAAATATTATAAGGTGCAGGAGGAGAAAATATGAAACAAGCAGTACAAAGAGTAGGACGCTCGCTTTCCGCTATGGTTATGCCTAATTTGGGCGCCTTTATTGCGTGGGGGCTTATCACGGCCTTATTTATTCCTACCGGTTGGATCCCCAATGAAAAATTGGGAGCCATGGTCGGTCCAATGTTGTCCTATCTTCTGCCGCTTCTTATCGGCTACACCGGAGGCCGTCTGGCAGGCGGCGGAGTGCGGGGCGGCGTAGTCGGCGCAATCGCCACCATCGGCGTCATTATGGGGGCGGATATACCCATGTTCCTGGGAGCCATGATTGCAGGCCCCCTGGGCGGTTTCTGTATCAAGAAATTCGATGACCTGGTAGAAGGCCGTATCCCCGCCGGTTTTGAAATGCTGGTAAATAACTTTTCCGCGGGGATCATCGGCGGTATCCTTTCGATCATCTGCTACCTTGCTATAGGCCCTCTTGCCGCGGCCGCAACCAATGCCCTTGGCGCTGGTGTAGGCTGGCTGGTCAATCATGGGATGTTGCCGTTCTCTTCGATTATTGTCGAACCCGCAAAGGTACTGTTTCTTAATAACGCGATAAATCACGGCGTCTTTACGCCCCTGGGAAGTCAACAGGTGGAATCCGTGGGGCGGTCAATCTACTTTATGATTGAATCAAATCCCGGCCCCGGCCTTGGCCTGCTTCTGGCGTACTGTTTTTTAGGAAAAGGCAACGCCAAGAGCAGCGCCCCCGGCGCGGTGATCATCCATTTCCTCGGCGGTATTCACGAGATTTATTTCCCCTATGTGTTGATGAATCCTATCCTAATTATCGCTATGATAGCCGGTGGTTTCTCCGGCGTCCTGGTTCTAAGCATCTTTGGCGGCGGTCTCGTCGCTCCGGCTTCGCCGGGATCGATTTTTGCCGAACTTATGATGACTCCCCGGGGTGCGTATATTCCCAATATTCTGGGCATCCTCGTGGGCGGCGGGGTTTCGTTCGTTCTGTCCATAGTGCTGCTCAAAGCCTTTGGAAAGGACGATGCCGACCTTGAAGCGTCCCAGGCAAAGACCAGGGCGAATAAAGCCGAATCCAAGGGCCTCTCGGTGGAAGAAACCAAAACCGCCTGGGATACTTCCTCCCCGGTAAAGAAAATTGTCTTTGCCTGCGATGCCGGAATGGGCTCAAGCGCCATGGGGGCTACCAAGCTGCGGAAAAAAGTCCAGGCTGCGGGTTTTATGGATATCGTTGTTATTCATTCACCGGTGAATGAAGTCCCTGCGGATGCGGATATTATCATCTGCCACAAGGAATTGGGATCCCGGGCGCGGCAGGCGAACCCCCAAGCCCGCCTTGTAACGATAACCGATTTCCTTAACGCGCCGGAATATGACGAGGTGGTTGCCGGTCTGAAAAAATAGATTTCCTGTGCGCCCGGTTAAAGGATCCTGCGGGTGATCAGCCGCGCCTGCAGGCCCTCAACCGGATGTAAGAATGAACTGCCCCGTCGTAGCGTTGCCCGTTGCGGCAGGGTTTAACCCTACTGCTTTATCATAAGGAGATGTTCATGCAGGATTTTTTGTATACGATTACCGATCCAAACGGTATTCATGCACGGCCGGCAGGACTTTTTGTACAGAAAATGCAGGAATTCAAAAGTAATGTTACGGTTAAGCGGGATGATCAAAGCGCCGATGCGAAAAAACTTATTGCCCTGATGAAACTGCGGCTTAAATGCGGCCAGTCCTTTACCGTTACGGCTGAAGGCGAAGATGAATTGGCGGCGATAGAAGCGGCCCGTGATTTTTTAACGGCAAATCTTTAAGGGATGAGCCTGTTCCAAAATTAAAGTTTTGAAACAGCTTCGGATCCCTGCGGGGTTTCTTTGAAGAGGGTCAATACCGGCGCGGTCCGAAAATTTTGAAAAACTTGTTCGGACAGCTTCGTTAGTGCGACTGTTGAAGGAGAAGCGGCTTTGGACAAGACGGGCCCTCTTTCAGGTCTTTCTCCCAGGCTTTTACGGTTGTTGGAGATCCTCTTATACGCCGAGGAGCCGGTAAAAGTGGACGCTTTATCTTCGACGCTGGGTACAAGCCGCCGGACGGTTTTTCGGGAATTGGAAAATGCCGATCCTGTACTGATCGCTTTTCAAGCCGCCTTGGTTTCCGTTCCCGGCAAGGGTATCGCCTTTGCCGGGAACGGGGAGACCCGGCAAAGACTGCTTGGGGCGTTGGCTGAATACAAGCCTCAGCCCGCTTCTAAAAAAGAACGGCTCCTCCGCCTTTTGGTTGAACTCGTCGATCATTCGGGGGAAATACAGAAATTGTATTTTTACTCAAGGGTACTTGAAGTGAGTGAGTCCACGGTAAGCAATGATCTTGACGAACTTGAGACTTCGCTTGCCGGCCGGGATATTATCATTACCCGGAAAAGCGGGCTGGGCGTACAGTGTGACGGGACCGAAGAGGCCCTCCGGGCCGCCCTGGTGAGCCGCTTCATCCTCGACGGAGACTCCGGCGGGAAATCCTACACATTGGCCTTCGGTTTTCCCGGAGTAGACATAGAAACAGGGGTCCGGGAAATTTTACGCAGAAAGAACAATGTAATTGACTGGATGACCTCTGAATCTTTTTGCCTGATTTCCCTCTACCTTATGGTGATGATTGTCCGCATACGAAAGGGAAAAATCATCTCAGCGGGACAAGTTACGGCGGGAGGCTTTCAAAACGTCCTTGCCGGAGAACTCGCTGCGGAAGCGGAAAAAGTGTTTTCAATCACCGTACCGGAAACAGAGCGGCAGACCCTATCGGGGTGGATCCAACTGTGCAGATCAAAGCAGGAAAGCCCCCTTGAGCCGGGACCGGCGGATCAGCAGGACCTCATTCAGCATCTTACCATGCAAATGATAGACCGTTTTGATCCGCCGGTCGCCGCAATTCTGAAAACCAATGAGCAATTAACGCGGCTTTTGTCCCGGCATTTGGAATCGGCGCTGCCCAGGCTGAAGGGAGGAATAGAACTCCCCAATCCGCTGAAAACAGAACTCCTCAAAAATCACCCGGCCGTATACGAAAAAACCTGCCGGGCGGTGAAGGTTTTGGAAGAATACTTGGGGTTTCCGGTTCTGTCGAACGAAATATCTTTTATACAGATACATTTTCTGGCGGCCCTTGCCGTCCTGGGGGAGCAGAATATCAGGCGGCGTTCCCTCCGGGCGGGTATTGTATGCGCAGCCGGGATCGGCATGTCCTATATGCTGGCCTATCAGGTACGCAAACGGTTCAAGGGGGAATTGGATGTTGAAGTATCAGGTTATGATGAAACAAATTCCTGGGCCGGCACTGATTTTCTTATCTCCACCATACCGCTGGCGGATACCGATAAACCTATAGTCCAGGTACAGACCATACTGGGGGAGGAAGATTATCAAAAAATTCAGGATGCCATTAACGCCTTTGCTTTTACCGAACGGGGGGAAGAGATTCCGGCACGATCGGTTTCTCTGAAGAAACGGCTGGACGACCTTATCGAAACTTTCATCCAGTCAAGGCGCCTGCTTGACAACTTTGCTGTTGTATCTATCAAAGCCGGCTGTTCCTTTGACGAGCTCATCCGTTTTGCCGCCGCCCGCTTTTCACCCAAAAACCCGGAAGCCGTCTGCCGGTCCCTCGCAGCCAGAGAAGCCTTGGCTACCCAGGTCGTCGATGAACTGGGAATAGTTTTACTGCACACACGCAGCGCGGATAGCACGTCATCGGTATTTGCGGTAATTGTTCCGGAAGGAGGTGTATTTACGGCGGATTATTTGAAGCATACCAAAAGTTGTGTATTCATGTTGCTGCCCGAAAAAACTCCTAAGGAGATGACCGAATTGATGGGAAGAATTTCCAGCGCCTTAATTGATATGCCTTTTTTTCTTGAGGCGGTCAAGGTCGGAAATCGTGAGACCGTACAGGCGGTTCTTGAAAGAGAAGTTTCAGAAATTATCGCCCAATACGAAGGGAAATTAATATAGGAGGAAGATCATGGCAACACCCATGCTCAAGAAGGAAAACATTATCCTTAATCAGCCCACGGCGGAACGCGAAGAAGTCATTCGCCGCTGCGGGCGTATGCTGGCGGACTCCGGTTATGTCAACGAACACTATATCGAAGGGATGATCAAGCGGGACAATTCCTTCACTACCGGGATAGGAAATTTTATCGCTATCCCCCACGGTGAAGAAGCCTATAAAAAAGACATCATCACTACCGGTATCGTGGTCCTGACGTACCCCGAAGGCATAGACTGGCACGGGAACCCGGTATACCTGGTGATCGGCATTGCCGCTAAAGGGGACGAACACCTCGACATCATGGGAAACATAGTTGACAATCTGGAGACCGGAGACGATGTTATTAAACTCATCAAAAACGCCGGTGTTGATGAAGTATATCAAATGTTAAGCGGCGAACCGGCATGATAATTACCGTAACCCTGAATCCCGCATTGGACAAAACGGCCCGGGTCGATAGGGTACGGACAAACGCCCTTAACCGCCTGCGGGACGTAACGCTGGACGCCGGAGGCAAGGGGGTAAACGTTTCCGCGATGATCCGTTCCCTGGGCGGCGGAAGTATCGCCGTTGGTTTTTCCGGCGGCGGCGCCGGGGAGGAGTTACAGTCCCTTATCGCCAAAAAGGAATTGAAATACGATTTTGTCCGTATCGCCGCCATAACCAGAACCAATCTGAAAGTGGTGGCCGATGACGGGGCGCTGACCGAATTCAACGAACCGGGGCCGCAGATACATCCTGATGAGTGGCGTGAACTGGAACAAAAAATTTCAGGCTACGGGACTAAGGGAAATACCGTGGTGCTTTCAGGAAGTCTTCCCGCCGGTCTTGGGAAGGATGTCTACAAAAAACTCTCCGCCATGCTGCGCCGGGCAGGGGCGGCGGTATTCCTCGACGCCGACGGTGAGGCGCTGAAGTGCGCCCTCGACTCCGGCCCGGAGGAGGTTCCCGATTATATCAAGCCGAACCAGTATGAATTGCTTCAGTATTTTGGCATACCGGATGACGAGGGCGTGACGGAAGCAAAACTCGCGGAACTCTGCCGTACTTTGATCGGCAGGGGTATCAAACTGGCCGCCCTCTCCCGGGGAAAAGCCGGGGCAATTTTTGTAAACCGGGAAGGGGTCTGGCGCGCTCCGGCGCTTCCGGTACCGGTACGGTCAACCGTGGGCGCGGGAGACAGTATGACCGGCGCGCTGGTCTACGGCTTTGAACAGGGACTGCCGGAAGAACAGTGCTTTGCCCTCGCCATGGCGGCCTCCGCCGGCGCCTGTACCACCGAAGGGACCAATCCGCCTCCCCGCGCGTTGGTAGACACCCTTTTAGCACAAACGATCATAGAAAAAATCCTGTAACAGACGAGGCTTTCCCAAAACTGAAGTTTTGGGAAAGCAACCTTGAAATTAGCAGTTTTGCAGGGCTGAAAGCCTGAAAAACTGTACGGGCCTGTCCCAAAACCGTGCCCCCGGCTATGCCGGGAACGTGAGCGCACAGTCAATTAGTTTTGGGACAGGCTCAGACGAAAGGAGATATCATGGGGCAAAAAACAAAAGCGGTACGGCTCTACGGGGCCGATGATCTCAGGCTGGAAGAATTTGAACTTCCCGAAATAAAGGACGATGAAATTCTCGTCAGGATTGTAAGCGACAGTATCTGTATGTCCACCTATAAACTCTTGAAGCAGGGTAAAAAGCACAAACGCTGTCCGCAAAACGTCGATACCCACCCCATCATCATCGGCCATGAATTTGCCGGGGACATAGTCAAAGTGGGCGCCGCGTGGCGGCACGAATTCAAAGCCGGTGAAAAATTTGCCCAGCAGCCTGCCCTGAATTATCAGGGCAGCCTTGCCTCCCCCGGTTATTCCTACGAGTTTTTCGGCGGGGACGCGGCCTATTGTATCCTGCCCCATGAGGTAATGGAGCTGGGCTGTCTCCTTCACTACGACGGGGACGCCTATTTCTACGCATCCCTGGCTGAACCGGTAAGCTGCATCATCGGCGGGTATCACATGATGTACCATACCAACAAGCAGAACTACCATCACGCCATGGACATCAAATCCGGGGGCAGCGTACTGATCCTCGGGGGAGCCGGGCCCATGGGACTGGGCGCGGTTGAATATCCGCTTTACGGCGGGAACCGGCCCGCAAAAATCGTCGTTACCGATGTGGATGACAGGCGGCTGCGCCGGGCGGAACAGCTTATCAGTCCGGAACTGGCGAAAAAACAGGGTGTGGAACTGCACTATGTCAATCCCCGCAGCCACGCCGATCAGTACGCCGTCCTGATGGATATAAGCGGAGGCGCGGGCTACGACGACGTGTTTGTCTATGCCCCCATACGGGAGCTTGCGGAACTGGGGGACAAACTCATGGCCTTTGACGGCTGCCTTAATTTTTTTGCCGGACCGGAGGACAAAAATTTTTCCGCCATGATGAATCTGTATAACTGCCATTATACCAGTACCCATATTCTGGGAAGTACCGGCGGCAACACCGACGACCTCAAGGAGGCGCTTAAACTTTCCTCGGAGAAGAAACTGCGCCCGGCGGTGATGGTAACCCACATCTGCGGGCTGGATGCCGTTGCCGGCGCGGTGGCGAATCTGCCGGAACTGCGGGCGGGTAAAATCGTAACCTATACCCACGTCAATATGCCTTTAACCGCCCTGGCTGATTTTGAAAAACTCGGCGAAAAAGATCCCCTCTTTGGAGAACTCCACAAAAGCTGCGAAGCCCATCAAGGCCTGTGGAATGCCGAAGCGGAATCGATTCTTTTGAAACATTTTGGAGGGCATGATGATAACCTTACAAGGTAAAGGCGTAAGCGCAGGGATAGCCCGGGGCCGGCTTTCTTTTCTTAACAGGCAAAGCCTTTCCGTTGAAAAGCGGCCCGTTGAAGACGCCGGCGGAGAAATAGAACGGTTTAATGCCGCGCGGCAGGTTGCGGCGGATCAGCTTCATACGCTGTCCTCAACAATGATGGACAAAATCGGGGAAGAAAACGCACTGCTCTTTGAAATCCACCGGATGATGCTGGAAGATTCCGATTATTGCGATCCCATTGTTGAGATCATCAAAACAGAAAAAGTATGCGCCGAATACGCCGTAAATACCGCCGGTTCCCGCCTTGCCCAGGAATTCGCCGACATGGATGATGACTATATGAAGGCCCGTTCCATCGATGTGTACGATGTTTCCAAGCGGGTGATAGGAATACTGTCAGGTGAGGGACAGGCCCTTGGCCGGAACGATGAACCGGTGATTCTTGCATCCGATGATTTTACCCCAAGTGAGACCGCCCAGCTTGACCGGAGCAAGGTGCTTGCCCTGGTGTCCCGTCAGGGGGCGGCCAATTCCCACACGGCAATTTTTGCCCGTACCATGGGAATCCCGGCTATCATCTCATTCGGGGAATTCTTGTCCGGGGATCTCTCAGGAAAAGACGCGATCCTTGATGGTGAAACCGGGGTTTTGTACATTGAGCCGGAAGCGGAAATAATACGGGAGTTGGAAGCGAAAGAGGAGCGGCAGCGGCGGGAAAAAGAAAAACTTGAAGAAATGCGGGGAAAGCCAAGCGCCACCAAAAGCGGCCGCCCCATGAAACTCTTCGCCAACATCGGCTCCGTGAGCGACGCCGACGCCGCCCTTGCCGGGGACGCCGAAGGGATCGGCCTTTTCCGCAGCGAATTTCTCTACCTC
>JAITIC010000024.1 GCA_031279635.1 Treponema sp. | reverse complement strand
GTGACATTCCCGACAAGCGGCTGATCAGGCTTATTCCTCCATACCCGACTGCTTTTGCTTCCGCCGATAAATACCGACGGCTCTGGTACTCGTTCAGCGTTGGCAGCACTGTTTCTATTTTTCTGAAAGATTGCAAAAAAAGCCACAAGCGCAACAGGCTGCTAGGCCTGGCCCCCGGTTGAGCAATTCCGAAAGTTGCCGCATAATAAGGCATGAACGCTCAAACAGCAGTCTTGGGGGCCGGCGCCTGGGGAACGGCCGTGGCCAAGGTAATTGCCGAAAAAGGGAAAGAGGTTGTCATCTGGTGTCGCGAGGAAGAGACCGCGGAGGACATCAACAAGCGCCGCCGAAATCCGCGATTTTTGCCCGGCGTGACTTTGCCCGAAACATTAACGGCAACCACGGACATTGAGGAAGCCGCTTTGGGCAGGGAATTTCTTATCCTGGCGGTTCCCTCTTTGTACCTGCTCGAAACGGTCAAAAAGATTCTGTTGGTCCCCTCAATCAGGGAGGGGGAAACCGCCATAGCGGTTATCACCAAGGGTTTTCTCTCCACGCCCAAAGGTCCCCGCCTGCTCCTTGAAACGCTGGAGGATTACCTGCCCGGCTTTTACCGCCAGTCGCTGGTGTACATCGCCGGCCCCAGCCACGCGGAGGAAGTTTCCCGGGGCAAAATCACCGGCCTCATCGCCGCCAGCGAAAGCCCCAAAAATTCCATCCGCTTTCGGGAACTGCTGAAAAGCGGCAGCCTATTTGTGTTTTCGTCTTTTGACGTGCGGGGAGTGCAGGTGGCGGCGGCGGCGAAAAATGTCATCGCCATCGCTTTCGGCATGCTGGACGCCATTAAAACAATGGGCGGCCAGACGGAAGAGGCCAACTCGTTTGGCGATGGGACCGAATCCCTCCTGCTCGCGGCGGGCCTCAACGAAATTCAGACGCTGGGTATGGCAATGGGGGCCACTCACCCCGAAACCTTTACTTCCATATCGGGAATTGGGGATCTGGACGTTACCTGCCGTTCCGTGTTCGGGCGGAACCGCCGCTTCGGCAAAGAGATAATCGAGAAAAAAATACTGAAACCGTTTAAGGATTTGGACGATCTGCTCAGGCGGATAAACGAGATCGGTTACCTTCCCGAAGGAGTGGCCGCCGCGAAGCATGTCAAGGTACTGGTGGATAAATACCGGCTTAAGATGCCGATTTCCGTGGGCCTTTACCAGATACTCAACCGGGAAATTGAGCCGCTTGATTTTCTGCGGAATTTCCTCAACAGTTTGGGATGAATCAGGAGTAAGCAATGTTCGACAAATTAACTCAAAAGGTCAGCGGCGCCCTGCGCTTTGTGGCGGGCAAATCTTCCATCAGCGAAAAAAATATCGAAGACGCGGTTGACGCGATCAAGATGGCCCTGCTGGAAGCGGACGTTAACCTGCGGGTGGTGCGCCGTTTTGTCAATTCCATGATTGAGGAAGCCAAGGGCGAAAAAGTACTCCGCGCGGTGGAGCCGGGGCAGCAGTTTGTCAAAATCGTTCACGATAAAATGGTTTCGTATTTGGGCGGCGGCGGGCCAGAGGCAGCCACGGCCCAAGCCCTCAAGCTGCGGGGGCCGGACGTCATTTCTACAGTGCTCATGCTGGGCCTGCAAGGGTCGGGCAAAACCACCAGTTCCGCCAAGCTGGCGCTGCGCCTTAAAAAGGAAGGCCGCAAGCCCCTGCTTGTGGCCTGTGACCTCGTGCGTCCCGCGGCAATGGAACAGCTTGCGGTCTTGGGCAGACAAATCGGCGTGCCGGTCCACAAGGAAGACGGCGCTCAGGACAGCGTCAAGGTGTACCGCAGCGCACTTGCCTGGGCCGGACAAAACCTCATCGACACCCTGATCATCGACACTACCGGCCGCCTGCAAATCGACGATCTGATGATGGCAGAGCTTTCCCGCCTCAGGGACGCCGCAAAGCCCGACGAAATGCTCCTCGTGGCGGACGCCATGACCGGACAATCCGCCGTGGACATCGCCAAAACCTTTGACGAAAAAATCGGCCTTACCGGGGTCATCCTCACTAAGTTCGATTCCGACACCAGGGGCGGCGCGGCGCTCTCCCTTAAGACCATCACCGGCAAGCCCCTCAAGTTTGTGGGTACGGGTGAAAAGAGCGAAGATTTCGAGCCTTTCTATCCTGATCGGATCGCCGGCCGAATCCTCGGCATGGGCGACGTGGTGAGCCTCGTGGAAAAAGCCCAGGAAGTCATCGACAAGAAAGAGGCCCTGGAACTGCAGGCAAAACTGGAGAAAGAAAATTTCACGCTGGAGGATTGGCTTAACCAACTCAGGGCGATAAAGAAAATGGGTTCCCTGCAATCCATGCTGGACATGATTCCCGGCATGCAGGGCAGGATAAGCGAAGACGCTGTCGACAAGGCGGACTTCAAGCTGCAGGAAGTGATTCTCTCGTCCATGACCCGCAAGGAACGGGCCAATCATCTCATCATCGGCCCTTCCCGCAGGAGCCGTATAGCCCATGGATCGGGCACGTCGGTGGCGGAGGTGGCGCGCCTGATCAAAAAGTTCGAGAAGATGCGCGGCCAGATGAAGAAGATGGTGAAGATGGGAAAAAATCCCGCCAAGAACCTGCATGGCGCAGCCATGTGGATGAACTAATTCTCCTATTGGATGATGCGTCATTTTAGAAAGAGAAAAAAGTAAATGCCTTTGCCTGACAGCCTGTTGCGTTTGCGGTTTTTTTCAATCTGAGGCTTTCCCAACGAGCCTGCGGCTCAAGCCTGTCCTAAAACCGTGTCCCCGGCTATGCCGGGAACGTTGGCGCACAGTCAAATTAGTTTTAGGGTAGGCTCGTCCTTCAGGAAAATGCAAAAATCACCTGAAGGCGGCTTTTGGAGATTATCATGCGCGAAGCGCGACAAACTGCCGGGGCTAAATCCCCGGCGCGTTTTCCAGCAGGTAGTTCTCCGCTTCCACGTTCCACAGGCCCTTGTGGCGGCCGCAGATCTCCGCGAGTTTTGCAAATAACGGATCATCCGCGCCTTTTGCGGCAAAGTCGTCAATGGCGGTAAGATCGAGTTTCTTGTGGGTATAGATGAGTTTCTTGCCGCCAGAGATTTTGTCAAGTTCGATGGTTGTTTTGACTGCCGCGTCAAGGCCGCCTATGTGGGTTATCATGAACACGGGGTTGAGAGATCCCGCCGACATCATTGCAATGGATTCTTTCATATCGTCGGTGTTTCCTCCCGATGTGCCCACTATGTGATGCGACTCATAATGCACATTGTAAAAATTGAAGCTCGCGGAAAAGACCGTATCCGTGGGGCCCGCGAAAAAGTTAAGGCAGCCGTCGTGGCCCAGGAGGCGGTCACCCATTTCCAGCACCGGTTTGACCGGGGCAAAAACAAATACATCATCGTAGAGTTTGCCGCTGTTCATGAATTTCAAATGTTCCACCGGATCGTTTATATCTTTGGTGTTGATATAGGTAAGCTCCACACCGTTCTTTTTCGCCTCTTCCACCGGAAGGAGCCGGGCGGCGCGGGTCAGGCGCTTGTCGTCAATATCGGTGACCACGAGGCGCGAAGGCTTACGGGGATTATGGATCGCGTAATCAATGGCCCCAAGGCCCATGGGACCGACGCCGGCCAGAAGCGCCAGAGAGCCCCCTTCGGCAATCCCCATGGAATGAACGTAAGAGCCGCCCCTGGTGTGGTATTGGGCGTGAAAAGCCCCCACCACGCAGGAAACCGGCTCCGCCAGGGAACCCATGAAAAAATTATCCGCCTTGTAATTGAGCAGGCAGTTCATCTCCATCACTTCTTTGGGGATGATGATGTACGTGGCGTCACCGCCGATAAACTCGTATGAATAACCGGGAGACCAAAGCGTAGCGACGCCGTTGGCGTCCGGATAGTTCAGCGCCGGCTGAATGGCGAATTTTTCCCCTGCCTTGAATTGGCCGGCCCATTTGCCGCCCACTTTTTCAATCGTACCGCAAAACTCATGGCCAATGATGGGCTGTGTTTTGCCAAGGTCGTGGCGGACCCGCTTGTGTTTCGCCCCCTGTACGGCGAGCTTGTGGCTGGACATACAAATAGAGTCGGAAACCACTTTCGCCAGTATTTCATCCTCCCGAATTTCGGGAAGCTCAAACTCATCAAGCCTGAGGTCATTGACGCCGTATAAACGAATCGCTTTTGTTTTCATATACTGCTCCTGAATTGAACTTACCACTTTTTACCGGGAAAAGCAAGCAAGCTGCTTTTCAACAGGAATTCGTAAAAGGGCCCTGTCTGTCAGAATTCCCATTTTAGGAATAACCTAAACTCCTAAAAATTATAGTATACAAGGGTAAAACTAAAAAACGGACAATTTCGCGGAGTTTTAGGTAAAACCCATGAAATTGTACGAATTATAGCGGACTTATAGACGAAAACTGTGTTTTCAAAGTAAAAGTCCGTGTTGGTCCGTGTGGTAAGTGGTTAAATGTAAAATTCCTGATTAGGCAGCGCGGGTACTTGACACAAAATGTTATTTGTGCTATCTTCTTTATATATTGAGGGTCTAATACCCTATGAGAATAACATATCGCAGGATATGTTAATTGATTTCATTGCATGGCGGCGGCTTTTTGAAAGACCGCCTGTTTTAGGGGTTTCTTTTTTGTCTGCCTCCCGTTTTTTTTCTCCCTTAACATTCAGCATCTTTTTTTCTCCGGTTGGATAACAGGGGGAATTTGAGTCGTCCGCTTTTGTGGGCGTGAATAAAGCGTACCCGGACGCATTGACAATCCCTTCCCGATGGGAAGAGCTTGTTCCGGGAGAAGGAATTTTCTCAATGGCTAAGAAACTGTATGTCGGTAATCTTTCCTACAACACCACCGAGGATGGTTTGAAGAACCTATTCTCCGGATTCGGCAGCGTCGCATCCGCCAAAATCGTCTTCGATCGTGACAGCGGCAACTCCAAGGGGTTCGGCTTTATCGAAATGAGCAGCGACGAAGAAGCGAGCGCCGCTATTACGGGCGTTAACGGCCGCGAATTCGACGGACGCCAACTCAGGGTGAACGAAGCGATGGACAAGCCCCGTCGTGACCGCGGTTCCGGCAATAATTGGTAGTTACCAGGAAGACCGCTAAAAACAGGCGTTTTTAGCGGTCTTCGTCCGCAAAGTCCCGCCGGTTCCGGGGCGTTTCTAATCTACTCCCGCAGCAATTTTTGGCGCTTTTCTTCCGCAACGAGGTGGAGTTTCTCCATATCCGCCATGACCGCGTCAACGGAGGCCTGCTTTAGGTCCTTGATACCGGCAGCTTCCGCGGCGGCTCTGGCCTTGTCACGGAATTCGGCGCAGGATTGCACCGGGCCGACGGTGACTAAAAGCAGGTCTTTGGCTACCACATCGTTCAGCATGTCGGTTTTGTTTACATGAAGGATTTGGCCGTTCAGGGCCACGCAGCACATATAATCAAAAGAGCGGATATACGAATCGATTTCCCGAACGCCCTTTTTGCTTGCGGGGTCCCAGGGGCGGTAGCGTGTGCCTGCGGGGAAGACCAGAACCAGTCTGCCCTTTGTCTTTAATTCGGCGAGCTTCTTCATGGCCGCCCGGTTGATCGCGTTGCTGCGGATAATTTCGCCGCGGTTTTTTTCGCCGTCCAGGTCCAGCAGGGAACGGCTGGGATAAATGACGATTCTGGTGTAAGCGCCGGCAAAGGCGGCGACCGCCGGACTGTCCTCGTTGAGCTTCATTCCGGCGATGGCTACCAGGGCTTTGGAAATGTCCGCGCCCCTGCCGCCGGCTTTGCGGGTCATGAGGGAAAAAATCGACAAATCGAAATTACTGTAATGCTCCAGAAGGAGCAGGCAGGATTTTCCGTTTTCAGCTCTGGCCAGCAGTTCCTCAAGATTTTCAAGGCCGTCAAGGCGGGAACCGGGAAGGATCAGCGTATTTGCCATTTCATCCAGAATGGGCAGGATATTGTTATCCCCTTCCTGATACACGTTATGTTCGGTTACCATGGTGGGGACTTTTGACCGGGACATTGCTTTTTTTATTTGTTGGCCGAAAGCGGTTGCCAGGGTATCCATAATCACTCTCCCCAAAGTCTGATGAGCTCAATGACCAGTCTGCAGGCTGCGTACATCTCGCTCACCGCAGCCCACTCGATCCGGCTGTGAAAATTCCGGCCGCCGGTAAAAATATTCGGGGTGGGAATACCCATTTCGGTCAGGCAGGAGCCGTCGGTGCCGCCCCTGACGGGCTTTAGGTGATACGCAATGCCGATATTATCCAGAGCCTGTTTCAGACGATTAAGCGCCTCGGGCTGTTCGTCGATTTTAGCCTTCATATTATAATACTGCGGCTCCGCCTTAACAATCACCTTTCCGCCGGGAAACTGGGCCTCCACCGTTTTGGCGAAAGCCTCCAGAGCCGCCACCCGCCGCCTCATGCCGCCGGTATCAAAATCCCGCAGATACACCTCAAGGCAGGCGTTTTCCAGATCGCCCTTAATTTCCATGGGGCAATAGTAGCCGTAATAGCCGTCGGTGGCTTCGGGGCTTTCAGAGCGCGGCAGCGCCACGGCGAAGGAGGCGGCCATAAGCGCGGCGTTGGCGAGTATGCCCCTGGCCGCCCCCACGTGGATCACCTTTCCCCTAAACTCAATGTCGGCTTTCCAAGCGTTGAAACATTCCGCCTCGATCTCCCCTATGGGGCCGCCGTCCAGGGTATAGCAGACCGCGGATTTGATTTTCTCCAGGGGAAAATCCGGCAGCCCTTTGCCGGTTTCCTCGTCGGGGGAAAAGATAATCTCCACCGGGCCGTGTTCGATTTCAGGGTGGGCCGCAAGGTACTCCACTGCGGCCATAATTTCCGCCACTCCGGCCTTGTCGTCCGCGCCGAGCAGGGTGGAGCCGCCGCTGTGAATAATGGCCTTGCCCTTTTGGGCGGCCAGGCCCGGCTCCTGCGCCGGGTTCAGCGCCAGGCCGTCTGAGAGCGCGATTTTTTCCCCATTGTAACAGTTTACCAGTTGGGGCTTAACGTCCTTTCCTGAAACGTCGCTTGCGGTGTCAATGTGGGCTAGAAAACCGACTGCCGGCGCAGTCTCTTTTCCGGGGCTGGGCGGCAGGCGGGCTATTACATAACAGTGATCGGTTAGCTCCACGTCCGTAAGGCCCAGGCCCAAAAGCTCATCCCGCAGGGCTTTTGCCAGTTCCCACTGGCCCGGACTTGAGGGAGTTTCCGCTATGTGGCGGTCGCTCTCCGTCCAATAGCGGACATAACGCATAAAACGGGGAACCAGCAGCGCGTCAAGCTGCCGGTCTTCAATTTGTTTTACCGGACTTTCCATGGGGATAGTATAGCACATTTTTCGTATGTGATGAAGAAAGCTGCAGGAGAACACATCAAGATTAACTGAAAATGTGTCTGTTCTAATTTAACGTTGAGAAACGGTGTTCTCCATCGAATAAAACCCGTCTTTCCAGTTAAAGCGGCTGCTCCGCGGCAGGGGAGCGCCTTCTTTTACAGCCCGCATCAGATCGCGGTAATCCCCCTTGTGTAAAACAGGGCCGCAAAGATCGATGATAAAGCGGCTGAAACCCGCTTCTTTGAGGAAGGGAATTTTGTCGATTATTGAAAAAGGTTTTTCGGGGAGCACCAGCGAGCCATCGCGGCCGGTGATGAGAAAAAAGTTTTCGCCCCTGTTATCTGCAAACGAGTTAAAATCGTAAACGGCGCCGATGTCCGCCCGGATGCGGAACAGTGAAGGCCACGCGAAAACCGGGACAAAGAAAACGGAGCGCGGCCAGATGCCGTTATGCGAAGAGCGGCTTGCCCTGTCCTGGCCCAGTGTCCGTTCCAGATTTTGCCGGTTGTTCTCCAGAGGTGAGACAAATCCGTCAGCTCCCAGGGAAGAAACAAACGAGAGCGACCAGGCGTTGAACATGTACAACCAGGGACCGGCGATAAGCTGAACCCGGGAACGAATATCACCGTTCCGATTGTCACTGCCCCGAAACAGGGAAAAATGCCCTAGGTTATTCAGCACAAACTGCCGGTAACCCCGTTCAATAAGGCCATTGATTTCCACCGCCGTTGTTTCCGCCGCGTCCTGGGGGAAAAACGGGTCCAGTATCAGGATGATCTCGGCAGGCTTGAAAGGCAGGGGCGCTTTGTTATCCGCCAACAAACAGGCAGCGATTTTGCGGGAAAGGGTGAGCATCACTTTTTCGGGGCGGGAAGACTGCGCGATGTAGAGGTCCTCGATTCGGGAAACGGCAACGTAGAGGCCTTCGGGAAAAACGCCGCCCGATTTTGCCGGTTTAGCGCGCCCTGCCCTGCCGCCGTCTTTCGTTTCTTTTGGCGGCTTTTGCAGTTTAGGGAAAGGGGCCTTTTCTCTGCCCGGCGCGTGGCCGCCGCCCGCGGCGTTACGGGAAATAAGCATCTTATAGCGTTTCGATGTGGCTTTGGTTTGTATAAGATAGACCCTGTCCCCTATATCAAAATTTTCAGGAATGGAAATCCAGTAACCGCGCTCAGCGTGCGAGGCAGGCTCAACGAACTTGAGTTTGCGGGAGACCCGCTCTGAATCATCGCTGCGGTGCAGGCGAATCGAGTCGCCGGCAAGCGGACGGAGCGCGGCGCCGTCATCCGGGGAAACCAAAGCCCACCGTTCGTCCCCCGCGCCTTTTACCTTTTGAATCGCGCCCAGGCTGATACCGGTGCCGCCGTCCTGAAGCGGGTTCAGCCAGTCGATACCGGCGGCCGGTGATGCCGTCGAATTTTCCCCCGCGGGCGTTTCCGAAGCGGCGCTGTCAAAATAAAACCGCGTCTTGGAACGGGCAAAATCGCCGCGAAGAATTTCCTGCCCCTTCTGAATATGCAGCCTGATTTGTTCCTCATCCCCTCCGGCGATGGCGTCTAACACCTGCCGGTAGGCGGAAACCACCGTGCCCACATAGTCGGCGCTTTTCATCCGGCCTTCGATTTTGAGGGAATTAATTCCGGCCTCAGCCAGATCGGGCAGACGCTCCAAAAGCTGCAAATCGCCGGGGCTGAAGTAGTAGCCGGATTCAGGGGCAGCGCCGCCTTCGGCGTTTCGGTGATACAGGCGGCGGCAGGCCTGGGTACACATGCCCCGGTTGGCGGATTTACCGCCGAGGTAACTGGAAAAAAGGCATATTCCCGAAGCGCTGACGCAGAGCGCGCCATGTACAAAAACTTCCAGTTCCAGATTGGTTTCGCTTCTGACGCCCCGCAGTTCCGCCAGGCTCAGTTCCCTTGCAAGTACCACACGGGAAACGCCGTGTCTGGAAAGGGCGTTTGCCCCCCGCGCGGAGGCAATATTCATCTGGGTGGAGGCGTGGAGCTTGAGGGAAGGAAACTCCGAGCGGGCCATGGCGACAACCCCTAAGTCCTGCACAATAAGCGCGTCCGGCCCCGCGGCGGCCAGGTACTTGAGAAACTGGTACATGCGGTCCGCTTCGCGCTGTTCAAAAACCGTGTTTACCGTAACGTACAGTTTTTTCCCCATGCGGCGTAAAACCCGCAGAGCGCTCTCGAACTGAGAATAGGTAAAGTTGGCGCTCCGCATCCGGGCGTTGAAATTCTTCAGCCCCAGATACACCGCGTCCGCCCCTTCGCCAATGGCGGCGTCAAGCGCTTCGGGACTACCGGCGGGGGCCAGCAGCTCAATCTTGCGCGTTATAGGTAACATAGGGGTTCATTCTATTACCGGGGTATTTTCAATGCAAGGGGGAGGGAAGGGGAAAAGCAGGGATTCCGAATTCAACCACAAGCCCGCGCTTGCGTGGGCACTACACGGACAGACACGGACGAATTAACCAACAACCCTGATTGTTTCCGCTTTAAGGTTCGCCCAAAAATGTACCGGAAATCCCACACTTCTTCCTGTGGCCGAAAGAATATTTAAAAATTAGCGCCTTCTGTTCGTTGCGAAGCTTATGTACCGCATTGCTATGATACTTCTCCCAACACAGACAAAATCAGGGCGGTATACCTGTTTGAGCGGCTTGCCGTCATATAGGGAGCGCTTGTTCCGCTTCACAGGGAACTACGGCCTTTTGCAGCTCAATTTCCAGGCATTTACGCGGGCTTCCCGCTGTTTCCTCTATTTCCGCCAGTACGCCGGGTTGAACAGGATGCACACGGTCCATAACTCAAGGCGGCCCGCGATCATCACAAAAGAGAAAAGCCATTTGATGTGATCAGGAAAGCCGCCGTAGTTACCGGTAGGGCCGACGGCGCCAAAGCCCGCGCCCACGTTGCCGGTGATTGAGAGGGCGGCGCTGAGGGAAGAGAAGAGGTCGACGCCGGCAGCGGCGGTAATGAGGGTGACGGCGGCGATTACCACAATATATAACAGAAAGAACCCCGCCACTCCGTAGACCACGTCTTTGCGCCCCACCCGCTTGTTGAGCTGCACGCTGAATACCCCCCGCGGGTAGATGACGCGGCGCAGTTCGTTGCCCATCTGTTTCCAGAGTACCACGTGGCGGATAACTTTGACGCCGCCCGCGGTGGAGCCGGAACAGCCGCCGACGAACATCAGGCCGAACAGAACCATTTGGGCAACGCCCGGCCAGGCTTCATAACCGGTGATGGCGGTGCCGGTCGTGGAAAGGATCGAGGCCGTCTGGTATGCGGCGTAGCGCAAAGCCCCGGCCGCCGAGCCGTACACGGGAATCAGCGACAGGGTGATGACCGCCGCGGCGATGATGAAAATGGCGAAGTATGCCCTAGCCTCGGTGTTGTTCCAGATGTCCCTGAATTTTCCCTGCAGCAGCCGGTAATAGAGGTTGAAGTTAAGGCCCGCCAGCAGCATAAACACCGTGGAAACCCCATCGATAAAGGGGGAATCGAAGGTGGCAAGTCCGGCGTTACGGGTACTTGCCCCGCCCGAAGCCATGGTTGTCAGGCTGTGGCAGAGCGCGTCGAACAAGCCCATGCCCCCCGCGAGGTAGAGGCCGAAAAGGGTCAGGCTCAGAATCCCGTATGCCGTGCAGAGCAGCTTGGCGGTGACCGCTACTTTGGGGGTGATTTTTTCTTTCTCCGGCCCCGGCACTTCCGCCTTGATAAGCTGAAAGCCGCCGACTCCCAACAGCGGCATAAAAGCCACGGCAATAAGCACAATCCCAATACCGCCGAACCAGTGGGCCAGGCTGCGCCACAAGTGCAACGCGCGGGGCAACGCTTCCAGGTCGCTCACCGTGGTACCGCCCGTGGTGGCAAAGGTACAGGCGCTTTCAAAAAGCGCATCGCTGAAACTCAGTCCCGCCCGCCAAAAGGGAATTGCGCCGATCAGACTCGCCAGCGCCCAGGTGAGAAATACCAGCATAAAGCCGTCCCTGGCGTTCAGGTTGAGCTTCTTTTTTCGCAGGGAGCAAAAACACGGCAGCGCCGCTGCAATGATACCGAGCAGGGGAAAGGCAAAGGCCCGGATCATCTCTTCTTCGCCAAGCGCGGCGGCCATGATCAGCGGGGGGATCATGATTAGCGGGATAAAGCCCAAAAGGGCCGCAAGCACCCGCAGGAGAATGAACTGTTTGCTGAGCCGCTTCTGTTTCATCAGACCCGTCTCCTTGAGGTTCCGGAGCAGTAACATAATCTTATCAGGAGACGGGTGTTTTTTCTACTTCGCTGCTTGATAAATTGCAATAATGTGCATATAGTTTGCGGTATTGGCGATGAACTTTTATATATAGAGTCTGTCCATAATGTAGACACATTATGGACAGGCTTCCTTAAAAAACGCATTTTCGCAGCCGTTAGGCGAGAAAATGCAATGTCTGTCCGCAAAGTAACCGACTTTGTGGACAGACACTATATAATAACGCCGCGCTTTAGCGCGCTGACACCAGCAGGCCGAAGCTGTCTTCAGCCAGGGCAAGCCCTCCTGAGAAGCCCGCGTAGGCTTTGTTAAACACAACCCTGTTTGTTACGGGAAACGAGATTGAAAGCAGGGGAACGCCCAGCTCTTCGGCGTAATCCCGTTCATACACGCTGCCGAATATCACCGCCGGAGAAAAAGGCTCGTAATAGACGTGGTTGCGGTTACGCTCCCAGCTTTCGGTAAAGTAATGCCGCAGGGCGGAGGCGTTTGTGTCGTAATAGACCTTCGGCTCAAGCCCTGAGGCGTAATTTTTAAAACGCCTGTCCAGGGCGGCTC
Organism: Treponema sp.; assembly: GCA_031279635.1. Taxonomy (GTDB): domain Bacteria; phylum Spirochaetota; class Spirochaetia; order Treponematales; family Breznakiellaceae; genus WQXQ01. The sequence goes on along the minus strand of JAITIC010000024.1, from coordinate 8,684 downwards.
TGTTCTCTTCGGTAACGGGATCCGTCACCATAGTAAGGTGGGGAATCCAGCCCAGCTCATCGGAAATAAAATTGGAGATTGCCGGAGCGTAATTGGAATCGGCCGCCACAACTCCGTAACGCTGAAGATCAATGTCGTTGTAAATGTCGGCGATGCGTTCAAAATAATCAAAATAGATTTCTTCTTCCGACTTGACGGCCTTATCAATAACCGCCTCCTCTATCGAAAGAGCCTTGCCCGCATTGCGCAGGAATCGTTCTGTCTGGAAAAAACCGATGGGGAACTGTTCCCGTATGTAGGGAATCCCGTGCACTTCCTTAAATGCCTCCGCCGAGAGGGAGGCGTACACATCGGAAAGCACGATGTTGAGCTCGGCGCTTCCCGCGCTGCGGAAATTGTCGAGGTTCTCCCCTTCGCCGATAAAGGTGTTGGCGTCAACGCCGATCAGGGAAAGAACGCGCTTAATCTCTTTCAGGTTGCCCTTATAAAAGGGATCGTTTCCGGGAATTACGCCGAAAACATTAACCGCCTTTTTGCGTTTGGCATCGGTTTTGGCGATGAATTTCCGCGTGAGCTTTTCCAGCAGGAGGTCGTAACCCTGCTGGGAATTGCCTTTGAAGCTCGGCGTCTGCACCGCCAGAAGCGGCAGTCCCTCAACATTGTCCGCTGTCACGCGTATGTCGTCGCCGATCATCTCAACCTGGCAGCCTGAAATAACCACGTAGAGGTCGCCGTCAATTAGTTCCGCCGTAGCGCGTATCTGCTCTTCAAGACGGCCCTCGCCGCCGAAGATGATTTCCTTTTCCGCCACATTGGTAGAAGGCGTGGAAACCGCGCCGCAGTAGCCGCCGCCCCAATAACCCGCACCGGCGTTGCCGCCTATGTAGTAGTTGTACGCGCAGCCTGCGCCGGCGTGGACGATGGGTATGGTCCGGTGCATGGCCCTCATCAGCGCCAGCGCGCCGCCTAGGGCGCATACATAGCGGGGCCTGTCGATTATCGTACTCAATTTGATTCCTCCTCTAATACCAGATGGCGCTCTTTGTTTTGGGAATGTCTTTCCACAGCGCCGTGGAAAGATAGCGTTCGCCCGTATCGGGAAGAACGGCCACAACGGTCTTGCCCTTGTTTTCGGTTCTGGCGGCAACCTTCGCCGCGGCAAAGGCGGCGGCCCCCGACGATATGCCAACCAAAAGGCCCTCCTCCCGTGCAAGCACCCTGGCGGTATCCGCCGCCTCCTCGTTCCGCACCCTGAATATTTCGTCAACGAGCGACAAATCGAGCGCGTCGGGCACAAAGCCCGCGCCAATCCCCTGAATCTGGTGCGGCCCCGGCCTGCCTCCCGACAGCACCGGCGAGGCGTCCGGCTCCACCGCCACCGCCTTTACGTCAAGATTCTTCTCCTTGAGGAAGGCCGCCGCGCCGGTGATGGTTCCGCCGGTCCCCACCCCCGCCACGAGAATGTCCACCTTGCCGCCTGAGGCCTCCCAAATTTCCGGCCCCGTGGTTTTCCGGTGGATCTCCGGATTGGCGGGATTGGAGAACTGCTGGAGCACCAGGCTCCCCTTGATCTGGGCGCTGAGTTCCAGGGCCTTGTTCACCGCCCCCTTCATACCCAATGCGCCGGGAGTCAGCGCCAGTTCCGCCCCCAGGGCCAGGAGCAGCTGCCGCCGCTCAATGCTCATGGTGTCGGGCATGGTGAGGATGAGGCGGTATCCCCTGGCCGCCGCCGCAAAGGCAAGGCCGATCCCCGTATTACCCGATGTAGGCTCGATGAGCACAGTCCCGGCCTTCAAAAGGCCCCTGGCCTCGGCGTCTTCAATCATGGCTCTGGCGATGCGGTCTTTCACGCTGGAGAGGGGGTTGAAGCACTCCAGTTTGAAGAGGAGGTCGGCCCCCGCAATCCCCGCCAAATCAATAAACCTGCGGGGCCGCAGGAGGGGAGTATTCCCCACCAGTTCCGTCAGGCTATCTGCCGCTCTGTTATTCATATATTTTACCTCTATGTTTAATACTATATAAATTCTATAATATTAATATGTATTATAATGAATATTTTTTTGTTTGTCAATAGAGGCTTTCCCAAAACCGGCAATTCCGGTTTCAAAATAAGCACGGACAGAACGGACAAAAGCGCGGATTTTGAACCAAAAGTCCGAATTGTCCGTTATGATCTGCGGTTGAATTAGGAATTCCTGACATCTGATGTTTTTTGCTTGGCAATCCGGCTTATCCCTGATACAATAAAATGTATGTCCGGTGAATATCTTATGGCGATTGACGCGGGGACCGGCAGTGTCCGCGCGGTTATTTTTGACACGCGGGGAAATCAGGTCGGGTGCAGCCAGCGGGAATGGAAACATAAGGAAGATCCCCGCTATCCGGGCAGCATGGACTTTGACTGGACGGCCAACTGGGCCCTCACCTGCGCCTGCACGAGGGACGCGCTTACCGAAACCGGCGTCAGGGCGTCCCAAATCGCCGCCGTATCCACCACCTGTATGCGGGAGGGCATTGTCCTGTACGACGCCGCGGGAAAGGAAATCTGGGCCTGCGCCAACGTTGACGCCCGCAGCGGGAAGGAGGTAAGACAGCTCAAGCAGATCTCGCCGGAACTGGAGAAGGAGATATACCTTGAATCGGGGCAAACCTTCGCCCTCAGCGCGCTGCCGCGGCTGCTGTGGGTTAAAAATAAATTCCCCGGCCTTTACTACAAAGCCGCCCGAATCGGCATGTTCAATGACTGGATCATCCACCGCCTCTCTGGGACTTTGATCGTGGAACCGAGCAACGGTTCCACCACCGGACTTTTCAATTTGCAGACCAGAACCTGGGACAAAAACATAGCCCGGTACTGCGGCCTTCGGGACGACATTTTCCCGGAGGTTCGGGAATGTGGAACCGTGGCGGCAAAAGTCTCCCGGAGCGGGGCCGAAGAATCCGGCCTTGAGGAGGGAACCCCGCTGGTCATCGGCGGCGGCGACTGCCAACTCGGTTCTATTGGCGTGGGGGTAACCGGCGTCAATGAGGCGGCGGTCTTCGGCGGAAGCTTCTGGCAGTATGAGTACAACACCGGTACGGGAAAAACCTCCCCCCGCTGCGATGTGCGGGTAAACTGCCACGCCGTTGACAATGTCTGGCAATACGAGGCCCTGGCCTTCAAGCCCGGCCTGGTGATGCGCTGGTACCGGGACGCCTTCTGCGGAGAAGAAACACGCCTGGCGGCGGAACGGCGCACCGACCCTTACGCGCTTATGGACAAGGCCGCCCGGAAAATCCCCGCCGGGTCCTACGGGATGCTCTGCGCCTTTTCCGGCGTGATGAATTTTATCTCCTGGAGACACGCCGCCCCCACGTTTACGAATTTTGACCTCGATCCCGGCCGCTTTAACAAATACACCTTTTACCGGGCCATTATGGAGAACACCGCCCTTGTTACCCTGGGGAATCTCCGGCTGGTGGAACAGGTTACCGGAAACCGCCCGGAAAAAATCGTGTTCGCCGGGGGCGCTTCCAAAAGCGCCCTGTGGCCGCAGATACTGGCCGACGTGCTGGGCATTCCGGTGGAAGTACCGGTGGTCAGGGAAGCGACCGCCCTGGGCGCCGCCCTCCTGGCCGGCAAGGGGATAGGCCTCTACCCGGACATACAGGAGGCCGCGCGCACACTGGTAAAGATAGAGGAGCGCTTCATTCCGGATGAGGCAAACGGGAAAGTGTACCGGCAGGCTTACGATACCTGGCAGGCCGTATACGAGCCGCTTTTGAAGTTAAGCGACGAAAAAATTACCCGTTACATGTGGTCCGCGCCCGGTCTGTAGGATTACCCGAAAGGAGTGTATATGTACATTATAGATGAAAAGGACAGGCAGTACCGGTTTGGCGATAACGGCCCCAAATACCTCATGCGGGGGCCGCGTATGGCTTTTGCGCTGGTACAGTTCACGCCCGGACAGGATTTCCGTGCCCATTACCATGAAGGCATGGAAGAAAATTTCCATATTTTGGAAGGAACCGTTACCATAGTGGTTGATAACGCGGCGCATACCCTTACGCCGGGACAGTTTATCCATATCGAACCTCACGAAGTTCATTATGTGATCAATAAATCTTCTTCGGTAGTGCGTATGGTATCCACGCTTGCGCCCTTTCGGGAGAACGATAAAATTGAGGTTGAAAATCCTCTGTCAGCAGGATAAGATTTTTTTCCGGTAACAGGCTGCCAGGCGTCTTTCAGCCTCTTACTGGTTAAACAGATTCGGCGACTTCAAATAAATGCTCGCGTCAAAGATCCGCAGGAGCTTGCTCAGTGAGGTGTTGGTAACGATGGTCTTCACGACCCGGGCGGAGAGTTCCGCCGAGGGCACCACTTCAAGGCCGGGGATCTGTCCGTCCGGGGAACAGGAACAGCAAATCGTGTCGGCCACTATAATACGCTTCAGAAGGCCTTCACGGGAAAGGGCGGCAAGGCGGGCGGCGGCCGGCGGCGAAAACAGGGCGTGTACGGCGATGATGTTAATGTTTTTGGGGTTCAGGGGCCCAAGGGCGCGAATCAGGCTTTCTACGGAACCGGCGGTGTCCACCATGTCATCTACAATCCAGAGAACCTTGCCCTCCACCGGATCGGCGGAAAGAATATTAATCGACTCAATGGTATTCGATTTGGAATAATCCCGCTGCTTGTGGGCTACCACGAGCGGCGCGCCGAAGGCGTTGGCAAAAATCCGCGCGAGTTTTTCCCCGCCGGCGTCAACCGAGCAAAAGGCCCACTGGGAACGGACTTCCTCTTCCAGCGTTTTGATGTTTTTGATATAGACATCGCAGAGGTAGCGTTTCAGCAGTGTCAGGGCTGGTATGTCGTCTATCATGCAAATCGTGGGGTCCACCATGGATTTCGACTTATCCGAGTGAAGCTGGTAGGTGAGAATATGCTGCGCGCCGAGGCTTGCGAGGATTTTCACATGCACCCACAGGCCCACAGAACTGCGGCGGGTAGTGCGGTCCGAGCGGGAACAGGAAATAAACGGTTCAAACACGACGATCTTTTCCGCCTGGGAACGCTTGAGGGCGTCCACCGCATGGTACAGCTCCATCTTGGCTTCTTCCACGCCGATTCCCGCGTCGTTTCGGGCGCAGGAACTGAAAAGGATCACGTGCTTGCCCCGGATGGAAGAGTTGACCACCACTTCCATTTCCCCGTCGGCAAAACGGTCGGTCCTAAGCAGTTCCACCCCGTTAAAATCTTCCGCCTGTCCGGCAAAACCGGCGAATTTCGCCACATGGGACACTACACGGGCGGCGTAGTTCTTCATCGATCTGGTGGCGCATATTACGAATTCGTTCATCATCTGCCCGCTTTACAGTATAGCGCAGGAAGGCGGCCGCGTATATACGCAGAAGCCCCTCCCCGGAAATTCCGAATTCAACCACAGACAGAACGGACAAAACCCATATACGAAGAGAAAAACCACGGACTTCACGGACAATTCGGACTTTTGGTTCAAAATCCGCACTTTTGTCCGTTCTGTCCGCACCGTCCGTAGTTATTTTGAATACGGAATTGCTTTCCCAAAACTGAAGTTTTGGGAAAGCCTCAAGTTTATGATGTATTTGACGTGTTTCCGCAATACTTAATCCGGCAGGGCCAGGGCCAGCACTTCCTCAAAACGCTCCACCGGGTGGAACTCAATGCCCTTCTTCACATAATCAGGGATGTCGTCAAGGTCCCGGCCGTTCTGTTTGGGCATGATGATGTGTCGGGCCTTGTTCCGCCGGGCGGCGATGGTCTTTTCCTTGAGACCGCCTATGGGCAGGACCTGGCCGGTGAGGGAAAGCTCTCCGGTCATTACGAGTTTGTCGGTGATAACTTTTTCCCGCAGCAGGGAAAGCAGGGCCGTGGCCATGGTTATCCCCGCCGAAGGACCGTCCTTGGGAGTGGCGCCTTCGGGGATGTGCAGGTGGATGTGGTTCAGGTCAAACCAGTCCTGAGCCACGTGGTAACGCTCGACCGCCAGCTTGCGGGCAACGGTCATGGCAATGGCGGCGCTTTCCTTCATGGTGTCGCCCATTTTGCCGGTGAGGGTCAGTCCCTCTTTGCCGGGCAGAGACGTGGCCTCAATTACCAGGGTGTCGCCCCCCATGCTCGTCCAGGCAAGGCCCACCGACATGCCGGGCCGGTCGGCCTTTTTGATGTCCCCTTCGGGGAAGATAGGCTTGCCCAAGTGCTTCTCGATGAGTTTTTTGTCGATGGTAAACTGTATCAGCGGCCGCTTTGGGGACGCATCCGCCGGCTTCGCGGATGGGGGTGCGGCCTGCGCGGTCTCCTTTGCGGCTGAGGCCGCCGGTTTTGCCGATGACAACGGCGCGGCCTCCGGCGCGGCGGCAGCCGGCTCTGAGCTTACCCGCGAAGCGGACGGCATTGTCTGTGACGAAGCGGCCGCCGCCGCTTCGTCGCTTTCCACGATTTGTTTCGCCAGCTTGCGGTGAATCTTGTCGAGGTTTTTCTCAAAGTTGCGCACGCCGGCCTCCCGTGCGTACGCGCCGGCAATATGAAGCAGGCTGTCCTTCGTGTACTTCACCTGGTTCTTTTTCAGGCCGTTTTTCTCAAGGCTCTTGGGTACGAGATACCGGCGGGCGATTTCAAGTTTTTCGGCGTCGATGTAACCGGGGAGTTGGATAATCTCCATCCGGTCCAGAAGCGGCGGCGGGATGGTATCAAGGGTGTTGGCGGTAACGATAAAGAAAACGTGGGAAATGTCAAAGGGCAGGTCCAGGTAGTGATCCCTAAAGGCGAAATTCTGCTCCGGATCAAGGACTTCAAGAAGGGCGCTTGCCGGGTCGCCCTGAAAGCTCGCCCCCATTTTGTCAATCTCGTCGATCATGAAAACCGGGTCCTTGGCTTTGACGATCTTGAGGCCCTGGATGATTTTGCCGGGCATTGCGCCGATGTAGGTGCGGCGGTGGCCTTTGATCTCCGCCTCGTCCCTCATGCCGCCTACGGAGAAGCGGAAAAACTGCTTGCCCATGGCGCGGGCGATGGACTTGCCCACCGAAGTTTTCCCCACGCCGGGGGGGCCCACGAGGCAGATAATTGAGCCTTTGGTGTCTTTCCGCAGCTTGCGTACCGCGAGATATTCCATGATCCGGCCCTTCACGTCTTTCAGGCCGTAGTGTTCGGATTCCAGAATCGTCTGCGCGTTTTTTAAGTCAAAGACCTCAGGCTCAGGGTCTTTCCACGGAAGGACGGCGATCATATCAAGGTAATTGCGCGTTACAATGAACTCGGCGGAATTGGGTTCCATCAGGCTGAACTTTTCAAGCTCCTGCTCAACAGTCTCCTTGATCTCGCCTTCGAACTTAAACGATTCCAGTTTTTCCTTGAAACGCTGGTAATCGGAGCTTTTGGCGTCGGTGGTCATGCCAAGCTCGCCCTTGATCGCCTTGAGCTCTTCCTTCAAAAAATAATCCCGCTGGGATTTTTCGATTTTCTCGTTGATCTCCTTCTGAATCTTCTTTTGTATGCGCAGCAGTTCCTGTTCTTTTTTGATAAACACCAGAACCTGTTCCATGCGCTTGCGCACATTGAGTATTTCCAGAATTTTCTGCTGTTCCGCCTTGTCGATGTTGAGGATACTGGCGATAAAGTCGGCGATTTTGCCGGGATGATCGATGTTGATCATGTTGAGCCGCATTTCCTCGGAAAAGAGGGGGTTGTTTTCGGAGATCTGTTTCATCTCGCTGATCAGCGCCCTCGTAAGGGCCTTTACCTCGCTGGTATCATCCTCCTCATCCTCCATGTACTCCACCGCCGCCACAATGGGATTGGCCGCATGGAGGGTTTTTTTTATCTTGAAACGTTTCAGCGTGGAGATGAATATGTTAACCCCTCCGTCGGGGAGGTTTATCTTTTTGACAATCTTCGCCGCAGTTCCCATTTTGTGGAGATCGCCGATACCGGGGCTCTCGGTCTCGTTCAGCAGCATCACCAGGCCGATGAGCCCGTCCCCGGCAACCGCATCGTCGATGACTTTAACATCCGCGGGATTCCCTATCATAATGGGGGTAAAGATACCGGGGAAAATAGGCCGCCCCATCAGGGCGACCAAGGGCAGTTTATTGGGAAGGATCTGATCTATGGGTACGACGCTCTGTTCCGGCATACGGCCGCCTTTCTTTCATTAGTATTGAGGGTTTAATACCCAAGAGCCCGCCTTCCGGCAGGGAACCGGTGCTATAAATTGCCTGTCCAACGAAGATACCAGCAGACAAATTCGCTTCCGGACATCTTCACTTTTGAAGATTCTGATGCTTTTTCAAAATATTAAATCTTGAAAAAGATTTAGTGCTATTTACAATATTATAAATATCCGGGCCAAAAGGCAAGACGAAAGAGAACAGAACAGGCCGCCGCAGACAAAAAGGGCGCCCGCGCAGCAAACGCAGGCCAAAGGTCCGGGGGTATTGAAACGGCCGGTTTCAGCGGGGCAGGTGTTTGAAACCCTGTACCCGGGCGGAGGCGGTAACATTAAGGGGGGAACGGTCCCCCCTGGCCAGAAAACGGTATCCCAGACCGGCAATCATGGCGCCGTTATCCCCGCAGAATTCCGGCGGCGGAAAGATGCAGCTAAGTTTTCCCGGCGCCGTCCGCTCCGCCAGGCGGGAACGGAGCAGGGAATTGGCCGCCGCCC
>JAITIC010000017.1 GCA_031279635.1 Treponema sp. | reverse complement strand
TGTTTAGTGATCTTGCCTTCCCGATTTTTAGTAGTATGTCATCGGCTTTCTTTGTCCATACAAACTTTCTCCCGGATTTATTCCAGGTCTTTATATACTCCTTTATAGCCCGGGTCACTTGTGATACTGATCCCCAGCTTTCTCGCCGTATCCGCTTGCTTGTTATTTCCGCAAACCATCGTTCAACCAGATTCAGCCAGGACGAATGGGTCGGTATATACTGCATCTCAAACCGCCCACCCCCTCCAGATATGCGCTAACCTCTTTGGCTTTATGTGCCGACAGATTATTGGCTATAACATGCACTACCTTGTCCTTGTGACAAGCGGCAGCTGCCTTCTCGAGAAAACTCACATAATCCTTTGCGTTGTGCCTGTCTTTACATTCCCCTATACCATTCCCGCTTAACACGTCAGGCGCGGCAAATAACGTCGTGGTTCCGTGGCGTTCATAATCTACCGTCTGCCGTTTCAGGCACATTGCGCATGATGGGCAATATCGGCTGCGTCCTCTCCAACGCCTGGATCTGCGATTTCCCGTCTACACAAAGAATTACGGCGTTGGAAGGAGGGTTCATATACAAGCCAACCACGTCTTCCAGTTTCTTTTCAAACTCGGGGGCTTTGCTGTAGTGGTGTTTACTCACCAGGTGCGGTTTACCGTATTCCCGTAAGTGGGTTTTATCCTGAAGCAGCGAGTTAATTCCCCGTGTGTTGCAGCGGTTTATATAAAGGCTTACGGTAGACTGATGCAGTCCCAAAAAATCAGCGATGTCGCCGGTTCCTTTGCCGTTATGACGAAGCAGTATTGTCTGTAGCCTGACCGCATATTTATGTTTAATATTCCCGGCTGACAATAACTTTTCAGTCAACGGTTTGCCCTGCCAACTCTTCGTTATGCAGCAAAACAGGCGGTGCTCCACTTTATTCCATTTCGATGTACCGCTTGGGAATTGGGATACTTGTATCTCAAGATGCGTACGGTTCGCAAATTGCTGAAGCTGATACTTCCACATTCTAACCCTGTTCCCGTTGCTTCCGCCACTATCGCACGTTATGTACAGTGATTTTGCCCTTGGGAATGTGTGTTTGACAAGTGTTTCCCACCACCGTGAAATGCTTTCAAGGGCAAACTCGCTCGTGTCCTGACTTATACCGACATTGACAAAGCCTATATTGTTATTGTTATAAACCCCGTATGGAGCGATTTTCCCACTTTAAGGGGGAAGTCATGGTCAAGCACCTTCCGCGGTTGCTTGTTCGGCCTATATTCATTGCCGCCGTTCTTGAAGTTCCCTGTTTTTTCCTTTTTCTTTGTGTCAACGGAAATCACCGGTTCGCCCGCTTTCAAAAATGCGGCGGCAGTTTCGCTGATATACTCAAATTGGGCGTTTCGATCCGGATGCGGTTCGCCAACCTGCAGCAGTTTCTGATTGACTTGTTTACTGTAACCCATTGCATCCAGTATTTTCCCTATGGTGACATGACCTGCATATATGCGGTCCTTTTCCAGTTTCGATTGTATTTTTCGTAAGCTTTCGGTTGTGTAGGACAGTACCCGCATTGGATCCCCGTATGTTTTGCCGTCTATGATCTTGCGGATTTTATCCCCGATATCAGGATAGTTCAACTCCACAAATTTAGGCCCCCCTCCGCTTCTGCGTATTATCCGATCAATTGTATCGCCTCTGGCCTCTTCGCCAACCGCTTTTGTTATCGTGGTTCGCGACATGCCGGAAACGCGGCTTACCAAACTGATGCCTCCACGACCATGGGATATGGCCTCGTTCGCCAAGTATAGCCGCTTTTGCCTCTCGTTCAGTATTGGCATCATTCGCTGAATTCGTTCTTCTAACAATGTTTTCACCACCCAAGTATTTTATAAATACATTGCAGCATATCGTTGGATGATTGTTCAACTTATTATTGAACCGATCCTTACCAGAATATGACCAACAGCGATGTGGCGGAGCGGCTTAAAAAGAACGATGTTATTCGAAAGTCTGGTTTAATACCCCAAGACAAGCACAACTTGCCAGGCAAGCTGCGCTTGCCAAGCTTGCCGCGGTTCAAACAACATACTACTTTCAAAAATTTGGTGTTAAACCCAAGAACCCACTTACGCGGGGGAGGCTCATTCTTATTCCGGTTGGTTCGACGGAGAATCACGGTGCGGACGGCCCCCTACGGCAAAGACACCTATCTGGACATACGGTTCTGCGAACAGGAGGCGGTGGCGAGCGGCTGCATGGTGGCGTAGCCCGTCTGGTACGGATCCCATCCTTATCATCATCCGGGTATGCCGGGAACCATTATGATCCCTGAGAAAACTCTGGCGGATTATCTGTGCTATGTATTTGCCGGTTTCTGGAATAGGGGGTTCCGCAAAATGAACGTGCTGAACAGGCGAGGGAAGCGGCTGAAGAACAATATGAATATGCTGCGCAAAACGCCGAAACGGATTAGACGATATTTTCTTGATCCGGCCATAGCTTATGCTGCTGATGCCTAAATATATATTGCCGGGTCAGTAATTCAATAACCATTTCAACGGATATAAGCGGCCTCCCTCTCCAGTTTTTGCTTATGAAACAAATCATCCATAGTTTTTCCTCTTTATGTGACAGAACAATGCGGGGCCTGTGTTAAGGCCGGCGTACATGCTATACTCTAAAAAATGAAAAAACAAAAGGCGTTTATGTTTAAATGTTCCGGCTGCGGCCATGAGGAAGCCAAGTGGCTGGGCCGCTGCCCCGAATGCGGGGAGTGGAATACGCTGATTGAAACGGCGGCCAGTCAGGCGGCGGACCGCGGTGGGAGCGAGCGTTTCGGCGCGGCGGGCCGTCTCCTGCCCCAGTCGCTGCCCCTCTCGGCGGTGAACCCCCGGGAAGGGGGCCGCGTTTCCAGCGGCATCGGCGAGCTAGACAGGGTGCTGGGGGGCGGCATTATGAAGCGCTCCGCGGTGCTGGTGGGCGGCGAACCGGGCATCGGCAAGTCCACCTTGCTGCTGCAAGCGGCGGCGGCGGCGGAAACCAAAGGCCGCATCCTCTACATTTCCGGGGAGGAGTCCGCCGGCCAGGTGCGGCTCCGGGCGGACCGGCTGGGGCTGGCCGGAAGCTCCGTTGAAAAAATCGAAATGGTCTGTACCGGCAGCCTTGAGGAAATCGAGACTATACTGAACGCGGTAAAGCCGACGCTGATCTTGGTGGATTCCGCCCAGACCCTATTTTCCGCCGATGCCGGATCAACGCCCGGTACAATAAATCAGATGAAGTACTGCGTCTTCGAGCTTATCGCCTGGGTCAAGGAGCATGACGCGGCCCTGTTCCTCGTGGCCCATGTTACCAAGGAGGGCCTTATCGCCGGGCCGAAAGCACTTGAGCACATGGTAGACACGGTTCTTTACTTTGAGCAGAACGACAAAGCGGCCGGTCTTTCCGGTACACAGGAATACCGTTTTCTCCGGGCCGCCAAAAACCGCTTTGGCTCGGTAGACGAAATCGGCATTTTCACCATGGGCGAGCGGGGCCTTCAGACGGTGGAGGATACGAGCCTCCTTTTTCTGGTTCGCCGCGAAGGGGAACTGCCCGCCGGCGTGGCCACCGCAGCCGTGCTCGAAGGTACGAGAACCATTCTGGTGGAGATACAGGCCCTGACTATCCCCGCCAAGGGCGCGGTGAGCCGGGTTTTTTCGGACAAAATCGATTCCGCCAGGGTTTCACGAGTGGCGGCGGCCCTGGAAAAACACCTAGGCTTGCGGCTTTCTGATCAGGACCTCTATGTGAACGTAGCCGGCGGTATCCGTATCACCGAGGTGGGGGTGGAACTGGCCCTTGCCGGCGCGCTGTATTCCGCCCGTACCGGCCTTGCCCTGCCTGCGGATGTGGTTATCGCCGGGGAACTCTCCCTTACCGGTGAAATTCGTCCTGTGCGCCGCCTTGCCGCCCGTATCAAAACCGCCCGCAACCTGGGCTTTACCGGCTTTCTCGGCCCCGCCCCCGAAGCGGCTGAATCAGCCGCCGCCGCTTCCGTGCCTGAGCTGAAAATCGCCAGGGATATAAAGTCGGCCGTTAAGCTGGTTTACAATAAGGAGCGGTGACAGCCTTAAAATAATACAAAATATTCAGGAGTTTTACATTTAACCACTGATACTTTATGACATTTTGTAAAAGGGTAACTTATCTCTGACGGGATATAGGGGCCGGCGTCGGTTGTTCCGTGTTGGGAGGGAACGGTCAGGGTTTATGCTCTGGCAGACATCGTCACTGATAATAATCGCAATGCCGACCGAAGAAAAAAGTGAGGAACGGCGTTTTGGCGCCGCTACCTCGAATAGACTCTGGGTAAACCCCGGGCAGAGGCCCCTATTGCGTCAAACTTTAAATGAAAGTGAAAGAAAATGGCGAGATAGTTGGCGGAATTGGCCAGGAGTTTTACATTTAGGCGATGTTCCGATACTGAAGTATGGGAGTAGGATTACTCAAGGCTCATTTGGAAGCATTTGACGCCATCGGAAACGGTATAGCCGACAAGCGGCGGGAC
>JAITIC010000180.1 GCA_031279635.1 Treponema sp. | reverse complement strand
CTCTTACCGCCGTAAGCGTATGGAAAGACGACGCCCAGGTTTTTGAAACACTGGCCGGCAAATACTACGCCGGGAAAAAAACGGGCGCCCAAATAATCATTGAAACATTTTAAGGAGGGGATGAAATGAACAGGCACGAGCGCCGGAAAACCCAATCCCTTGCAGTTGATACAAGGGAACACAAAGGGCGCGGCAAACATGACGGCAACAAGAAAGGCTACCACAAGGGAAGTTTCGGCTCGGCGCCGGAACACGGAAATTATCCGCCATACAAAATGCGGAAATCTAAACAGGCGAAGGAAACCGCAAGGCTGGCAAGCGGCGGAGTCCCACGCCATACAGGAGGAAAAAATTGAGCAAGAGCAAAGCAGTAGTTCAGAATCAAAGGCCGGATTTTGAGGACATCCGGCCGGTCATCGACAATCAGATTGTAGAAACGGTTCACGGTATTTTCGAATCCGTCATCGAACTGAATCCGCTGGATGACCTTTTTGAGGATTTAGCGGCCCGACTTATTAAAGACCTGGCCGCCAATTCCCTGCTGGATTACAACCTTGAACTTTCTGACGACCAGAAAGAACAGCTTCGCAAAGCCGTGAAAGACAAGGGAACCGAAACCGTCCGGAATTACCAGGCGAATCTTAACACCGATGAACGCACCAAACTGGTGTACGGCCTTGTCAGGGAAAAGACAACGGCGATTGCTGATTCCCTTCTTTCTTCAATCGGGCAGGAAATCAACCGCGGCATAATTATCAACTGCCATGCGGTCCAGGCCAATTCAAAAAATGAGAAGTATGACGAGATACTTCTCCGCAAGTCAAAGTACAGCGGGGACATCACCGTACCCACGGACTGTATTCTTCTTTCTTCAAACTGCGTGGAACTTTTCAAATCCTCATGTCAGGAAGCCAAAGAGGAAGATACCGGGGAGGAATCGGAACCTGAGGAACCAGCCAAGCCAAGCAAAAGGAAGGTGCAAAGATAATGAACAGCGCGATAGCAAGTCTGATATTGGCTATTGCGGCTAATGTTGGTGTGCCGCCGTACTTCGTTTTATCGGTGGCGCTTACGGAGAACCCGGCGCTTGACCCCCTGGCGGTGCACGTGAACCGGAACGGAACCGAAGACCGCGGTGTTATGCAGTTAAACAGCCAGTACCTCGACTGGTTTGTAACAGAGTTTTGGGACGGGAAAGATTTTGACTGGCGGGATCCGGGAATGAATATAACCGTAGGCGTACGGTATTTGAAACGCCTGATTGACATGCCCAAATTCAACGAATGGCAGGCGGTACTTTGCTACAACGCTGGGCCAGAGAGAGTCAAGCGGGGAGATGTACCAGATCAGGCCATTGAATACGCAAACCGCGTGTTTGAAAAGTGGAATAGGTATAGGGGATACAAATTTTGAAACAAGCCCCCGGGGGTTACGGGTTACTCCGCCCGGCTTACCCCTGGGGGAGGCTCAGTAGTGCAGTGGTTAGCACGCAAGATTGTCAATCTTGCAGCCGGGGTTCAATTCCCTGCGGAGCCGTCGTTCCCCCTAATTAGGGAACAACACTTGCCGGCAGCCTGTTGCGGCGGCGCCGGAACGAAAGTGGAACGGTCCGCTTTTTCTCCTTATGCGGATAAGCCACCAGTAGGCCGCCTTTAGGCGGTACAACCAGGCGGAGGCGATATGACAAAGAATGAGCTGGTACAACGCATCCATGAGCAAACCGGCGTGGAGCCGGCGAGTATAAAACGGGCGGTCGATGCCTTCATGGAGGGCATCAAGGCAGCGCTATTAAACGGGGAAACCATTGAGCTGCGGGGATTTGGGACGTTTGAACTGAAATCCCGAAAAGCCCGTACCGCAAAAAATCCGCGTACCGGCGAGTCTGTTTCTGTACCGGCGCGGAAAGCCGTCTGGTTTAAGCCGGGGCAGGAACTTAAGAAACTCAAAGAAGGGGGCGTCCAGTGAATACGAAAACGCACAAATATAAATCAACAAAATTATATCTGTTGAAAAAAGGAAATCAGTATGTTTCCTGGGATGGCAGGACTATGACAGATAGGCCCTCTAAAGCGATTAGGCTCAGTAGGGTTGTTTGTGAACGGAAATACCCCGGCTATGAAATGCTCTCTTTTCAGGAAGCGTATGACCGGTGGTATGCGGAACGGAAAGCGCAAGCAAATTTACAGAAGACAGAATTATGAAAAACCATGGCCCGGCAATTTATTTCGATACATCCACAAAAGGAAAAGGCAAGCGGCATAGCTGCTGGCGTGCCGATGTAACGATCCGGGGTGTCCGTTACCGGAAACGGAATACGCAGCGGGACGTGCTTGTCCGGTTTTTGAAGGAGATTGTTTATGCGTAAAACCGGGGAGGCGGCGAAATGATTCAGCTTTTTTTTGGGTTTCTTCGTGGGCCCAGGCTGCTTGGCCTTGGGCGGACGGCCCTTGCCGGGGACGTTGCGAACGGTAACAACACAACGAAGGTGCGTCTTTCAAACTCCAAACACTGGAATAAATTTGAAACCCAAACCAAAGAAGGAGCAGAAAATGCTTGATAAGACTTTTGCAAATGAAATCAGA
>JAITIC010000165.1 GCA_031279635.1 Treponema sp. | reverse complement strand
ATGAGTTTTTTGCGGGGTTACGGATGATATTCAGCCGGTATCTGTTTCAAACGTGGGAGGACTTTATCGGCTTCGTGACCATGGAAGATGAGCCCGATGGCTAAATGTAAAACTGCTGTATCCTGGTATCGCCCCCTTGACAAAAATTCTTCTCTTTTGTATATTGAGGGTTCTTCTGGGGGTGTAGCTCAGTTGGCTAGAGCGTTTGAATGGCATTCAAGAGGTCAGGGGTTCAATTCCCCTCACCTCCAGAAATTTTTCAGTTCTTAATCCCGTACCTTTTTTCTATTACGCGCAGCGCGAGGTACAGCGTCTCGTTTACCGGCACAGGGATGCGGTGCTTTTTCCCCAGGTCCATCATGGCGAGGGCGAACATCTCCACTTCGGTTTTTCTTTCCGCAAGCACGTCCTGGCACATGGATGTAGTACTTTTTACATCCAGGGCGTTTACCGTTTTGTACCAACTGTTGAAGTCGCCCTCGTTGAGGTCTATGCCTTCGGCGTTGGCAACGGCGATAACTTCCCGCATGGCCATTTCAATAAGCGAGCGGGCTTCGGGCAGCTCCCCGGCGTTTCCATTTGTCTGAATCGCGCCGTAGGGCAGGCGGAACGCGGCGGTGATCTGATTCACCCCGACGTTGATCATGAATTTGTACCAGTACATCCGCCTCATGTTGCCCTGCAATTCAAAAGGAACTTTGACGCGGCTGAAAAATTCGGCAAGGCTTTTTTCCCGTTCACCGTTATTCCCTCCGGCGTCGCCGAAGTGAATGACACCGGGCCTGGTGTACACGGTTTCCGTTCCCCGGTGAAAAGCGTCCGTGCCGAGGATCATCGCCAGGGGCAGCCTGTCGAGGCCAAAGGTTTTGCCGATGATCTCCTCGCTGGAAATGCCGTTCAACAGCGAAAGAATAATCGTATCGCTTTTGATATATGGCCTGATATCTTCGATGACATCGTCAAGGTGATGGAACTTACAGGCGACGATGATAAGATCAACCGGTTTTTCGTCACCGAAGCGGAAATCAATCCGGCGGCCGTTCACAAAAAGGCCGTCTCTGCGGTAGCGCTCAAGACGCCCGCCTTTGGCCAGAATCGACACGCAGGCGGGATCGCTTGAAAAAATCCGCTCGGCCACGGTAAGACCGATGGAACCGGCGCCGGCTATTAAAACAGCATTAATGGTATTCATATTATTCCTTACGGCTGTCCGGCGGCCGGCGCCGCAGCGCAGTAACCCCTGCCTTCCCTCTTCCCGAACAGCTCAAACGTGTGGGAGATACTATCTTTTGCCGAAACCAGATTGCATACCATGGTTTGAGTATACAAATAGTACGCCGGGAGGGCAATACGCCGCCAACCGGCGCGCGTAGCGGACTTCGGCGAATCGGTCTAATTCCGGGCCGGAAAAGCGGACAAAATCCTCCGCCCCGTGACATTGACAACACGGGTTCTAAATGGGGAAAATAATCTATGATGAAACCCTTTCAGTCCGTTACAGCAATCTTGCTGTTTGTCCCTGTCCTTCATGCCCAAACTCAAACCGCGTTCCCAAGCCTCGCGGCGGATCCGCGGGCCGAAGAGTATGCCCGGCGGGGGACTTATACATGGGAAGATCTGGCGGAGATCAGCCTGTGGGCTTCGGCGGAAGGAACGGGGGCCGCTTTTGAGACGATCCGGAAAGCGGCCGCGGAACTTGGGGCGACGCCGGATCTGCCCGCCGGCCCCAAACTCCGCGGTGAATATATTTTAGGGTTCATGCACAAAAAATTGCTCAGATCCTATTCCCCGCTCCAGACCAGGATGGATACGCTCCTTGCCAACGGCAGGTTCAACTGCGTTTCTTCGGCGGTTCTCTATCTGATACTGGCCAAAGCAAGCGGGCTTGAGGCGCGGGGGGTTATGACCAGGGATCACGCCTTCATCTCGGTGCTGGCGGGGGACCAATGGATAGACGTGGAAACTACCAACGCCTATGGGTTTGATCCGGGGAACCGGAAGGACTTTCACGATCAGTTCGGCAAGGTTACGGGCTTTGCCTATGTACCCGCCGGAAACTACCGGGAGCGGAAAACCATCAGCCCCCTTGAACTTGTGTCCCTGATCCTGTCCAACCGTATCGCCGACCTGGAAAGCCGCGGGCGTTTCGGCGAAGCCGTATCCCTGGCGCTAAACCGGGCCGCGCTCCTGGCGGGCAGTGAAGAGGCGGACTCCCCCTTCTTTGAAGACCCCCGTCAGGACCTCATAAACCGCGTTTTTAATTTCGGCGCTTCCCTTTTAAACGCGGGCAAGGAAGAAGACGCCCTTAAATGGGCCGCGCTTGCGGGCGCGAAATACCCCGATGGGGAACGATGGCAGGAATTTGTTTTCGCGGCGGTAAATAACCGCGTTGCCAAATTTATTCAGCAGAGACGCCTCTCCGAAGCGCGGGCCTTTCTCTTGAACAACGCTTCTATTCTTTCCCCCGCCAATTATCGTGCTTTGGACGCTGTGGTGCTGGATGGGGAATTGACGGAACTTTCCGCCGCCGTTACAAAAGCCGAAGACGTCCCGCCTGTCCTTGCCGCCATTGATTTGGCCCGGAGCCTGCTCCCCGATCAGCGCATAGGCGAATTGCGGACTTTTGTTATAGGTAAGGCATCTTCCTTTTTTGCTTCGGGGAGGAATCCCGATTGGCCCGCAGCCATTGCCTACCTTGAAGCGGCCCTGGAACAATACGGGGCGAACCGCCAACTGGAACAGGCCCTGCGGATTTACCGCTCAAATCTGGCCGCGGAATACCACAACCGTTTTGCCGCAGCGTACAACAAACGCAACTTTGATGAGGCGGAGCGGATACTCGCGGAGGCTCTGGAGCTTTTTCCCGACAACCGCCAGCTGCTGGAGGATCGGCGGACTGTAGAAAAATGGGGCCGGTAGAGCGGGGGCTACAGCTCAAAAAAATGGTAGAGAAACAGCGCGGCGATCTGAGACACATTGAGGCTGTCGATGTTGCCGGTTCCGGGGATGCGCAGCAGGCAGGAACAGCGGTCTTTTACCGGCTGGGGCAGGCTGGTTTCCTCGTTGCCCAGCACCAGGGCAATGCCGGGACGGCCCCCGCGTCCGGCCTTCACTATGCCGCTCAGATCCCCGATGCGCTGCCGGGCGCGGGTATCCGTGCCGAGGACGAGGAGCTGTTTTGATGCGTCTTTCAGAAAGGCCGCCGTGTTACCCACCTTGCGCACGGTCAGGTGTTCCATCCCCCCCCCGGCGACACGGTAGGCGCTGGTGGTCAGGCGGGCCTCGCTGTCGTTTTCGTTCAGGATGATAAAGTGCGCGTCAAAAAAAGCGGCGGCCCTGGCAATCGCCCCCAGGTTGTGGTCGTTTCCCACCGAGTAAAGCACAAGGCCGGTTTTCTTTTCGGCCGCCCAAAAGTCCAGGTCCTCCTGGCTCAGGGGCGCCACAACCGGTTCCTCGATCATGGCCGCCACCCCCTGATGATGTACGCTCCCGCATACCCGCTCAAGCTCTTCATCTTCGCATAGCTTGTAGGGACGTTTCCGCTCCGCGAGCCTTTTGCAAATACCGGAAAAAGTCTTAAGCCGGTCTTCCCGCAGAAAGAGGCGGTTTATGGTATCGGGGTGATGTTCCCCCAGGGCCAAGACCGCGTTCAATCCGCAGACGGCCAGCTCTTCGGTAAGCTTATTGCGCATGCTTCAATTTATACAACATGGACCATCCAGTTTTTGGTATCCGGCACGGTACCGTACTGGATGCCTTTAAGAACGTCCCTGATTTCGGCGGTAAATTCGCCCGCCTTGCCGCCGTTAAAGACCGCCTTCTTTCCCTGATGGGTGAGAGACGAGATCGGCGTGGCGCCGGCGGCGGTTCCGCTGACAAAACATTCCCTGGTTTCTTCAAGAGCCTCGTCAACGGCGATTTTCCGCTCGCTCACCTTTACGCCCCGGTCACGGGCAAGCTCAATGATGCTGGCGCGGGTGATGCCCGGCAGGATCGTGTCGCCCAACTCAGGCGTTACGAGTTCACCGGATTTCAGATAGAAAAAGATATTGCAGGAAGAACCCTCTTCGATGTATTTGTGATTGTCCGCGTCAAGGAACACGCACTCTATGTAACCGGCGTCCATGGCCTCGTGCTTGGCCAGCGCCGCTATCACGTAGTTGGAACACGCCTTAATCCAGCCGGTGCCTTTGGGCGTCGCCCTGATCCGCCCGGTGATTACCGCATCGAAATTACCGCCGGAAAAATAGGAACTGACCGGCGTGGTGACAATCATCACCCACGGCTCGCTGGAAAGGTTTACCCCGATGCCGCCTTCCGCCAGGGTGAAAGGCCGGATATACACCGAGTCCGCGCTCATAAAAGAATCTTTTTCCCATTCGGGTTTGTAATGGGGCCTGAAGCCCAGCGCCGCGTTCCGCTTAACGGTTTCAACACAGGCTTTAAGGAACAATTCTTCGGGGAAAGGCGGCATATACAGCCCCTGCATGGATTTATGAAAGCGCGCCGCGTTCCGGTCCGGCCTGAAAATCGCCAGGCTCCCGTCCTTGCGGGGCAGGGCCTTGAGACCTTCAAAACAGGCCAGGCCGTACTGACTGGTGTAATTTACCAGCGGCATGTCGTCATAACAGTTACGCGCGTTTTCAATGCGCTCCCGCTCTTCCCTGCTCATCGCCGCCTCCGCTTCCGGAGTCTTGTGGGGTTTTTCCAGGTACTCTTCAGTCCATTTTCCGCCGGAATATTTTGCCCGATATGTGACCGGGTAAGAATTTAACGCAAAAGCCATGTTCGTCTCCTTGCCTTACTATACACTTCAAGCGGACAATGTATCAATAGCTCTTTTACAATTCGTTCAGGTACTTCCGGTAGCGATTCGGCATAAACTGCCGCTGTAAATCGGGATTGTTTCTGCTTTCGTTGTTGATGGTTTTGTGATAATGCCGCCAGAGTTTTTCCCATTCGGCGGAGGGCGCGGCCGGGGGGCGCGAAAATTCAGGCGGGGAGATGCCGCTTAACTCCGGAACCTGCCCGTTCAGGCGGCAAAGGCGGAGGCGGCGTTTTTCATCAATGATTATCCATGAAGTGTCCCCGAAACGCCGCGTAAAATGCTCGCATAACGCGGGAAGGATAAAATGATCCGGCGCGCAGCGGGCAATGTATACGCCTTCATTATCGGGATTGAAACGCAGCAGGCCCCGGAGCCGGTCGATTTCACGGCAGACCTTGCAGGCGGTTTGCAGCACGGTCAGCGTATCCGGGTCACCGCGATCACTGACGGCCCTGTCCGCGGCCGCCCGTTCCGCTTCAGGCCCTTCCCGCCGCGCGGCGACAAGAACTTTCCGTCCAAAGCGGACCGTTTCGGCCTCAATGGGCAGTTCGCTCATCCAGGCGTGGGCAAAGGCGTCAAAGGCGTTCACGGAAAGCTCAAAAAGCCGGCGCCCGGCCGGGGGAAGCGCGGATAGTTCCGGGCCCTCGGACGAATACAGTCCGGCCACGATCGCGGCATCCCGTGCGGACACCTGCTGCTCCTCCGCCCCGGGTTGACCAAAAAGCCCCTGCTGACCGGCACAGCCTTCCGTGAACGGCTCCATGCCCCGCAGCGTAAAACCGGCTTCACCCTCATCCCTATCCAATAGATCAAACAAAACGCCCAGACTGTAATGCATATCAATACTATACATAAGTATAGCCTGCATTTCTAGTGCGGAAAGAACAGCGAGTGAATAGTATCCCGCTCTATGCGTTTATCCTGCCATTTCCCCGCCTTGACAAGCATCACATCGCCCAGGCCCAGGGGTTTTACCGCGCAGTCGGCGATTTTTTTCAAGCGGGCGGGGGCGCCGGCGGCCAGGCCTCCCCAGGTGTACACACCTTCAATAGCGAAGCCTGCAGCGGAAAGCAGGGCTTTCAGCGTGCGGACCGAAAACAGGTAAAGGTGATCGAAAATCGCCGAGCGCCAGCGGCCGCCGAAAAGACGGGCCTGAAAACCGGCGATGTTCGGCGTGGTCACGAGGAAACGCCCGCCCGCCCGGAGGATGCGGTACACCTCCCGAACAAAAGCGCCCGGTTCGTTGAGGTGCTCTATGAGGTGAGAGCTGAGTATCAGGTCGAAGCTGTCCGGCGGGAAGTGATTTTCTTCAAGGGGAAGGGGACGCACATCAAGGCCCCGCTGTTCGCGGGCGTACCCGGCGGAGGGTGAAATTTCCACTCCCGTTACGCGCCATCCCCGCTCCCGCAGGCGGAGGAGCAGCGCGCCGGTGGCGCAGCCGATGTCCAACACATGGGGAGACCCCTGCCGGAACAGTTCTTTTTCCAGGGTATCAAAGCCCGCGTCTTTGAGGGCAAGCAGCTGCAATTCAAGAAAAGCCGCTTCATTGGCCAGTTCATAGGAGAGATACTCTTTTCCGTAGGCGTCCCCGTAACGGCGAAGTACACCGGCGGGGGCGGGCTGTGGGTTTATCTGCACAAGGCCGCAGCTGGTACAGCGCGCGTAGGCAAAACCTTCACACACCAGGGCCGGTTTGAAACGCGCGCCGCCGCAGAGCGCACAGGGAACGGGCCGCTGTTCTTTCGCCGAGACCGGCGTTGACCAGGTTTTTACCGGCTGCCGCATCATATTTTTCGCGCAGCTCCTGCGCTTTACTCCACGGTCAAACGGGAAAGGACGTTACGCGCGTTGCCGGCGATGTCCTGCACGACGATTTCCAGGCTTGCCTGTCCCCTCGTCAGGAAGGCCTCGCCGATCTCAAAAGCGGGAAAAGGAGCGTATACCTGCGCCGCCGGTTCAAGACCGCTGCGGTACACCATGAGAGTCCCGTTTCTGGCGCTTATCGTTTCAAAAAGCAGGGAGCCGATCTCGTTGCCGTTCACCGAACAGACGATCCGGTGAGGTGCAAGGGTAGTCCCCTGAGGGTTAATCATCGTATCGGCGGCGGCCACTAAAACTGTGTAGCGGCCCTGGCTGATTCGGGCCTGGCCCCTGGGGACAAGCACGCCCTGATCGTTTCGGAGGTCCACCGCCAGAATCTGCGGCTGCCGCGTGTCTGGAAAAGGGGTTATGATCATTGAAGGATTGACCCAGCGACGTTCCCGGCGATCATAGAGGATAAAATACAGGCCGTCTCTCCCCGACCAGCCGGAAATACCGGCGGCGGCGATGGGATCGCCCCGCGCAGCCCGGTGGGGGACGCTTCCGCCATCTTCGTGGCGGCTGTAAATGCTGATTAAGCCGTCGCCGTGATCCAGAGCGGTCCACGCCCCCAGCGGAGCGGGAAGGCGGGAAGCGGTTTCGCCCCCGCGGCGGGAAAAGATCAGCTCCCCCGCTTCGGCAGCGAGTACCGGCCCCTCCCCCTCAAAGACCGTTCCCATCACCGGCCTGCCCCGGTCGTTAAAAGCGAAATTGCGGATCATTACCGCGTCCGGCAAAGGCCAGTCCATGGCGCATAACGGATTGGAAGAAATCAGCCACAGAGCGCACAAAGTTTTTACACAGAGCGTACAGAAAAATGTGTTTTTCTTTCGGGATGAGTTTTCACACGGCATATTTATTTCTTCTCCAGTTCAAAGGAAGCGAGGGTGGAACCGCCGCCGACCAAAAGGCGGGAACCGCTTCTGCCCAGAAAAGCGTCAGCGCTTTTGAAAGGCGCGCGCATAACGACCCGGCCGGGGAGACGCAGGCCCACAAGCTCTTTGCGCGCCGCTGAAATCGAATTGATAACAAAGAAGATGCCGTTTTCCCCGATACTATCGATATTGCTTATTTCGCCTTCCAGAGCAATGTTTGTTCCCCTGCGGGATCTTATCTCATACACGCCGACGCCGCCCTCCCGCTCGAAAATGATCTGCCTATCCCGATCGATAAATGCGATATGTACCGGCCGCCTGAAACCGTCTTCCAGAAAATCGTGGTAGACCACCTGATACTCTCCGTTGGCGTCTTCAAAACGTTCCAGCATGAGAAAGCGCTGATCGCCAATGCCTGAAATGATCCCCAGGCGCGAACCGTCGCGGGAAATGGCGCATCCGGCGATCACCGCGTAACGGGAGCCGCCCGGCTCAAAAAAGAACACCCGCTTTCCGTTCCGGTCCAAAAGCTCCACCACGCCGTCAATTGAGCCGGTCAGTACCAGCCCTGCGGCCGCATCGATGCAGGTAAGGGGGGCGGCGAATTCGTATGTCCACAGGATATTGCCTGAGCCGTCAAGTTCGGAAAGGGAGTTTTGCTCACTGCCCACGAGGAAAATCCGGCCGTCCAGAAAACAGGGATAACCCCGAGGGTCTTCAACAGTGAGCGCCGCCTCGTTGAACTTGCCGCGGATTTCAAGGCGCTCAGGTTCCGTCCCGTATTCGGACCAGAGATTTTCGGAAAGGTATATTTCCCCTTTTTTAATTTGATTGATTGAAAAGCGCCCGTTTGAATCCACATAGCCGAAGCGGCTGCCCAGGGCGAACGGAAACAACGCGCCGGAGTCCACGTCCACTCCCCCATCGGAGACATCTGCGGTTTCCGCAAGCCTGCCGCCCGTCAACACCGGATAATCGGACTCCAGCGAACTCAGCCAGCGGGGCACAAGGACCATTTCAAGGGGGACAGGCCGGGCCGCGGCAAAAAAGTAGATGATGAAACAAAAAACACCGACAGCCAGCCAGATTTTTTTCTTTTCCTTCGCCACAGACCCTCCTGTTATAGTATAATAAACAGAGGAGGCTTATATGGCTAGTAAGGATCAAATGGAGATCCTGTTCGCTGAGGCGCGGAAAGCCGCAGATGCCGCATACGCGCCCTATTCAAAATTTCGGGTTGGGGCGGCGCTGCTCTGCGAAGACGGAACAATAATCACCGGCTGCAACGTGGAGAACCGTTCCTACGGCCTCACTGTGTGCGCCGAGCGGAACGCCGTGTTTCAGGCTGTCGCCAAAGGCCATCGCCGCTTTACCGCCCTGGCCATTTCCACACCGGACTCCGGCATTCCGGTAGGCCCCTGCGGCGCCTGCCGCCAGGTATTGAGCGAATTCATGGGGACGGACGCGCAGGTCCGTTTTGGCGGCAACGGCAGCGCCCATGTGGAAACCACCATCGGCGCGCTGCTTCCCCTGGACTCCCTGCAGGATCTGAAAGACATGAAATGAGCCTCCTCGGAGCAGAGCCTGGCAAGCGCAGCTTGCCTTGGGTATTAAACTAAACTTTCGAATGAACGTATAAAAAACGAAAATGCAATGAGCCGGGATGTTGCAAGTGCAAGCCGCAACGCATTATCTGTGAAAATCCTGTAACATCTTGCATTTGTTGCGGTATTGTGCTATAATATTCATAATGATTGAAGATGATATTTTAACCATTGAGGAAGTTGCCAAGTACCTGCGGGTATCCGGGCGGACGGTGTATGACTGGGCGCAGCGGGGCGAGATACCGTCGGGGAAAATCGGTACCGTGTGGCGTTTCAAAAAATCGGAAATTGAGCACTGGGTCAACGAGCGGATTTCGGCGGACAGGCTTGATCCGCAGTTTAATACGGTGCAGGCCCAGTCCGTCCTTTCCCCGGACAGGGTTCTTTTTCTCAATTACTCGGCCAAGCGGGACGCCCTGCTCGCCCTGGCGGAAAACCTCGCCGGCGCCCCCCAGGTAAAAAGCAAGCAGGAACTGTCCATTGAAATTCTCAAGCGGGAAGAGCTGATGAGTACCGCCATAGGCAGGGGCATAGCCATTCCGCACATCCGGCTTTCCTCGGTGACGGACCTCGTGGTTTCGGTCGGCGTCAGCCGCTGCGACATTGTGGATTTTCAGCCCCTGGACGATGAGCCGGTGCGTCTTATTTTTATGATCGCCGCCGCCTACAACCAGCACGCCTACTATCTGCGGACCCTGTCTTTTTTCAGCGCCCGCCTCAAAAACCGCGAACTCCGCAATTCCCTGCTTCAGGCGCAAACCACCCTCGAAGTCTACAACCTGTTCACCGGCTAGCAGCTTGTCGCGCTTGCGGATTTTTTTTGCAAGTTGAGCTTGTTCCAAAACTGTGCCCCCGGCTATGCCGGGAAGGTGATCTCACAGTCAATTAGTTCTGGAACAGGCTCAGTTATAATACGCGAAACGCAGCAAACTGCCGGAAGGGCAGGTGTATGGAGAAAAAACATGGAACGCCGTTTATCCGAATTTTTTACCGGTGAAATTGCCCGGCAGGCCGGCCTGATCTCCAGGCGGGGAGACGCCGATCCCCTGGTTACGGGACTGGAATACGATTCCCGAAAAGCGGGGCCGGGCAGCCTTTTCTTTGCCCTGCCGGGCCTGCACGCCGACGGCCACCGCTACATAGCCGGGGCCGCGGCCAAAGGCGCGGCGGTGATTGTACATGAGGCGGACATAGACGAACAAGCGCCGGGCCTGGTGTATCTGCAAGTGCGCAATTCCCGCTTTGCCATGTCGCCGGTTTCGGCGGCTTTTTACGGCTTTCCCTCCCGCAGGCTTATCGTGACCGGAGTTACCGGCACCGAAGGGAAAAGTACCACGGTGTATCTTATCTTCCAATTGCTCCGGCTTCTGGGGAAAAAAGCGGGGTTTTTTTCCACAGTACAGTACAGTACCGGCGGTGAAGTCCAATGGAACCCGGAGCATCAGACCACCCCTGAGGCGACGACGGTACAGCGGCTCCTGCGGGAAATGGCGGATAACGGCTGCAAGTACGCCGTGGTGGAGGCCAGTTCCCACGGCCTTTCGGCGCGGACCAACCGCCTGGGGGATGTGGAATTCAGGGCGGCGGTTTGTACCAATGTTACCCATGAGCATCTGGAATTCCACGGTACCTGGGAACAGTACCGGGACGACAAGGCGAATCTATTCAGGGCGCTGGACCGTTATGCGCCAACCAAAGGCCCCGCGCCATTCGGGATTATCAACGCCGACGACAAAAGCGCCGACTATTTCGCCAGGGCAACGCGGCAGCAGACACTGCGTTTCAGCGTCAGAGGCAAGGACGTGGAACTTTCGCTGCGGGCAATTGAAAGCGACTCGTCGGGTAACTGGTACGATGCGTTCATCGCCCCGAAAAACGATTCCATTGATATCCGGGACAGGCTGCCCGGCGCGTTTAACGCGGGAAACCTGTTCGCCGCGCTTCTTGTTGTGCGGGGCCTGACCGGCATCCCTTTGGGGAAAATTGCCCCCCTTGCGATACGGCTGCGGCCGGTCCGGGGCAGGATGACCGCCGTCGCCAAAGGGCAGCCTTTCGAACTGGTGGTGGATTACGCCCACACCCCTTCGTCGTTCCGCACGATTTTCCCCCCCCTGCGAGAACGGCTCAGCCAGTCAGGCGGCAGGATCATCAGCCTTTTCGGTTCCGCCGGCGAACGGGACACCCGGAAGCGCGCGGAGCAAGGAAAGATCGCCGCGGAATATTCGGACATTATTGTCCTTGCCGACGAGGACCCCAGAGGCGAACAACCCATGGACATCCTTGAGGAGATAGCCCAGGGCTGCGAAGCAGACCAGAGCCCGGCCGTTTTCAAAAGAGAAGAAAACCTGTTTCTTATTCCCGACCGGCCGGCCGCGATACGGAAAGCCCTGTCCCTGGCCAAGCCGGGGGACCTTGTCCTGCTTTTGGGGAAGGGCCACGAAAATTCGATCATCTACGCGAACCGGACCATGCCCTACGACGAGATTGCCGAAGCGGAAAAAGCCCTCTCTGAATTGGGATTTGCCTGACAGGCGCTTCGGCCAAGTCCGCGGGCAGCGGTTACTACCTGAATAGCGCTTAAAATTGAGCCTGTTCCAAAACTTCAGTTTTGGAACTTCCCTTATCCCTCTAAGCGCTTCCGTTTTTTCCCCAGAAAGCCCCGTGCGACAACGCCGCCCAGCCTTAACCAGAAAGGCTCCATCCGCCCGCGGACCAGGCCGAGGGATTCGATGATGGGCAGGCGCTGGGGACAGTGGGATTCGCACTTGCCGCATTTGACGCAGAGGCCGGGGCCGCTTCCGCGCTCCGATGTGAGGGCGGTGCTGGTAACAAATTGCTGCATACCCGCCACATAGCCGATGGAAAACGAGGTGTTGTACGCGGCGAAACAGCCGGGGATATTGACTCCCCGCGGACAGGGCATACAGTAGTTGCAGCCGGTACAGCGTATCCGGCAGGCCCGGTTTACCAGTTCAAGAACCTGGCGGTATACGTCCGCCTCAGCCGGACCGAGCATTCCGGGCCTGGCCGCGCCGGCGAGGAGGAGGTTTTCCTCAAGCTGGGAGGCGTTGTTCATTCCGGAGAGCAGCAGGGTCACTTCCTCCTGATTCCACACCCAGTTCAGCCCCCATCCTGCGGGGGAGAGAGCGGGGTTCGCTTTTTTGAAAATGTCCACCGCGGCGGGAGGAAGACCGTTGGCGAGTTTCCCGCCCAGCAGCGGCTCCATGATCATTACCGGCATTTTTTCGGCGGCTTTTTTCAGGCCCGTAACTCCGGCCTGAAAATTTTCATCCGAGTAATTGTACTGTATAAGGCACATCTCCCAGTCATAGTCGTCGATGATCTTGCAGAATTCATCGCAACTGCCGTGATAGGAAAAACCGGTTTGCCGTATCAGGCCCGCCCTCTTTTTTTCGGCAAGCCAGCGCTCTATCCCCCAGCCCTTGAGCTTGGCCCAGAGGTCCGTGTCAGTGAGCATGTGCAGGAGGTAATAGTCGATGTAGTTTGTCCGCAGCCGTTCCAGCTCTTTGTTGAAATAGCGGTCAAAGTCGGCGGGGCCTTTCAGCAAAATCACCGGCAGCTTGGACGCGATATAAACCTTTTTCCGGACTCCGTATTTCTCGAAAATAGCCCCCAGCGCTTCCTCGCTGCCTGAGTAAATCCAGGCGGTATCAAAATAATTCACCCCGCCCTCTATGGCGCGCATTACCAGCGCTTCGGTTTTCCGCATATCAATCACGCTAAAGCTCCTGGGAAAACGCATACACCCAAAGCCCAACACTGACAGCCTGTTCCCCGACCTTTTATCTATTCTGTATTGCACAAGAGCCTCCGCCCCCAGTATACAAAATTATCGTTGTTTTGGCAGAGGGGATGTTTTAGGAAAAAGGCTGAAAACCGCTTACTTCAGCACGACGGAGCTGCCCGAATGGTCAAAACCCATGTGGAATTGGGGAAGCCAGGAGACGCCGGTGTCCACTTCCGCCTCGCCGGTGAAGCGGTAGCGTACCATTCGCATGGCGATTATTTCGTCCAGGAGATGACGTTTCATGTCGATAAAATTCATCACGAGAAACAGATTCGTTTCCGCAAAACCCTGCGCGGGAATTTGCAGCATGTCCCGTTTTTTGCCGTTGGCCCAAAAACGGCCTTCGCCGTACAGTTCGTAATCAAAAGAGGAAAGGGACAGCGGGAACAGGTTGGGGTTATCAATGCGCAGACTTACGCGGAAGCGGGTGTTGATCAGCTCCGCCTGCATAATGGCGATGGAAGTGATCGTAAACTCCGGTTCCCTGATCCGGGGGAAGGCGGCCTCGGCGGAGACCGCGCCGGAAAGGGGAGAGGCCTCGCCATAACGGTACGCCAGATCAATGCTGAGATTTGCCAGAAAGCCATCGTCCGTGGGGACGGCCTCTTTCACCGGGGCTTGCAGGTCCATCTCAAGGATAAGGGTTTTGTCAATTCCGGCAAGAGAGCCGGCGCTGAAGCGCGCGCCGGAGATGGCGGCTCCGTCCACTGTAAGCGCGGCGGGCATTTCCTCACCGTTCAGGCTGAGTTTCCAGCCCCGAATCTCAAGGTCCAGGAGACCGGAGCGGGGATTTTCAGCTTTCAGGTGATAATAAAGCGTGAGGTGATCGGGGCGCTCCGCCTCAACGCGATCGAATTCCAGCGCGGCAACGGGTGTTTTTTCTTGCGGAGGAGGAACCGGCTGCGGCGGCTCGGCGGGTGGCGGGGTCTTGCAGGCTGAAAACAACAGGAGGAGCGGGGGTAATAAAAGCGGGAGGCGAAACATTCGCGAACACTTTTGCATATCCCCATTATCGGCCGCCCGCGCCCCGGCCTTTACCGCGGGCGGGGATCATTCAAAGGAAAGGGCGCCGTAACATACCGTTGTATTTCCCTCTCCTTTCATGCTGAGTATGGGCGGGGGGACCGGACAGGGCCTCATGGCGTCGAGAAGGCCGCTTCGCAGGAGGCCCGCCACGAGGCCGCCGCCGCAGGCGCTAAATCGTCCGTCCAGCAGGGCCGCGCTGAACTCGGCGGCTTTTTTCTCGGCGATAAGGCTCATGCAGTCATCGGCCATACGGAGCACCCCGGCTTCGCTCGTTCCTACCGCCACGTTGCAGGAAAGCACCAGCAGGGTATCTTCCATGATCGGTTCAAGCACGATGTTAAGGGCACGGGCCAGGGCCGCAATCACCTCTTCCCGCGGCTGTCCCATCAGTATGGGCACTATTGAGGCCCGCGGGAAGCAGTATTTGACAAAGGGGAGGAGTACCTCAATGGAATGATCCTGTAGATGGGGGATGTCGTTGATCTCAAAGAGGGGACTGCACGACTCTAGTTCCCCGGAAATTTCCCCGTCCACCGGAATTTTCCCCAGGGGGGTTTGAAAGGAATGGGAATTGGAGAGAAAAAGCCCTTCGCTCCGCCTGTCGTGGAAAGGCCCCATGATTACCACCCTGGAGGGACTTAACCAGCCGGTTTTGCCCGCCGCCGCGGTAAAGGCCGCCGCCGCCAGCGGCCCCGAAATCTCCCAGGCGCCGTGGGGGGCGATGATCGCGCGGGCGTAGCCTCCCCTTCCGCGCCGCAAGCCCATGGCCCGGAGGCAGGCCAGCACGCCGGCCTTATCATCAGGATAAAATATTCCTCTAACTACCGGGGAGCGGACCCGCTCTCTCAGGGCAACCATTGTCTCCACATCTATTAATGCTAATGCCCGCGGGCGGCGGATGCAAGAAAAAATCTCATTTTTTAAAAATGCGCCGGAATTTTGCCTGACCTTGCCCGGAGGAACATAAAAATTAGCCGGAAGACAAATTTTCCCCTGTCCCCCTGTTTGACCTTAGCAGTTGCCGGCATTATCACTAAATTAACTGAGGCTGTTCCAAAACCGCGCCCCCGGCTATGCCGGGAACGTGAGCGCACAGTCTAGTTTTGGAACAGGCTCATTTGTCAATAATTTAACGGCAGCGATACCGTCTGACCACCATAATCAAAAAAGCGGCGATAAAAAAACAACTGTGCAAAATGGGCAGCAGAACGGCCGGCAGCGAAAGGGAATCGGCAAACAGAGTCATCTTCCCGGTAATGCCGAACAAATTCAAAACAGCATAAACGGTTTCGATATACGCGGCGATAGCCCCGATTACCAAAAGCATCCATGCCACGTCCCGCGTTTTGGACCAGAGCATAATCGCAAAAAAAGACGCCAGCGCCCCCAAAATCAGGCGGCTGAACATAAAAACCATTTGCCCCGTATCCATGACTTTAGTATCGCGGCTTAGGGCCTGAATTGCAAGACTTCAGCGAGTTTCGCCTCCTCGCCGGGGGGAAGAACGCCGGGAAGAATCAGGGGATGGTCCGGAATGGGGGGAAGGAGAAAGCCGGCCTCAAGAAAACGCCGGAACAGGGCGGCCCAGACTTGGGGGGCGGTTTCGGCGCGAAGACCGCAGTCCGCCTTGAGACTCAGATAGATGCCCCGGCGCTGCCAGGGGCTGTCACTGTTATTGAGGGCCTTTGTTATACGCGGCAATACAGAGCCTGCGCGTTCCGGCGCGGCGGCGATAAGGTCGTATATACCACGGACGGCTGCGGCCAGCAGTACCGGCGAGAGAAAATCGCCGGAGGGGAGGGCGTTTTCACATGTTGAATCGATTGCAAGTACGCAGAGGCCCTGGGGCAGGCAGCCGCGCCAGCCCTGAATGCCCGGCAGCACGGGGATCAAAACCTCCGGGGCATCCGCCGCCGCCAAAGGCGCGAGCGGATTGAGAAAAGGCCGCCAGAATCCGGCGGCGCCCTTTTTCAGCAGGTCTCCCGCCGCCGCCGGTGCGGAAGCATAGAACCGGAATGCCCTGCCGGGGAAAAGGCGGGACAAAGCCCGGATAAAGCGCCCTTCCAAAAAATGGGGAAAGGGCGCGAAAAGACCCCGGCTTGCGGTATTTTTCAGTTCCCGCAACAGCAAATGAGGAGTGTGCCCCAGCACCGCCGCGCCGCCGTTTTGCCAGAGGTCCACCAGCCGCCGCCCGCCTTTGGTGTACAGGCGGAAATCCCTGGCGCGGAGTACTTCGGGTACCAGACGCAGGAGGTCAAATTCACCTGTCAGATTATCCCTGTCTTCATTCATCGCTGATTTTTACAAACCCCGAACCCTGATGCCCGCTAAGAAAGCGCAATTCTTTCCCCGTTTCAAAACATACCCGCACCACCGGCCCCTCTTCGCTGTCCCGTACTTCCAGCACCGAGCCGTAACCGTAATCGTCGTGAAAAAGCCGCTCCCCCCGCCGCCAGCCGGCGCGGCTTTCCACCCCGCTTTTGCGGTGTCCGCTGCCCTCGCCGTATACCCCCCGCCCGCGGGCGGGAGAGGCCGCACTGCCAAAGCCGTAAGGGGCCTTGCCGATGATCCGCAGGCCGCTTTTATCAATCTCCCGCAGAAACAGGGAAGGATCCACCGGCATGGGCCTGCCAAAGATCCGGCGCACGACGCAGGAACAAAAGTACAACTCGTCCATAGCCCTGGTAGCGCCCACATAAAAAAGCCGCCGCTCCTCTTCCAACTCCTCGCCCTTTTTATCTTCCCTGGGGAAGACCCCCTGTTCAAGGCCGGTCATAATAACCCGCCGGTATTCAAGGCCCTTGGTATTGTGAAAAGTGATGAGCGTAACGGCGTTGTTCCCTGTGGCGGAATCTTTGCTCCGGTCCTCAGTGGAACGATCCAGTTCTATATGCTCAAGGAATTCCAACAGCCCTTCCCTGCTCAGGGCGTAAAGGCTCGCCGCGTTCACCAACTCCTGCAAATTATTGAGGCGCTGGTTCCCCGCTGCTTCGTCCTGCATCTGGTGATACCCGGCAATTCCCGAATCCTTGACAAGCTGCGCCACGCATAGCGAAAGCCCCTCGCCTGAAACCAGCCCCTCCCGATCCCTGGCCGGGCGGCGCTTTTTGGGGGCCTGCTTCGCCTCCGCGGTTTCGGCAGGCGGCTTTTCCAGCGCGGCGCACCCGTCTTCAATAACCTTGAGAAAAGCCTCCAGCCCGGAGCGCGCCTTGGCACTGTACTCCGGCGCAACGCGCCGCGCGGCCCCGGCAAGATCGCCGCCCCGGAGCGCGCACTCCTCAACGATCCGCTCCACCTTTACCGGTCCAAGCCCGCGGGCGGGCTTGTTCACCATGCGGCGGAAAGCGACCTCGTCGCGGGGATTCACCAGGAAAGAAAGCAGGGCCAGGGCGTCCTTAATCTCCTCGCGCTCGTAGAACTTGAGGGAGCCTACCACCTTGTAGGGAATGCCCCTGCGGAGAAACTCGGTTTCAAAGCCCAGCGACTGGGCGTTGGTCCGGTACAGTACCGCCCAGTCGGACCAGGAAGCGGTTTTTTCCGCCGCGTTCGCGATCAGCGTCGCGCAAAAAGCCGTTTCCTCGTCCTGATCCGGCAGAAAAACAAGCGCCGGCAATTTTCCCCCGCTCCGCTCGGCCCTGAGGGTTTTACCCAAACGCCCGCGATTGTGATCAACCACCGAAGAGGCGGCGCGGAGAATCGGCGCGGTAGAGCGGTAGTTGCGTTCCAGCCGGATGATCTCCGTACCGGGGAAGCGGTCGGGGAACTCCAGTATGTTCTTCACCTCCGCACCGCGGAAACGGTAGATGGACTGGTCGTCGTCGCCCACCACGCAGACATACGCGCCGGGCCCGCACAACTCCTTGAGCAGCTCGAACTGCGCCACATTAGCGTCCTGGTACTCGTCCACCATAATCACCGCGAAACGTTCCCGAAAGCGCCGGGCCACATCCGGCTCTTTGCGCAGAATCTCCACCGGCTTTTTAATAAGGTCCCCGAAATCCACATTGCCGGTCCGCGCCATCCGCTCTTCGTATTGGGCGTACAGGCTCCGGAATTTTTTGCGATGGTCAATGCCCGACAGGGCCGGATCATCAGGGGAAAGAAAATAATCCTTGGCGCGGGCGATATTGTAGGCGGTTTGTTTCACCTCCGCCTTGGGGGAATCGTTCATAATGGCAGCAAGCAGGGAGAGCGTATCGTCATTGTCGTAAATCACAAAGCCCGAATCCAGGCCTGCGAGGTTTCCGTAACGCCTGAGAAACCACGCCCCAAAAGAGTGAAAAGTCCTCAGCATGGCGTCCCCGGCCCGCTCGTCAATCAGCCTGGCCCGCCCGGCCATTTCCCGCGCCGCCTTATTGGTAAAAGTCACCGCCAGAATAGACCGGGGATTTAGCCCCCGCTCCCTAATCAGCCAGGCGATTTTCGTGGTAATCACCCTGGTCTTCCCCGAACCGGCCCCGGCCAAAATCAGCAGCGGCTTCCCGGTATGCAGCACCGCCTGCCGTTGCTCCGGGTTGAGAATCTCAAGGTAAGAAGGAAGGTCTTCCGCACCGGCGCCCATGATTCATCATAGCAAAAACAGCGCCGGGAACCAAGGGGCATCTGTTTTTCCTTAAAGATTGCAAAAAAATCCACAAGCGCGACAGGCTGCTAGACATCTTTCACAAACAGATGCAGCGCCTCAATTCCAAGCAGTACCACCGCGCTGACAATGGCCCCGGCAACAAAGACCCCCAGCATAACCGCCGCCATGGTGCGCCGTTTTGAGATACCCAAAATCCAGGCGCCCAGCGTTCCGGTCCACGCGCCGGTAATGGGCAGGGGAATGGCGACAAAAACGGCGATGCCGAGCCAGCCCCACTTTTCCACACCGGCGGCGAGTCTTTTTCTGGCCCGTTCAACAAAACGGTCAAAAAAGCTTTTGTACCAGGCCATGCCTTTTCCGGTATCCGTACCGTAGAAAAGCTTGTGCAGCGTGGCCAAAAAAATCCAGCACACCGGGGCAACCAGGGCATTCAGACACGCGGCGAAAAGATAGGCCCAATACCAGGGAATCTCATTCGCAACCGCAAAAGGAATAGCGCCCCGCAGTTCCGAGATGGGCATAAAAGATAAAACGGCGGTAAAAAACAAAACCGTAAAGACGCTCATTTTTTCAGTATTAACTCCCAATAGCCTACATCCCGCCACCGGCCCATTTTGAATCCCACTTCATGGAAATGCGCCGTTTTGGTAAAGCCGAATTTTTCATGGATTGCAACGCTTCTTTCATTGGGCAGGGTAATCCCCGACACCAGCACGTGAATATCGGTTGTTTTCAGTTCTTCAAACAGCCCGCTCAGTAATTTGCTCCCCAGGCCCTTTCCTTCCCGGCCCTTCTTAAGATAAATCGAAAGCTCCGCCGTATAACGGTACGAAGCCCGTTCTTTATAAGTGTTCACGTATGCATAACCCAATATTTCAGCCGCTTCCTCGCAAACCAGGGCGGGATATTTTGCCGTGATGTTCCGGATACGCCGCTCCATTCCCTGAAGCGAAAGCGGCTGTTCTTCAAAAGAGATCACCGTATTTTCGATATAGTAATTATAAATAGCGCGGATCGCCGCGGCGTCACCGGGAATAAGCGGACGTAACACGCGGAAACCTTACCAAAGCAAAGCGGGATACACGCCCGACGCGGTCAGGGCCTCTATCTTTTTAATCGCCGTTTCCCGATCCTCCCTGTAGGTAACGCCGAACCAGTCCGAATTCGCGCTCAGGGCCCTGATCCTGATGATATTGTGTTTGATAAAGTGATTCGCCGCCGTGGGAATATAACATTCACTTTTAATATGACCCGCCATATCCGACGCGAAGGTTTTTAGAAAATCGTCAACGTATTTTTTAAATTCCGGCAGAATGTCCGGCGAAAAGCCCCAGAAATTCATCGATACCGGAGTATCCGCCTCAAGCTCCCGAATTGAGCCGTCGGGGTTGGTGTTAAAAATACGACCGTCTTTTTTTTCGATGGCGGTCAGCTCGTCAACCGAGGTGAGATACCCCCCCTTGATTTCGCAGACCCCGCGGGTAACAGTTCCCCTGGGACTCAGGGTTTTCTCAAGCTGATAAGGCACAATCACCGGCTCGGCGGCGGCGGCTCCGGAAAGATGCGTACCGATGGCGGCAAATGCCTCCAGCCCGTAAAAATCGTCGGCGTTAATCACCGCGAACGGGGCGTCAATTTTGTCCGCGGCGCAAAGCAGCGCGTGGGCGGTCCCCCAGGGCTTTGACCTTCCCGCCTTTTGCGCGGCGGCGAACATGTCCGGCGGAATCAGACTGTCCGGGTCCTGAAAAGCCAATTCCCATTTAACCTTTGAACCCATCCGGGCAAGTACCAACTCGCGAAAATCCTTCTCAATATCATGCCGGATAATGAACACCACTTTCTCAAAACCCGACCTGAGCGCGTCGTACACCGAATAATCAAGCAGCACCTCGCCGTTTTTTCCTATCCTGTCCATCTGCTTGAGGCCGCCGTAACGGCTCCCCATGCCCGCGGCAAGCACCGCTAAAATCGGACCCTTCATATCATCTCCTTGGTAAACATTAAAAGGGGGGAAGTCTCCCCCCTAGGGCGCATTTCATTGCGCCCTACCCCCCTCTGCGGGGGCAAGGGGCCGCCCGCTTTTGGCCCCCGCAACGCCCCCACTTTTGCCGCTTACAACGGAGCGCGCCCGGGGAAATACACAACATGCCTATTACGACGGCTGAATAGTTCTCCCTCTAACATAACTGACAAACGAAAAAGTGTCAAAGTCCACCGAATTGATTTTAGTCCAGCCGGCGTCTATTTCCGGAAAAAAAGCGTCGCCCTCGTAATTTTGGCGGATCAGCGTAAGCTCGATTCTGTCTGCCAGGGAAAGAGCCTCGCGGTAAATCGAAACGCCGCCGCAGATGAATATTTTTTGGTATGCGAAACAGTGCTCAATAGCGGCGGCCAGGGAGGGAAAAACTTTCACGCCGGAGCCGTCTTCCCGCATTGTTCCGGAAACAACAACATTGAGCCGCCCCGGCAAAGGGCGCGGCAGGGATTCCCAGGTTTTTCTGCCCATGACGCAGGGCCAGCCGGAGGTCAGTTCCTTAAAATGGGCCATGTCCGCCTTGAGCGACCAGGGCAGAACCCCGTCCTTCCCAATAACCCGGTTTTCCGCCATTGCGGCAATAATGATAATTTCCCGCCTGTCCTTCACGTTCCCGCCCCGCCTGGCCCTAAACGGCTATTTCAAACTTGATCGCCGGATGGGGATCATAGCCCTCAACGACCGTGTCGGTATAATGCCAATCAAAAAGTGAAGAAAACTTTTCAGTCCTGATTCGCGGCAGGGGCCGGAGGGAGCGGCCAAGCTGTTCCCGAATGGCGTCAAGGTGGTTAACGTAAATATGGGTATCCCCCAAAAAGCCGATGAGCCTGCCCTCGCCAAAGCCCGCTTCTTTCGCCAGAAGATGCAGCAGGCAGGCGTAGGCGGCAATGTTAAAAGGCAGCCCCAGGGCCACATCCACCGAGCGCTGATTCCAAAGCAGGTTGAGCCTCCCGTCGATCACCGTCACCTGAAAAGCGTAATGGCAGGGCGGCAGAGCCATGCGGGGAAGGTCCAAAGGATTCCAGGCGCTCACGAGCATGCGCCGGCTGTCAGGATCTTTTTTCAGCGTCTCCGTCAAATGCCGCAGCTGGTCCACTCCGGTTCCCTGGGGAGCGCTGTCATGCGAAACGTAGCGCGCCCCAAAGTTGCGCCACTGCCAGCCGTAGATCGGCCCCAGTTCCCGCTCAGCCATCATCTTCGCCCTGGTTTGCTCATCATTAGCGTAGGGAACCGCGTCGCCGCTGCACCACTCATCCCAAATGTGGTTGTTTTGCCCCCGCAGCCATTCCTTGTCGGTAATGCCCCGTATAAAAAATTCCAGCTCCGAAGCGACCAGGCGGAAAGGAACCCTCTTTGTGCCCAAAAGGGGAAAGCCCTCCGCCATGTCATGCTCGAACATCGCCCCCGCAATGGTCAGGGCGTCAACACCGGTCCGGTTCTGTTTACGGAACCCCTCGTCGAGGATCCTTTGTACAATATCAAGATACGCTTTCATTCAGCTTCAGTTTACAATAAGCAAGGACGTTTGATAAGAGCGTCCATTCACTTGTGCCTATAATCCTTGCTGGAGTGCGGACAGGATGGATGATATAATAGAAGCATGCAGGAAAAAACCAAGCGTCCTGTGCGTTTTTTCAATACCACCGGCCCCTGTAACCCCTGGGACCACTACATGCTGCCCCCGGAAGACCGCCTCATGGGCGCCCAGCTGCACCGCTATATCCGCGACAGCCTCTATTGGGTCCTCCA
>JAITIC010000150.1 GCA_031279635.1 Treponema sp. | reverse complement strand
GTAGACACATTATGGACAGACTACCTTAAAACAGGCATTTTGCGCACCGTTTTGGTACAAAACGGGAGCAAATGCAAGGTCTGTCCGCAAAGTAACCGACTTTGTGGACAGACACTAAATAGAGTTTTCCCTGCTGCGGACGCATTAGGGATCGAACTTAAACAATCAAGCGGAGGCCGGTATGGCGGACTATTATGCGGGAAAAAGGGAATATTTTCCCAAAATCACCAAAATCAAATACGAGGGACCAAAGAGCGATAATCCCCTGGCGTTTAAGTACTACGATGCGGAGAAAAAAGTCGGCAAAAAGAAAATGAAGGATCACCTTCGTTTTGCCATCGCCTACTGGCACAGTTTCTGCGCCGACGGTACCGATCCCTTTGGCTCGGCCACTCACGCCCATCCATGGATCACCGACGCGAAAACCCCCATGGAGGAGGCGGATCACAAAATGGACGCAGCCTTTGAATTCATCACCAAGCTGGGCGCGGAATTCTACTGTTTCCATGACCGGGACATGGCCCCCGAAGGCGCAAGCCCCCTGGAAAGCGAGAAAAACCTGTTCACCATGGTCGCCAAGGCCAAAAAACTCCAGAAAGC
Organism: Treponema sp.; assembly: GCA_031279635.1. Classification (GTDB taxonomy): domain Bacteria; phylum Spirochaetota; class Spirochaetia; order Treponematales; family Breznakiellaceae; genus WQXQ01. The sequence goes on along the minus strand of JAITIC010000150.1, from coordinate 7,965 downwards.
AGGCGGCGTCAAACTCCTCTGGGGCACGTCGAATCTTTTCAACCACCCGCGTTACATGAACGGCGCGGCCACCAACCCCGAATTCGGCGTAGTGGCCCTTGCCGCGGCTCAGGTCAGGGCCGCCATTGACGCCACGATAGAGCTGGGCGGGCAGGGCTACACGTTCTGGGGCGGCCGGGAAGGCTACATGAGCCTTATCAATACGGACCTCAAAAAAGAAAAAGACCACCTGGCCCGTTTCCTCGCCATGGCCCGCGACTATGCCCGCAAACAGGGCTTTAAGGGAACGTTCTACATCGAACCCAAGCCCATGGAACCGACCAAACACCAGTACGATTTCGACACCGAAACCGTCATCGGTTTTCTGCGCCACTACGGCCTTGACAAAGACTTCCGCCTGAACATTGAGGCCAACCACGCCGAACTCGCCGGCCATGACTTTGCCCACGAGCTTGAAACAGCCGCTGCCGCCGGCCTCTTCGGCTCGGTGGACGCCAACCGCGGCGATGCGCAAAACGGCTGGGACACCGACCAATTTCCCCAAAGCTACTACGAAACCGCCCTGGCCATGTACGCCATTCTCAAAGCCGGCGGCTTCACCACAGGCGGCCTCAACTTTGACGCCAAAATCCGCCGCAATTCAATCGATCCCGCGGATCTCTTCATCGCCCACATCGGCGGCATGGATGCCTTTGCCGTTGGCCTTGAAGTCGCCCAGCGGATCATCAGCGACGGCAAGATCCCCGGCTTTGTCAAAAAACGCTACGCTTCTTTCAACACCGGCGACGGCGCAAAATTCAACAAAGGCGAACTCAGCCTGGAACAGCTTGCCAAAATCGGCATTGACGCGGGTTACGGTAAAACAGGCATCGTCAGCGGCAAGCAGGAGTATCTGGAGAATATCCTGAACCAGTACCTGCTGGGGTTGTAGCCGCCTGTTGCCTTAACCAATGGGCAAAGCCGCCGGAGACGGCGGTGAAAAAAGCCTCCCGCAGGGGGTCAAAAATAATGCCCATACTGAAAAGTTCCGCTCAGCGAAAGCAGCATCATCAGGCTAAAGCGGCGGGGACGGTTTTGGTTATCCAAAATAAAAGTATGGGTATAGTAATAGCCGTCCCTGCTGCCCAGAGCCATGGGCATGGCCGCGTAAAATTCTATATGGGGCCAGGGATTCAGTCTGAAACCGGGCACAAATTGGGCCGAATTTTCCATTGGCGCGTAAAGGAACTGGCTGACAAGACGGGGACTTCCCCGCCCGTCGAGCCGATAAATCAAACCCAATGCCATGTTTAAGCCGTCTATAAAAGGCGAAGTATATGCGTCTCTGATATCGGTTTCAGCGGTATACCCCCAGGCGTTTTCTTCGGCGTTAAAAAACAACTCCCCGTTTAGAGTGAGCCTGTTGTCAAAAAAATCCCGCACAAATCCGATATTGGCAGCGCCGTTTGTCATACGAGGATCTTCAAAATTAAACGCTATCATCCATTCATGGAACAGTTCGGTATTGCCAAGAGTGGTTTTTATTGAGAGAAAACCCCGCGGGGGCATGCCTTTCTGATAAAAGACGCCCAGATCGAAATCGGCCCAGCGCAGGGCCAGGTTGTACTTCCCCCCCAGACCGACATCTTCACGCTTCGGAATAACGCCGCCCATCAGATTGGCCCTGGTCTGGCCCAAAACCTGAATACCGCCGATGCCGATGGGCATATCCGCCTTGAGAATAAAAGACTCCCCCGCAGCGCCTCCGGCAGGGATCCTGGCCAGCAGATTGGTAAAACCGTAATTCGGCGAAATACCCCAGGTAAGGCCGTATTTTCCTCCCCGGACAAAAACAGTGTCATAAAAAATATAATCGAAAAAGAAATCCCCCAGGGTAAAAGCGAACTTGGGAATCGTAAAACCAACGGAGGTTTTTACCCGAAAGACCTCGGAAATCTGAACATCCAGCCCCAAAGAGGCTGTCATTTTCACCCCGGGAGAAAAAGTAAAGACGGCCTCATTACCCTCACCGGAAAACCAGGGCGCTTCATTCCAGCCGGGCGCGATACCGCCGGAAAACCCATAGGACGCGCTAAGGGTAAAACCCCGCCTCCTTATCAAGGCTGAAACGGTAAAACCTTCGGCATCCTCCCCGAAGTCTTCCTCTTCCCCGGAAGTATCCGGCGGCTCGTCAAAAATGGCGTCAATATCCCAATCCGAAGTATCCTCTTCCCGTGTACCGCCCCTTACCAGAGTCGAAACCCCGGGATCTCTGGTATTAGCCCCGGAGACTTCTTTTCCGTTCGGGGAAGTACCCGGAGACTCGCCAAAGATTGCGTCAATATCCCAATCCAGGGAGTCCCCTTCCTGGGCAATCAGCAGCGGGACACACGCAAAAACCAATAGCCCAAAGAAAACAGGGAACCATCTCACCTGTTAACAGCCTCCAAAAAGGTTTTGGAAAAAGTCGAATCGGCTACCTTACTAAAAGAAGGTTTGCTTATGGTTATCTGGGTTCTTTCGTTTTCAAATTTGCCGTTTACATTGGCGCCCCGCAGGGTTTCCACAAAGAGAATCTGCTTGGGGACAAAACGCCTGCCGATTTGATGATAATCCGGAATGGCGCTGGTCCGCAAAAGCTGCCCGGAAAGACTGTAATCCTCCGACTTTCGCAGCAGGCCATCCTCGCTTATCCAAACCTTCATTTTTGGATAAGTCACTTCGTTGGTAAGGGCTTCAAGGCTGAGTACCCGGCATTTATAGCGCCCCAGCGTCTCATTTTTTCCAGCGGTAACCTTGTAGTCCTGGGCCAAAGTAGAGCGGGTAAAATCCGAGTTACGGGCATTGGTGTTCTGAAAACGCTCGCTGCTGCTGGTAGTATTAAAGCGGCGGCTTTGGGGATCGTAAAACCAGAGCGTTTTTCCCTGCTTTAAATAACCCTGCCCCTTGCTGATCAGGGGCTGCATAATCACAATCACATAGGTCTCGCTGGAATCCCTGCGAAAAATCCCCGCCACCGTAGTGGAACGGGCCTGGCCCGGCTTTTCCTGCACAATGGTGTATTCTGCGGAAAAATCGGTGTCATAATAGCTGACCAGCGAATCAACCCTTGCCAGCAGTTCCTGATCCGTAATCGCCCAGAGCGCCGTGCCGCAAAAAAGGAATAGTCCAAGCGCTGTAAAACAATGTATTTTTTTACACATCGTAATTCTCCTCATAATTGTTCTCCTGATAGTAACCCGGGCAGGGACTTTTGGGAAGAGCTGAAAGCGGGCGCCAATACCGCCGCAAACAAAACAACAAAAACCGAAATAATATTGATCATCACCGTTTTCAACAGGTACATAATCGTTAGCTTTCCGTCTTTCATAAATATCTCAAAGCTGGGAATCCAGGAAAACGGCAAAAGCGCAAGCACCTGCCCCAAAAGCAAAGCCAGCAAAAACCCGGCAAACAGGGCGGCGCATCCAAGGGCAAACACCTCGGCCCAAAGAACCATACGCAGATCCCCCCCGTAAAAACCGATGGCCCGCATAACCCCCATTTCTTTGGACCGCTCATGGAGTATCAGGCGGTAAGTTACCGCGGCGCTGACCAGGATAATAAGGAGCATCATCCCATAGAGAAAATAGGCGATGATATTCATGGCGTCCAGCAGATCCGACACTTCAGACAAATAAACCTGCATGGTATACAGAAAAACCCTCGTCCCTTCCCAGGGCCGGGTTGTTTCCCGTTGCAGTTCATCCCTGTTGTAAACCAAAGGACCGGTCTGAATATAATTTGCCAAAACTTCCTGAAAAAGCTCCCGTTTTTTTTCCGCGGCCCCGGGATTATCTATAAAAAACCCGATGGTTGAACAATCTTCCGTGCCAAAACCGACAAGGCGGTTCAGGCTCTTCCTGGACACATATACCTTATAATAGCCAAAAATCGAAGTGTCCTGCACAATTCCCCTAACGATGAACACGCCGGTGTTTTTTTGCCCCCCGACCGTTTCAGTTTCCAGAATGAGGCTGTCCCCCAGTCTGGCCCCCAGTTGTCCGGCAACCGGCGCAGAAATAACGATCCCGTCATCCCCGGCGGGAAGACCGGCCGGCCCGTCAAAGCTCATCTTCTCGAATAAATGAGTTTCCTCCTCCCAGTCGGAACCAATCACATATTTAAGCTGCACCGCGGCGCCGTTATGATAAACAACGCCCCTTTCGCCAAAAAGCGTCCGCTTTACCGTATAGCGGGGATTGAGAGCGGCATCCGCGGCTTTCAGGATCGCGGCAATTTCATCCTGGCTCAAGTGAAAAAGCTGTAATGAATTGGCTTCATAAGCCACCGCCACAATATCCCCGGCATAATGGGACTGCGCCGAATAATACACATTGGTAGACATTCCGTCCTTTGCCGAGGTAATCAATGTTACCACCGCAAAGCCAAAAACCAGCGCCGCCAAAAGGAAGCCGTAACGCCGCCGGTAACGGTAGAGGTACTTTATTCCCAGCGCGAAGAGGGCAAAATACCTTCCCATTATCCCCTCCGTACAGCCGCCATGGGCTCGATTCGCACGGCGATTTCCACCGGGTAGACAGATGCGGCAATTCCCAGTATCAGCGCCACCACAAAAGAAAGAACGGCAATATGGGGCAGAAATCCTACCCTTAAAACGGCCCCGCCCAGCATGGACGCGATAAGCTCGTTGGAGATAACAATTCCCATCCGGTTAATCGCCCGTAAAAACCAAAGGCCGCCCAGAACCCCGATAAGACCGGCGGCCAGGGCAATGAGGAAATTTTCCCCAAGGATGAGCAGGCGGATATATGCGTCGGACGCGCCGATTGCCCTGAGCGTGCCAATTTCCCGTGTACGGCGGAAAACCGCTATTAAAAGAATATTTATCGCGGTAATGATACCCGCGACACTTACCAGAAACACCCCGCCGTTAAACAGCACCCGGATCAGTACCATCAGGATAGCGGAAACCCCCGCCGCTACCCGCCAGTTTACGGCAACCAGACCGTAGGCGGCCAACTTCTCATTCAGAGACGCGATAAACGCCGCTGAAGAAAACCCGTTTTTCAGCCGGATGATGATAAAATTCCAGTCGCCTCCGGTCACCTCTTCCGGCTCTTCCGAAGCGGTTTCGCTTAAATATGATTGCAGCATATCCGTCGAAAATTCCATGTCGTCCGTTTCGGCGGCGGAATCAAAAGCGGCGTCTCCAAAAAGATCATCAAGATCGGTGGTGAGCAGTTTCAGGGCGTCTTCTCCCACTTCCACATCGGCGGAACCCGCCACCTGGATAGAGTTAAGCACCCTGACTGTCTGCGGATCGATAATAACAATTTCGTTCATTATTTGACCGGGATTCTGATAGCTGAAGATACCCACCAGCGGAACCTCGCGAATCTTAAAACCCGCGCTTCCGGCGGAGGTAAAGAGCATGGGCGTTCCCATAGCCGGATACTGCCCGCTCTGCTGTTTAATGCGCTCGGCCCGCGCGGAAGTGATCATTGCGCCGTATTCACCGGCGCGCAAAAAACGGCCTTCCTCAAGGTTTAATCCGGGGAAAAGGGGGAAATAACCCGCCGCGTCAATACCGCAAAGCAAAACCGGCTCCCGGATTTCCAGCATGTCAAGATAAGCCCTGCCGGACACCTGGCTGGTAATTCCGGCAATTCCCGCCTCGGCGGAAACAAGCTCCATAACAGCGTCATGGGCGGGAAGAACCGGTATGGTAAAGTAACTGTCGATAATGGGAGTATTCGCGCCGAACAGGTTCATGGAAACATCGCCGGCTTTTTGAATCACCACATCACCGGTAAGACTTTCGATATACGCCTCCCGAATGCTCTGGTCCGCCCTGCCGATAAGACTGTTCCCGATAAAAAAAAGAAACGTGATCACCGCGATAAGCAGGGCGATGATCGCGCTGTTTTTTTTATTTCGCGCGATATTGCGCAGGGCCAGAAAAAAGAACATCAGCGCATCTGTTCCGAACTGATATTCCCGTCATGGAGGAACACCACATGATCCGCCATCTGCCAGATAAGCGAATCATGGCTTGAAAAGAGAAAAGTTGTTTTCTCTTCGCGGTTAATCTTTTTCATCAGGCCCAGCACTTTTTCGCCGGTAACGGAATCAAGATTGGCGGTAGGCTCGTCGGCAATAATAATCCTCGGGCGGGTTACCAGCGCCCGCGCAATGGCGACCCGCTGTTGCTGCCCGCCGGAAAGCTCCGCGGGCCTATGGTTCCTCCGCTCGGCAAGCTCCACCTCCTCAAGCAGATACTCCACCCGCTCGCGGCGTTCCGCCTTTGAGCCCCCCCGCTTCCCTATAATCAGGGGCAGCTCCACATTCTCAAAAACACTTAAAACCGGCAAAAGGTTAAAGGACTGAAACACAAACCCGATAAGCTCCCGCCGCATGCGGGTAATCTCACCGCGGCTCTGGGCCTTTATTTCCCTGCCGTCAATAAGCAGGCCGCCCCGGCTCGGACTGTCAATAAGGCCGGCAATATTCATCAAAGTGGTCTTGCCGGAACCGGAAGGACCCGCCACAGCCACAAATTCGCCTTCGGAAATACCCAGATTTACACCCTTGAGGGCGTGAACCTCCAGTTTCCCCATGGGATAAGTTTTCCAAATATCCTCAAACAAAATAATCATTCAGGCGCCGCTATTCCGTATAAAATACATGAGATTTTTCTTTATCAATAAATTCGTACTTTATTGTTTTTTCCAGCCCGTCAACAAGGCTGACCGGGGCCTTGTATCCGGTTTTTTTTGTTTTGGCGGATTCAAAAACCGTAGTGGAACAAAATTTCTTCACCCTGATCAAACTCACCGGAAATTTTTTATGTGTTATCTTTGCCAATAAATCAAAACAAAGGCCGCCGCAATACCCCATCCAATACGGCCAGTGAAAAACGCGGCCGGATTTTCCCATTACGCACCTTACTTCCGCCACGAGGGTATTCATATCAAAATCAGGCTTATCGGCATAATTAAACAAATGTTCCCCGGGGCTGTTGTTCAAATTATACTCGATAAAAGCGGCGGCGTTTTCAACATATACCATTGATTTGAAATTCGTCCCCTTTCCCACCATCAAAAACGTACCGTCCGCAATCTGGCGCAAAAGATTGTACACATTACCCCGGTTTTGTTCGCCAAAAACAACCGTCGATCTGATAATCGTCAAAGAATTTCCTGCATCTGATTTAAGCCATTCCCGGTATTTTTCCTCGGCAAGCCATTTAGTTCTTCCGTAATCATTAAAATAATTTATTCGCCCAGTTTCATCGGTTCCTGAGGGGGCAAATCCGTAAACCGCCGCCGAGCTGGTAAAAATTATTTTTTTTATGCCCAGTTCCGCGCAGGCCCTGCACACATTTTCAGCGCCGCTTACATTAACATCATCATACAAAGATTTCGGCATAACATTATCATGATGCTCAGCGGCAAGATTTATGACCAAATCCGAGCCGGACAATGCTTTTTTCAGCGTATCAAGATCGCGGACATCGGCATAAACGCGCAGGGCGGGATATGTATGGCTGTTGTTTATATCCGCGATTTTTATGTCATGCCCCGCCGCAAGCAAACGGGCAGCCAAACGGGTGCCGACAAACCCGGACCCGCCGATAACGGAAATACGCATTATTACTCCATAACAGATGGAAAAATCAATCCCTTTAGTAAAATATACTATATTGGGGCTTGCCTGTACTACACCCTAAACCGGCAATTCCAGCGCTCAAACGTTCCGATCCGCAGCAGATTCGCAGACAAGCGCCCCCGCCGAGGACTTGCGGTTAGGCAAAGCAGGCTGATATAATAGAAGCATGCGGGAAAAAACCAGGCGTCCCGTGCGCTTTTTCAATACCACCGGCCCCTGTAACCCCTGGGACCACTACATGCTGCCCCCGGAAGACCGCCTCATGGGCGCCCAGCTGCACCGCTATATCCGCGACAGCCTCTATTGGGTCCTCCA
>JAITIC010000236.1 GCA_031279635.1 Treponema sp. | reverse complement strand
TGTGCCAATTCCAAATGTCCTTGTGAAATATCCAATGCGGTTATATTTTCAAATTCTTTTGATAACTGAATAGTTACACGTCCAACCCCGCAACCATATTCCATACAATTTTTTCGATTATATACGTGTCGTTCAATCTATTTAACACGTTGTTTTCTTCTTCAGTTGACTTAAGAAAAGATAAATTACCCAAAAAGTTTGTCATTACAGCCAGCAATTACCAATGGGAACAGGAGGAGCAGTCGTCCCGAATATGGATGGTACAGCCCGTTCCGGTTTGGGCGAGCAGCGAGTCCAGCTGGGCCGGGAGATAGGCTTCGCCGTTACAGGCGGCGACAAGGACAGCTACCATCCGTTTGGCCTACTTCGCGAATAAATACCGCTTGAACCGCCAAAATGCCTTGAGCGCGCGCGTAAAGTCATCCCGGTTCGCCAGCCCGGTTCGTATGCGGTGCAGCAAATACCGCGGCCGCAGGTAATACCGCCTGCGGGCGGTATTGCAGAAATCCAGCAGCCGGAACGCGGGCAGGCCGGGAATATCCAAAACCGCGTTGTGGCCCCCATCCACAGTACAGTAGCGCTCATAATCCGCGTGTATATAGCCGTTTTCTTTTGCCCACAAATACGCTTCCGTGCCCGGATAGGGGATAAGCGGGAAAAACTGCGCCGTGTCGGTATTGAGCGCCAGCGCCAGCTCCAGCGTCTCCGCCAGCGTCTCCTTCGTCTCCCCCCGGTTCCCCACCATGTAGCAGGCGTGTACCAGCAGGCCCGCCTTCCGGGCGTTCCGCACGAACGGGACAAACTGCCCGGTCTTCGTCCCTTTGCGGATATTGTCCAGTATCATTTGGCTCCCGCTTTCTATCCCGGGGATAATAAGCCGGCAGCCGGCCTGTTTCATGGCCCTCATGGTTGCAAGGTCAAGGTCCACCCGGGCGTTGCAGAGCCACTTCAGTCTTGTATGCAGCCCCTTTTCCACCAGGAGCGCGCATATTTGCAGTACCCGCTGTTTGTTGGTGGTAAAGGTGTCATCCTCAATAACCACTTCCTTTACTTCAGGAAAATGCTCCGCGATGTATTGCATTTCGTCCGCTACATTCTCCGGAGAGCGGGGACGGTATGTGTGGCCGTGCATGGTCTGGGGATATACGCAGAAATCACAGCGGAACGGACAGCCCCTGCCGGAAAACAACTGAATGGCCGGATAGGTCGCGGCCGAAAAAAAATAATCTTTTACATTCAGGTGGGTTTTAATGAATTCAGCCGCAAAGGGTAACTGGTCCAGATCTTCCAGGTACGGCATGGCCTGGTTTGTCTGTATTTCGCCGGTCTGCGCGTCGCGCCAGGTAATGCCCCGGGCGTTTCCCGGGCCCGCGCCGGTTTCAAGCGCCTCCGCAAGTTCGGTTATGGTCAGGTCGTATTCACCGCGGGCCACCGCGTCAATGCCGCGGTCAAGCAGCAGGGTTTCTTCGGGGCAGGCGGAAGGGTGGGTCCCGACGAGTATCACAAAAGACCCGGGACAGATTTTTTTTAATTCCGCGCCGAAGCGGGCATCGCTTTTTATTGACGGGGTACTGGTATCCAGGACAAAAAGAGCGGCGCCCGGCGCCTGTTCCCGAATGATTTTCAGGGACTGTGCTTCATCCAGCTTTTCTGCCGGAGCGTCCAGGAAAAAAACCTCATGTCCGTGTTTCCCGGCATAAGCGGCCGCGTATATCAGCCAGAGGGGGTAATACAGGGTACCGCTCTTGGCTATCGCGGGACTGCGGGATTCACGGGAAAAACGCCCGTATGCGGCTTTGAACGGGGGATTTATAAAACCAATGCGCATAAACAGGTATTATTTGTAATAGTCCGCATAGGCATTGCACACTTCGCCGGCTTCCCCGCTCATGACAATTTCGCCCTGCCTCACCCATATCGCGTTATTGCACAGCTGCTGTACCTGCTCATTGCTGTGGGATACCAACAGCAGCGTGGCGGCATGATCCAGCATCTGCCGTATCCGCTTCTCGCACTTTACCTGGAACGCCATATCGCCTACACCCAGTATCTCATCGACGATAAGAATCTCCGGGTCCACCACCGTAGCCACCGCAAATCCCATTCGCGCCTGCATCCCGGAGGAATAGTTCTTAATGGGCATCTTCATGAAATCCTTAAGCTCGGAGAACTCGACAATCTCGTCGTAGTGTTCCTCCATGAATTTCCGGCTGCGGCCCAGAATAGCCCCTTCAAGAAAAATGTTCTCCTCAGCGGTAAGGTCCGGGTCGAATCCCGCGCCCAGTTCCAGCAGGGGGCTTATGGCGCCATCCACCACTACGGAACCCTTGTCCGGCAAAAGGATACCGCAGATGAGCTTTAACAGGGTGGATTTCCCCGCACCATTCCGGCCGACAATTCCCCAGGATTCACCCCGCTTGATGTCCAAACCGACATTCTTAAGCGCCAGAAATTCCTGAAACTGGAGCTGGCGCTTCATCAGTTTCACAAAATATTCCTTAATGCTGTCTATCTTCTCCGAAGCTATGTTGAATCGTACGGTGACATTCTCTACCCGGATTACGGTTTTTTCAGTCATATCAAATATACAGGATAAATTTGTTCTTGGCCCGGGCAAACGCCGCGATCCCTGCCGCTAACATGAGCGCCGCCGCCGCCATCCCGCGCAGGGCATACAGCTCCCACCGCTCTTCCCCCCCCAGTATGAAATACCGGAACTGGGCAATATAATAATACAGGGGATTAAAGCCGGTTACCACGAAACGGATACGTTCCGGCAGCATGGTTACAGGGTAAAAAATGGGGGTGAAGTACATCCAGGCGGTGGAGAACACTCCCCAGAGATACTGCACATCCCGAAAGAACACCATTGCCTGGGCAAAGAAGAGTCCCAGCCCGATAGAGAAAATGTAAAGTTCGATGATGGGGATAGGGATGAGCAAAAAACGCCAGGCGAACGGCATCCCGGTAGCGATGATCACCACAATCAGGGCTCCCAGCGAGAAAATCATCGTAACCAATTCACTGGTCACCGAGGCCAGGGTAAAGATATACTTGGGAACATATATCTTCTTGAGAATCGAGGCGGCGCCCAAGACTGAGGGAATTGCCCTGTTTACGGCGCCGGCCATGAAAGAAAAGAGAAGGTTACCGCTTAAAAGGTAGACGGGAAAATTCTCAACGCCCCGGGCAAACATGGTGGAAAAAACGACGGTCATGACAATCATGGTCAAAAGGGGGTTAAGAACACTCCAAAGATAGCCCAGGAGGCTGCGGCGGTATTTCAGCCTGATATCCCGTGATACCAGCTGAAAAAACAGTTCCCGGTAGTTCAAAAATGTATACAAGCGGGCTGCCGTTCTGTACTTAATCCCCACGGAAGCTCCTTTTGCCCCGCCGGGGCGTTAAACAATCCGTCACCGTATATACTTCAAAAACCCGCTGGCCATGTAGCAGCAAAAAAGGCATACGCTGTAAGGAAGCGGGAGCTTCAAATGCCTGCGGTAGATGCGCCACTGCCACTGCGCCGCATCCCGCTTCCTTGAGGATACCGATCCGGCCCGTACCCGGTACAGGGCTTCCACGGCGCCGGTGTTCCGGGCGGTAAAGCCTTTTGCAAGTATCGAAAGCCACAGGACATAATCCTCGTGGCGGGAATGTTCAAAAAAAAGCTTCCCGGTTTTGTGCGTGTCGTACATGGCGGTAAGGTTCCCGATATAGTTGCTTTTCAGCAGTTTACCGTAGCTCACCGCTGCCGGGGACCGCACAACCCGTCCGTTCCGCGCGCCGTCTTCCGTTATTTTTTCATAATTTGAAAAGGCAATGGCGGTTTGTTCATCGGAAAACAGGGCAAGCTGCTTTTCCAGCTTGTCCGGAAGCCAGAGATCGTCGCTGTCCAGAAAGGCGATATACCGCCCGCGGGCCATCGTAACCCCCCAATTCCGGGGCGCAAGAGGGGAACCTGAATGGGCGGGGGTTTTGTACAGCCGTATCCGGCTGTCCCGCCCGGCATATTCGGCCGCAATACCGTCGCTGCCGTCGGTGGAACAGTCATCCACGATGAGCAGTTCCCAATCCCGGAAAGACTGGGCCAGGACGCTCTCTATGGCCCCGCCGATGTAGGCGGCGCAGTTATAATTGGGGGTAATAACCGAAACAAGCATTGCGGTACTTTCCTGTTTACGATGATCCGGCGTGGACGGCCATGAGGACGGAATAGGGTTCACGCATGGCGGGTGCAAGGATAGATAACGGCCATTCTGTCTACTTCGCGCAAACATACCATGAATACTATACATATATATAGTATTCATGGTACCAGTAAAGACATGATATATTTGTTAATAAAGATTGAGGAAATGAGCCTCGGTGGGATAAGCCTCGCAGTATCTTTAGAATGGGGAATCTCAGAAAAACTGAAACCCGCAATACGTAAATGAATACATCGCTTTTATATTATTCCATTCGTGACAGCGCCAGAGCGACTTTCTCCCGCTCAGGCGGCCCCGGGGGACAAAACGTCAATAAGGTAAATACCAAGGTGACACTGCGAATCCGCTTGGAGGATTTGGCAGGACTTAGCAATGCTGAAATGAGCCGTCTTAGGGAAAGCCTCTCACAGCGCATCACCGGAGAGGATGAAATCGTCATCGCTTCAGATGAGGAGCGCTCCCAACGGAACAATCTTGAACGGGCCTTTTTTCGCCTTGAGGCAATCCTTGCCGCCGCGGCTCGCCTTCCCAAACACCGACGCCCTACCAAGCCAGGCGCAGCCGCACGGGAAAAGCGCCTGAAAACCAAGAAAATCCATGGGCAGAAAAAGGCAAAACGGCAAAAGATAGAGGATATTGATGGGTGAGTTGCCCTCAAGCCACTCTGAAAATTGTTTCACGTGAAACGCGCCTACAAAGGCATATTTCCATGCTCCCCAGGTTTCTGAAGTAACAACGAAGTTCCGCAAAGCAAGCCCTATGAGGTAGGATGAACAAAACACCTAAAAGCTGCTGCCGCTCAGAGCACAGGCGGAAAGCGGCCTATCGACTATGATCTTTATCAGTCCACTGTTGAATGTTTGGAATTTTTGCGTAACCGTCTTGTAGACAAGGCTATTTTGGTGTTTGATGATTGGCAGCAAAACCTCAATTTTGGAGAAACAAAAGCTTTTTTTGAATGGCTTCCTACCAGTGGTCTAAAGTTTGAGTTTTTGGCCTTAAATGGCATGCTACATTTATTCCTAAGAGTTCATAAATAGTTCAGCTATTTCATGGGAGAAGAGACTTCATGGTTCTGATACGGATAAGTCTGTTCTTTTGCGGGATCTTTGGGCGGTGGCCCAGGCCGGCTTAACATAAGGGACATTCCTGAAATGTCCTGTTCGGGAAAACGGCGCTGAAAATCGTTGAGGAGTTTGCTTTCTTTGGTTTGCAGTATCTGTATCCAGCCGGGATGATCCGCCTCTATTTGCAATATGCCCCGGTCCAGTTCCCGAATCCGTGAATGAGCAGCTGCCGCGGCAATACCGTTTTTTTCGGTAAGTTCCGCCCATGAAGCGAAAAGTTTTGAATACCCATGGGCTTTTTTCATCAGCCGCTCATCAAAAAAAGCCGAAAGTACTTCGTCCGCCCGTTTCATTTTTTCCTTAATCAGCAACACAAATCCGCAGGCGCTTCATATCCCGCCCAAAACACGCACGGCCTTTAGCCGGGTAGATACACCAATGCGACACGGCGTAGGCCCAACGTCCTCCACGGTTTGCCATTCTCCGCGCTGCGGCTTTAGCCGCAGCAGCGGCCGCTACTCACCCTATAAATCAGTGTATCCTCTTTCCGGTAGTTTTGGTAGGGTTCCTCGGGCAGAAAGGTAAAAAATGCCTGATCATAGCCGGGCAGAATTGAGAGAAACCGCCGCCGCTTTCCGCCGTCCATTTCCAGAAGCACGTCGTCCAGCAAAAGCACGGGATTTTTACCGGTCATTTCTGAAAAGCGGCGGGCCTGGGCAAGGCGGAGCAACAGGGCCAGCAGGCGCCGCTGACCGGTGGAAGCGGTAGCGGCAAACTCGCTACCGTCTCGGGTAAACCCATAGCGGTCCCGGTGTGGCCCGCTATGGGAAACGCCCGCGGCCATGTCCGTTGCCCGGCGTTCCCTCAAAAGGGCCTCGGCATCTTGCTCGCCGGCCCTTTTCCATGAAGGGGTATAGCGCACCATAATGCCCGAAATGCCGGAGACTTCCTCGTACAGCGGCCCAAAAACCCCGGAAAAAAGCCTGGCCGCTGTTTCCCGCTTTTCCATCAGTTTTACCCCGTACGCGGCATACTGCGGATCAAGGGCGTCCAGCAGTGGCTCAGGGTTGCTCCGTCCGTACAGGGCGTCCCGTAGCGCCGCGTTCCGTGATTTCAGCACCCTGCGGTAACGCCGTAAATCGTCAAGGTATAGCGGATCATACAGACTCAACACCTGGTCAAAAAACCAGCGCCGCCGCTCCGGATTGCCTGCGACAAATTCCATGTCCTCATGACAAAACACAATGCAGGGCGCTACTGAAAGCATATCCTTCCGGTCCTCCACCCGCTTGTTGTCGATGAGTACTGTTTTTTTTCCTTTTTCGAATTTGACCAGGATATTGCTTAAAAGGCCCGGCCCGGCAGTTCCGCCGTCCGGACGCTCAGTTATCTTTACCGCAGCGGAAAAATTCCCCTCCCTATTGCGCGCCAACTCCCCGTCACGCACTCCGCGAAAAGAAGAGGCGTAAGCGCAAAAATACAGCGCCTCAAGAAAATTGGTCTTTCCCTGACCGTTCTCGCCGACCAGAAACACATCTTTCGCGCCGGTAAAAACCTCGCCATCGGCAAGATTCCGAAAGGCCGTGGTGCGCAGGGAAGAAAATATCATTCTTTAAGACTGCATTGGCATCACAATATGGAAAAAGTCTTTTTCAGGAACCGGCACAATAGTAATGGCCTTGCTGGCTACAGTAAAGCGTATGGTGATTTCTTCCTCACCTATCGCCTTGAAAGGTTCCTCAATGTAGCGGTAATTGAGGGCCATGGAAATATCTTCCCCATCGTACTTGCAGGGTATCTCTTCCCTGGCATCTCCTATTTCACCTTCTTCCGAATAAATCGACATACTGCCCGGTGTTATTCCTAAATATACCCGGTGTGATTTCTGCTCCACCATTTTGGAAACACGTCCCAGAGCCTCAAGCATTTCAAGGCGGTTAACCGAAAGTTCGCTGGTCTGATTTTCAGGTATAACCTTACGGTAATTGGGAAACTGTCCTTCAAGCAGTACCGATGAAAAACTGTACGAACCAAAACGGATATAAATAGTCTTATCAGTAACAGAAATCGAAACAAGCCCTTCGTTACCGGATCGTTTGGTGATAATGTTGAGTATTTTGGGCGGAACAATAACCCCAGCAAAATCCTTTACCTCGCTTCCGATTTTTTTGCTGATGTAGGCAAGGCGGCGGCCGTCAGTTGCTACCATGACGATGTTGTCTTCCATTTTTTCCAGATACACACCGTTCATAAAATAACGGGTTTCGTCATCGGAAACGGCAAATACCGTCTGCAATACCATGTCTTTAAAATCCTTGATGGCCATATCAAAATACGCCGCGCCGGACACGGAAAATTCAGGAAACTTGTCGGAAGCTATGCTTTTAAGCTGGAACTTGACTTTTTTCGCGGCCGGCTTAATGTTTATCTTGTTTTCTTTCTGCTCAAATTCCAGTTCCCCTTCAGGAACCGAATTGAGAATATCAAGAAATTTATCTCCGAATACCGTAACCGGCCCCGGTTCAAAAACCGTAACCGGCACCCTGGTCTCAAAATTAACCTTCATGTCCGTAGCCTTGATAATAAGGCTGTCGTTCTCCGCCTCAAGATAGATATTCGACAGAATCGAAATGGCGTTTTTTGACTCAATAATTTCCCTGGCAATGGAAATTTCTTTCAGAAGCACGCTTCGCTCGCATGTAAATCTCATTTATTCACACTCCTATGAGCCTGTCCTAACTGTACTCCAGCGTCCACGGTTTTGGGACAGGCTTGAGCCAAAGGCTCTTGCAGTTTTCAGCCTTGCAAAACTGCGAATTTCAAGGTTACTTTCCCGGAACTTCAGTTTTGGGAAAGCCTGTTATTATTCATAAATTTATATATATATAATAACAGTAGTAATAAGCCCCTGGTAAATGTGGAAAACACTTTCCTTCCTATTATAGGGCTGTATCTACGATCATTATAACCTATGGATAAGTATGCACTATTTTACACACTTTCCACAAGTATCTTAATTATACACCTTTTTTCCATAGAATATTAACATTCTTGAGTTTGTTTCAACTGTGAACCAAACGCACGGTTTTAGGACAAGTTTGAGCCAAAGGCCTTGCAGTTTTTCAGCCTTGCAAAACCGCGAATTTCAAAGAAGCTTTTCCAATATTGAAGTTTTAGAAAATCCTCTCTTTTAAAAAATTTAAGCTTTTGCGCTAAACTCCTTTACCAGACGTTTCAGGTTTTCTATCGTTGAATCAAGTGTTGGATCCGTAAGAAACTGCCCTTTAATTTTCTCGATGGAATGCATTACTGTGGTGTGATCCCTTCCTCCAAAGGCCTGTCCAATTTCGGTAGTTGAAAAGTCGGTCATTTCCCGCGCTACATACATGGCGAGCTGCCGCGGAAAAACAACATTTTGGGTTCTTTTTTTGCCTGTAAGGTCCTTAATGGTAAGGCCAAAATAGTCCGCCGCCACCCGCTGTATGGTTTCTATGGATAAATTTGCCTGTCTTGACGATACAAAAGTATCCCTCAGACGTTGCCGGGCAATTTCCACGGTTATGGGCTGTCCCATAAGCTCTGAATAGGCAATAAGTATATTTAAGGCCGATTTCAGGTCCCGGACATTGGAAGAAATGCTTTTGCTTATAACATCGATGACTTCATCGGATATATTCGCGCCGCGGTTTTCGGCCGTCAATTTAAGAATAGCGCAGCGTTCCTCATACTGGGGAGGGCGGAGATCCACGTTAATGCCTTCGGCAAAACGGCTTAAAAGCCTTTCCGAGAATTTTTTTAACTCGGTGATAGGCCGGTCACAGGTAAAAACCAGCTGCTTTTTGGCGCTTAAAAGGGTATTGTAGGTATGAAAAAGTTCTTCCTGAATACCTTCTTTTTCCTGAAAAAAGTGAATGTCATCTATCAGTAGTACGTCTGTATAGCGGAATTTGTTCTTAAAAGCGTTTGGTTTATTTTCCTTTATGGATTGGACAAACTCATTGAGAAAATTTTCAGCGGTGGTGTAGATGATTTTATAATCCCTGGTTTCGTGGATTTGGTTGCCTATTGCCTGCATGAGATGGGTTTTCCCCAGGCCGACCCCGCCGTAGATCAGGCAGGGATTATAGTTTATTCCGGGCTTGTCGCTGATGCCCCTTGATACCATTACGGCGAATTTGTTGTTTTCCCCCATAATATAGTTATCAAAAGTATAGTCATCACGCAGGTTTGGATGCTTACCCTTCTTTGGTTTTTCGCCCTGAACAGCCTTGTCGGGCGCTCCGGAAGGCGGATTTTCCTTTTTTTGACCGGTATGCCCGTTGTTTTTGACCGCTGTTTGCGGCGCAGAGGGGGATTCTTCGGCCTTGCCGGCCCCAACAATTTCAAATTCCAGGACGATATCCGTGCCGGCAAGTTTTTTCAGACTGGCCCTGATGGCGTTTTGGTAACGGGCCTTAACCTTATCCCTGTGAAAAGTTGAAGGAACGCCTATAACTATTAGATTTTCCCCTGAGCGCAGGTATTTCAAATCGGTAAACCAGCCGCCAAACTCCTCTTCCCCCAGATCATTCCGCAGTTGGGTCAAAGTCGCGTTCCAAAAACCGGTATAATCCACATCATCCATTAAAAATCCTTACCAATGAATTATCAACATGTTCTCCACAAGTATGCCATTGCCTGTAAAAATGTGCAATGCAAATCTTACAGAAAATTACGTCTTTTGCCCTTATAACTGAATAGTAAAATCGGGCGAATCGTTTCTTTCGAGGGAGCCGTTTCCCCCTAAAAAACCGGCTTATAGGGGTGTTTTCAGTCCTCCACAGCCAAAAAACAAAAAAAAACCTTCTAATGAACCCCTTTTTTTATAAAACGAAAGTGAAAACAATTAACACCGGGCAATTTATTCCCAAAATGGGCGTTGAGACTATATACATGTATAAAACACCTCAAATTTTCCACCCCTTTTTTCCTCCGCCCCCGGTTTTTCCGGGATTTGTCCACAAGATATCCACATCTGCTATAGAGAGCAATATCCACAAATGTAACACACACTCAGACTGCCCGGCGCTTTTCGGTTCTTTGCGCCGCAAAGGATTATTATACCTTGCCTTTGCTTTATTGCGCAAGATCAATAATATAGTTATTCAGGCTTTCAGCCTTGCAAAACCGCGAATTTCAAGGCTGCTTTCCCAAAACTTCAGTTTTGGGAAAGCCTCATGAGCCGCATAATTTTACAACGTCAGCACAGCCCGCTAGAATTTTTCCTTTTTTCTTTGTACTATATCCTTATGACTAACACCAACAGTTATTCCGCTCAAAACATAACCGTCCTCAAAGGACTCGAAGCAGTCCGCAAGCGCCCCGGCATGTATATCGGTACAACCGGTATCGACGGGCTTCACCATTTGGTTTTTGAAGTTGTAGACAACTCGGTTGACGAGGCCATGCAGGGTTTCTGTAACGATATTCTGGTCGTTCTGGAGGGGAACGATGTGGTCCGGGTCGAGGACAATGGACGCGGTATTCCCGTGGACATTCATCCGACGGAACGCGTCAGCGCCCTGGAACTGGTTATGACGCGGCTTCACGCCGGCGGTAAATTCGATAAAAAGTCCTACAAGGTTTCGGGCGGCCTTCACGGCGTCGGTGTTTCGGTCGTAAACGCCCTTTCCGAGTGGTGCGAGGCCTTTATCCATGGCAACGGCACAATCCACACCCAGCGCTACAAAATCGGTATCCCCGAAAGCCCCGCCGGGGAAACCGCCGCCGCGAGCCTGCCCTACGGCGATTCCCCCGGCCGCCGGGGCACCGTGGTACGCTGGAAGGCCGACGCCTCGATTTTTGAAACCACCACCTACAATTTCGACGCCCTCTCCAACCGCCTGCGTGAGCTTGCCTTTCTCAACAAGGGCCTTAAAATCACCATCCGCGACGAGCGCCTTTCCATCCCCAAGGTCCACGAGTTCAAGTTCGACGGCGGCGTGAAGAGTTTTGTGGAGTATCTCAACGAGAACAAAACGGTGCTTAACAAGGAGCCTGTTTTTATTGAAGGCATCCGCGACGATGGCGCGGGCGGCAGCATTGAGGTGGAGTGCGCCATCCAGTACAACGACGGCTTCAACGAGATCATGTTTTCGTTTGTGAACGACATCAACACCCGCGAGGGCGGCACTCATCTGGTGGGCTTCAAGTCCGCCCTCACCCGCACCCTTAACGATTTTCTCAAGAAGTCCAAAATCAGCAAAAAGCTGGATGAAAGCCTTTCCGGAGACGATGTCCGCGAGGGCCTTACCGCGGTACTGTCGATAAAAGTCCCCAACCCCCAGTTCGAGGGGCAGACCAAGGGCAAGCTGGGCAACTCCGAGGTCAAGGGCATCGTGGAATCCCTGGTAAGCGAGCAGCTTGAACGGTATTTTGACCAGCACCCCGACGTAATCGCCAACATCCTGGAAAAGTCCGTACTGGCCGCCCGGGCGCGTATCGCCGCCCGCCAGGCCCGGGACGCCACGCGGCGCAAAAACGCCATGGACAGCGCCGGCCTCCCCGGCAAACTCGCCGACTGCTCCGAAAAAGACCCCGCCCTCTGCGAACTCTTCATCGTTGAGGGCGACTCCGCCGGCGGCTCCGCCAAAGGGGGCCGCGACCGGCGCTACCAGGCCATTCTTTCCCTCTGGGGCAAAATGCTCAATGTTGAAAAGCAGCGCATCGAAAAAGTCATCACCAACGACAAGCTCCAGCCCGTCATCGCCAGCATAGGCGCTGGCTGCGGCAACGACTTTGATGTCTCCAAAATCCGCTATCACAAAATCATCATAATGGCCGACGCCGACGTGGACGGTTCCCACATCCGCACGTTGCTGCTCACCTTCTTCTACCGCTACATGACCGCGCTTATTGAGCGCGGCCACGTCTATATCGCCATGCCCCCGCTCTACAGAATCAGCTACGAAAAGAAATCTTTCTACGCTTACGATGACGCTGAAAAAGACCGCATCCTGGCCGAGTCCGGTAAAGACCCGGAAAAAGTAGCTGTCCAGCGCTACAAGGGCCTTGGTGAAATGAACCCCGACCAGTTGTGCGATACCACCATGAACCCTGCCCAGCGCAGCATGATCCAGGTTCACCTTGACGACACCGTCGAAGCCGAGCGCATCTTCACCACCCTTATGGGTGAAGTCGTCGCCCCCCGCAGGGAATTCATTGAGGAAAATGCGCTGCTGGTGAGCAATTTGGATGTGTAGGGGAAGTTACATTGGCGAAAAATTCTGAGAACTCCCCGGATGCCTTTGCTGGTTCTACCGGCCGCTAAAACACCAAATGCGTCCCAAACTGGTCGATTAGTACCAGCGCGCCCAGTATCGCCGTGTAAACCGCGAAGCCGGTAAGCGAGCGGTTTTTGACTATGTTCAGCATAAGCCGCACCGCGAAAAATCCCACAATTGCCGCGCTCAGTGTTCCCGCGATAATCGGCGCTACGCCGATGCCGCCGGCCGCGTTCGCCGGACTTTTAAGCTGCAAAACCAGCGCGCCCAGAATCGCGGGAATCGACAGCAGAAAAGAAAAGCGCGCGGCAAAGTCCCGGTCCAGGCCGCGGGAAAGCGCCCCTGAGAGGGTTGAACCGGAGCGGGACACTCCGGGGATAATGGCCACCGCCTGCAGCGCGCCGATGATCAGGGCGTCAAGCCAGGTCATCTCGCCGGCTTTTTTGCGTTTGGCCCGGATGACGCGCTTTGACAACATTTCCGAAACGGCCAGCAGCGCCGATGTAATCAAGAAGGCGGCGCCCAGCATTTTCCCCGATTCAAAGGCCTGTTCGATGCGGTCCTTAAAAACCAGGGCAAAAACCACCGCCGGGATAGTGGCAAGCGCCAGATAAGCGGTCAAAGGCTGGATGGGCCGCCGCAGAATTGTCCCAATTTCCCGCCAAAGCGCCGCAAAAACCGCGGCCAGCGTTCCCACATGGACCATGGTATCAAAAAACAGCGCCGGCTCCGAAATGCCGAACACCTTTTGCAGCAGTACCAAATGCCCCGAACTGCTCACCGGCAGAAATTCGCTAAGCCCCTGAACCGCCCCCAATATAATGGCGACAAAAATGCCCATACTAACCTCTGCTTGTACATTATTGAGAAAATCCCTGTGGTACAAGTGCCCGGCGGGCGTCAGGGGAATTCCCCCGGA
Organism: Treponema sp.; assembly: GCA_031279635.1. Taxonomy (GTDB): domain Bacteria; phylum Spirochaetota; class Spirochaetia; order Treponematales; family Breznakiellaceae; genus WQXQ01. The sequence continues at coordinate 7,686 of JAITIC010000236.1, read as the reverse complement.
TTGTTCTTATAGGCTTACTTGGCGCCCGCTCTGAAATGTTCAAGAAATGAACAGGTTTTTGGGCTTGCATAAAAAACGAAAATGCGGTATATTTCACAAACGGATGGATGTTTCCGTCTACCAAATACAATAGAAATTCTAAAAACACGATTTTTAGAGTGAGTATTATTGGCCCATAAGCAATAGGGTACTTGACTATTTGGTATTCGATGGATATAGTGTGTAAAACTTGGTCAGCCTGTTTCGGCGGCGGCGGGGTTTATGAGAAGATTGGGGCAATATCCGTTCTTTGAACGGAAGGGTCTTGTTATGCCTTGGTTTTTGCGTAAAATGCCTTCCGCCGCCCGGTTTAATGTTTTTTCGGATACTATTCATTATTAGAGGCTTTCCCAAAACTGAAATTTTGGGAGGGCTTCATTAGAAAAAAATAAATGGCGCCGGACAGAAAAAGACTTCAACAGATATTGCTCAGGCTGCCCGCCCCGTTCATTGCCGCGCTTATCTGGTTTCTTTCATCCCAGCCGGTTTTACCACAGCCTCCGGGCATACTCGGCTTTGACAAGCTCCAGCATGTGCTTGCCTATGCCGTTCTTGCCTTCGCCGCGTGTTTCTGGGTGTCCCCGGCTTTCCGCAAGCGCCGCCCCGTTACCGCGTTGCTGCTCACGGCGCTGGCCGGCTCACTGTACGGCCTTATCGACGAAGTCCACCAGTACTTTGTCCCCAGCCGTGAGTGCAGCGTTCGGGACTGGCTTGCCGACACTCTGGGCGCTGTTGCCGGCGCGGCGGTGATGCTCCCCGGCAGGCGGCGATGAAAGTCCTTATTACCGGGGCCGCCGGATTTATCGGGTATCATCTTGCCAAACGGCTCGCGAAACAGGGCGAAACGGTTTTTGGCGTTGATAACATCAATGACTACTATGATACGGCCCTGAAATACGGTCGTCTTGCCGAATTGGGTTTGAGCCCAAAAGAAGGATTCACCGATGGTACGGTCGGGTCGGTCATATACCCGCAAGTATCATTTCGCAAAATGGATTTAGCTGACGGCGCCGCATTGAAAGCTCTGTTTGCGGCTGAGCGTTTCGATATTGTCGTAAACCTTGCGGCCCAGGCAGGGGTGCGGTATTCCCTCGTCAATCCGGACGCGTACATTGCCGGCAACATTCAGGGGTTTTTAAATATCCTGGAAGCGGCGCGGGCTTATCCGGTACGGCATCTGGTTTACGCTTCTTCCAGTTCGGTGTACGGCATCAACACCATTCAGCCCTTTTCGGAGGCCGGTCCGGCGGATCATCCCGCCAGCCTTTATGGGGTAACCAAGCGCGCGAATGAACTGATGGCCCACAGTTATTCGCACTTGTTTAATATCCCCGCCACCGGCCTGCGCTTTTTTACCGTTTACGGCCCCTGGGGCAGGCCGGACATGGCGCTTTTTCTGTTTACCAAAGCGATCCTTGCCCATAAGCCGATAGACGTATTTAATCACGGTGAAATGGAACGGGATTTCACCTATATCGACGATATTATTGAGGGTATGGACCGCGTCATACGCATTGTTCCCGTGGGCAAGGGCGAATGGGACGGCGTTCAGTGCGGTATAAGCCCCGCGCCGGCCCGGATATACAATATCGGCAACGGTTCGCCCTGCCGCCTGTCCGATTTTATTCAGGCGCTGGAAGCGGAGCTTGGTGTAAAAGCGCAGGTGAATATGCTGCCCATGCAGCCCGGTGATGTGGCCGCCACATGGGCGGATTGTACCGCCCTGGAAACCGATACCGGCTACCGGCCGAATACCGATATCCGGACGGGCATAAAGCGTTTTGCCGCGTGGTACCGGGAATTTTATAGAAACGTTTCTTAATGTACGAAAAAACATCGGAATTGTTAAAGCAAATATCCCTTGGTGAAGACAGCGTTGTTGAATTAAAGAATATTGAATACACGGATAATGCCATATCCGGCCCGCATAGCAATTCCATGGCCGATGAAATGGCTGCAATGGCCAATTCAAATGGCGGTATATTCATTCTTGGCGTTGATGATAAATCACATGCCATAATAGGCCTGCCCATTGAAAAACTGGATCAGACGGAAATGTGGGCGCGTAACATCGCAAATGATCTGATAAAGCCCCCGCTGGAATGTAACATCAGAAAATTATGTATTTGTTCTGATGACGGCGGCGAAAAAAACATTGTCCGAATTGATGTTCCCAAGAGCATTTTTGTGCATAAGAGCCCCAAAGGGTACTTCTACCGCATCGGAAGCTCAAAGCGGGAAATGTCCCCCGAAGTTTTGGCAAGGCTGTTTCAACAAAGGACGCAAAACAGACTTATTCGTTTTGATGAGCAAACCGTTATGAATACCGATCTTAACGATCTGGATAAAAACCTTTGGGAACGGTTTAGAACCCCCCTTTCGCCTTCTGATGACATTGAATTCCTTGAAAAACTGAAATTGATCACCATTGATGAAAACGGCCTGCCGCGTCCAACCATAAGCGGCATTTTAATAGCCTGCAAATCCCCTGAACGGTATATTTCAAACGCCTACATTCAGGCTGTATGTTATAATGGAGAAAACCGTAATTCGCCGCAGTTGGATGCGGCGGATATTTGTGGGCCGCTGGATATACAGATCAAGGAAGCGTGTAAATTTGTAAAGCGCAATATGAAGATCAGGGCAATTAAAAATCCGGGGAGAATTGAGACGCCCCAGTATTCCATAAACGCTGTTTTTGAAGCGGTTGTCAATGCGGTTGTACACAGAGATTATTCAATTTATGGTTCAAAGATACGGCTTCATATTTTTGCCGACAGGCTGGAGTTGTATTCTCCCGGCAGCCTTCCCAATACCATGACCGTTGAAAGCCTTTCCCAGCGCCAATCGTCGAGGAACGAGCTTTTGAGTTCTTTGCTGGCGCGTTGCCCCATGAATTTTGACGCAACCAACAGTAAGCGCGTTTTTATTATGGATAAGCGCGGCGAAGGCGTTCCCATTATTATATCGGAAAGTTTTGAATTGTCGGGGAAGAAAGCCGAATACACGCTTATTGATGACACGGAGCTAAAGCTTGGTATCTTTGCGGCTTTTGCGGCATAGAAAAAAATGACGGAGAGCGAAGTACAGGACCTGATTGAATGCGGCGTTAAGTACCCGCAAAACGGCCAGAGCTTTAATTCGCACGGCATACCCGAAGTATCCTAGCCGCGCTGGAAGAGATTTTTCAAAATGTCCCTATCCACCGGGATTATTAGGCGGAGCCTGCCCTGTAGCGGTCTTGGCTCCAGCCTGCGGCTGGTTTTTCAAAACCAGCCGGATATGGAACTGATTAACGATGTTGCGGGCGGCCGGTTAATTGTGCGCCTGCCGCGCAAATGAGCGGAGTTGGATGTGTTCGTTAGCCCATCTTGCGAAGTAGACAGAATGGCCGTTATCTATCCTTGCACCCGCCATGCGTGAACCCTATTCCGTCCTCATGGCCGTCCACGCCGGATCATCCCCGGCCCACGTGCGCCAGAGCGTGGAAAGCATGCTCGCCCAGACCCTGCCGGCCGGGGAAATCGTGCTCGTGTGCGACGGCCCCCTCACCGCGGAACTGGACAGAGTCCTTGCCGCCTATGCCCGCCGGTACCGGCATCGGTTCCGGATCGTGCGGCTTGCCTCCCGGGCGGGGCTCGGGCCGGCCCTGCGGGAAGGGCTCTCCTCCTGCCGGTACGCCTACGTGGCCCGCATGGACAGCGACGATGTCAGCTGCCCCGACCGGTGCGCGAAGCAGCTGGCGTTCATGCAGGAAGGCGGGCTGGACCTGTGTAGCGGGGCGGCCGCCGAGTTCCGCGCGGCGCCGGAGGACTCCGTCTGCCGGCGGGTGCTCCCCGTCACGCACGAGGCGCTGGTGCGCTTCGCGCGGAAGCGGAACCCCATGAGCCACCCCTGCGTGATGTTCCGCAAAAGCGCGGTGGAAGCGGCGGGGAGCTACCGGGACATGCCGCTGTTCGAGGACTATGATCTGTGGATACGGATGATCATGAGCGGGGCGCGGCTGGGGAACCTGGGCGAGACGCTGGTGTACATGCGGACGGGGTCGGGGCTGTTCGGGCGGCGGGGCGGCCTTGGGTACGCGAAAGCGGCGGCGGCGTTCGGGAAGGAAGCGTATGCGGCGGGCTTTGTGGGGCGTGGCGGCTGGGCCGGCATGGTGGCGAGCCGCGTGGTGATGGCGCTGCTTCCGGTGGGCGTGCGCGCCGCGCTGTACCGCCGGTGGCTGCGGGCGGGGTGACGTGGGCCGTGCATACGACTACCTGATAGTGGGCAGCGGCCTGTCCGGGGCGGTCTTTGCCCAGGAGGCGGCCCGGCGGGGGAAGCGCTGCCTCGTGCTGGAGAAACGGGATCATATCGGCGGCAACGTGTATACCGAGGAGCTTGCCGGCGTTACGGTCCACCGTTACGGCGCCCATATCTTCCATACCGACAGCGAGCGGGTCTGGCGCTATGTGAACAGCCGTACGGCCTGTAACCGGTTTGTCAACAGCCCGCTGGCCTATTACCGGGGGAAGCTCTATAGCCTCCCCTTCAGCATGCACACGTTTTACCAGCTGTGGGGGATTACCCGCCCGGCGGAAGCCCGTGCGAAACTGGCGGCGGAAACGGCGCCGTACCGCGGGAGGGAAGCGGCGAATCTGGAGGAGCAGGCGCTGCGCATGGTAGGGCCGGCCCTGTACGAGACGCTGATAAAGGGGTACACCGAGAAACAGTGGGGCCGGCCCTGCCGGGAATTGCCGGCGGGTATCATCAAACGGCTGCCGGTGCGGTTCACGTTTGACAGCAACTATTATACCAGCCGCTACCAGGGGATACCGGAAGCAGGCTACACCGCCCTGGTGGCGAAACTGCTGGAAGGAGCGGAAGTGCGGCTTGGCAGCGATTTTCTGGCCGACCGTGCGGGGTACCGCGCGCTGGCGGGACGGACGGTGTATACGGGGACGGTAGATTCCTATTTTGGATACGCGTACGGGCCGCTGGCGTACCGGAGCCTCCGGTTTGTAACCGAAGTGGTGGACGAGGCGGACTACCAGGGGGTGGCGGTGATGAACTACCCGGACCTGGATGCGGCGTACACGCGGGTGATAGAACACAAGCATTTTGCGGCGGGGAGGCAGGAGAAGACGGTGGTGACGCGGGAATACCCGCAGGCGTGGGAAGCGGGGCTTGAGCCGTACTACCCGGTAAACGACGAGGCGAACGTGGCGCGCTACCGGCGGTACGCGGCGGAAGCGGTGGACGGGGTGCTGTTTTTGGGGCGGCTGGCGCGCTACGCGTACCTGGACATGGACCAGGCGATAGGGGCGGCCCTGGAAGCGGCGGACCGGGAATTCGGCGCGTGAGGGAAGCGGAGAAACTGCTGAGCGTCGCGGTTCCGGCGTATAACGCCGAACGGACGCTGCCGGCCTGCCTGGATTCGCTGGTTGCTTCTCCGGCGCTGGGGCGTCTGGATATTATCGTGATCAACGACGGCTCGCGGGACGGCACCGGCGCGGTCGCCGGCGCGTATGCGCGCCGCTTTGCGGGATCGGTGCGGGTGGTGCACCAGGAGAACGGCGGGCACGGCGCGGGGATCAACGCCGCGGCGCCCCTGGCGGGGGGGAAGTACTTCAAAGTGCTGGACGCCGACGACCGGCTTCTCACCGAAAACCTGCCGGCCCTGCTGGACGCCCTGCGTGCCGCGTCGGCGGACGCGGTCGTGACCCCGTTCCGGACCGTGAACGGATCCGGCCGCCTGTTGCATGAGTACGCGCCTGCCGGCGTTACGCCGGGACGGGAATACGCGTTTGAGGATTTCTGGAACGCCGGCCGGGGGGTGCGGCGCTGCTGTACGTTTCACGGCCTGACGTATCGTACCGATTTTTACCGCTCCTGCGGGATACGGCTTTCCGAACATACCTTTTACGAGGACCAGGAGTACGCGACGCTGCCGTTCCGGCAGGTACGGAGCGTGCTGCCGCTGGGTATCCCGCTGTACGAATACCGCTTGGGAGTGGAGGGGCAGAGCATGTCCGACGCAAGCCAGGTGCGCCACCTTGCCGACCTGGAGCGGGTGTTCTGGGTGATCTGGGAAGGGTACCGGACGCTGCCCGGGGAGGAGGAGGCGCGGGGGTATTTCCGCTGCAAGCTGGCGGAACTGCTGCTAAGCTATTATGCGGCCGCGCTGCTGAAGAACCCGGACCGCGCCGGAGGTCGGGGAAGCGCGCGGGCGCTGAGGGAGCACCTGCGCGCGCAGGATGCGGACTTCGCCCGGTATACGGCAAGAGGCTACCGGCTGGTGCTGGCGCTGCACCGGTTCGGCTTTGGCCGGGTGTGGAACGCAGTGCGGCGCCTCCCCGGGTATAGAACGGTATCCCAATGGGCGCATTGCTGACGCGGAAGCACCAGAGGTGAACGGGAGTATATGCACATAAGCATCGGACAGGGAATGCTCAGCCGCCTGCGGGTTTTCCTGAACTACCGGGAACTGTTTTTTCAACTGGTATCCCGGGACATTAAGCTCAAATACCGCCGTAGTATTTTGGGCTACTTCTGGAGCGTGCTCAACCCCCTCCTTTCCATGATTGTCATGACCATCGTGTTTTCCTCCCTGTTTGCCCGTGGTATACAGCATTTTTCCGTGTATCTCCTCATCGGGAACGTGCTCTTTTCCTTCATGACCGGCGCCGTCTCGCGCGCCCTCCCCTCGGTGCTGGGAAACGCCAGCCTTCTGAAAAAGATCTACGTCCCCAAGTATATTTTTACCCTGGCGGCGGTTACCAGCGAATTTGTAACGCTGCTGTTTTCCCTGGGCGCGCTGGTGGTGGTAATAGCCGTCACGCGGACGCCGGTCACCGCGCGGTTTGTGCTGATTCTCATCCCCACGGTGGAGCAGTACGTGTTTTGCCTCGGGCTGGGGCTGTTTATGGCCCAGGCGGCCGTGTTTTTCCGGGACATCCGGCACATTTGGGGCGTGTTCTCTATGGCGTGGATGTACCTTTCGGCGATATTCTATCCGGTCACGATTCTGCCGGACTGGCTCCGCCTGATTGTGACGCGGTACAACCCGATGTATTTTTATATCACCCAGTTCCGCAATTTCACTATTGGCGGCGCCAATATGGGCAGCCTTGATCTGGCAATGCGGGGGGCGGTTGCCGCGGGCCTGATGCTGCTTATAGGCCTGGTAACGTTTTCCCGCAGCAAAAATAAATTCATCCTGTATATGTAAGGCGTATGGTAGACAAAACGGTTATTCAGGTGGAAAACGCGTCGGTGCGTTTTAACATCGCCTCTGAAAAGATAGATAACATCAAAGAGTATTTTATCAAACTCGCCAAGCGGCAGCTGCACTTTAAGGAGTTTATGGCGCTGAAGCAGATCAATTTTGAGGTTAAAGAAGGGGAATCCTGGGGTATTGTGGGGAGGAACGGGACGGGGAAATCGACGCTGCTGAAGCTCATCTGCGGGATAATCGCGCCTGACAGCGGCCGGGTACGGATAGACGGGAGGATATCGCCGATGCTGGAGCTGGGAGCGGGGTTTGACCCGGAACTGACTGCCGGGGAAAACATTTTTCTGGAGGGAGCGCTGCTGGGGCGCAGCCGGAGCTTTATGAAAGAACACTACGAAGAGATAGTGGAATTTTCAGAGCTGGCGGATTTTCTG
>JAITIC010000161.1 GCA_031279635.1 Treponema sp. | reverse complement strand
AGTTTGTTACTTCATGGACATCCCTCGCATTTGCTCCCGTTTCGTTGAAACGGTACGCAAATGCCGCACTAAAGAAGCTGTCCGAATAAGTTTTTCAAACTTTTCGGACAGCCCCAGGCTCATTCCAGCCCCAGGGCTTTGCTAAGCTGCTTTTTGGGATCGCCTTTCCGGGTCATGGTTTTTGCCGCGGCGATAAGGGCGGGAAGATTCCGGCCTGAACGCTCGTACAGGTCCGCGAAAAAATTGTCTTCCGCGTAGTAGAGGCGGTAGAGTTCCAGACAGGCGTTGTTCAGCGGCAATTCGGAAAAGCCCCGGTAATTATCGCCGGTGAAACGGCTTTCATACCCGGCGTCAAAACGTTCCTTCGCGGAGGCGATGATCTGTTCCTTTTCACGGAGTTTTTCTTCCCGCGCCGCGCCGCTTGCATACAGGGCTTCAAGCTCGGCAATGAGTTCCCTGATAAAGGCGACAAAGGCTTTGCTGTCGTCCCTGGCGGTAAACATCGCCCGGTATTCTTCGGAATCCGGACCGAAACGGGATTCCATGTAAAGCCGGGAGCCTTCACTGCCCACGAATTCCGCAAGTTCCTCATTAAACTGCACCTGGCCCTTGATAAACACCGTCGCGTGCAACTGTTCGTGGATGATAAGGTCAGCCAGTCTGTTAGGTGAATAAGAGCGCATGTAGGAATAGAGCGGGTCTTTGAACCAGCCCAGAGTGCTGAACGCGTCCACCCCCCGAACCCAGACATCCAAATCTTTTTTTTCAAGTTTGTCCCGTTCCTTCCGGGCATTCTCAACGTTGAAAAATCCCTTGTAGGGCATGTCTCCTACCACCGGGTAATGCCACTCGTGGCGGGTGAACGAATCTCTGGCCGAAGCGGAAACCACCGCCGCCAGATAATTCCGGTCAATTTGCACATAACGGGTATAATTTTTGCTCATGTTGAGGCCGAGATCTTCCGAGGCAAAACGGCGGATATCCTGAACCAGTTCCACAAAGCGGCGGTTTTTTTCAGTCTCGGCGCTGTCCCCGCCGGTATCCGTGTCTGTCTCAAGCAGCGATTCCAGAGGGACCGCCCGGTTTAAATAGCCCAGCATGGCGCTTCCCTGTTTAAGGGTATAACAGCCGGAAAACAGGACGCAGGCGGCAAGCAGCAACGCCGCGGCGGCGAATATGGGAAAAATGAGGAACAGCGATGTAATTTTCATTTTAGTGATATTCTCCTAAATCAAGTGGTGTGTCACCCGTAATGTCCTTGAATACGCGGAGGGCGTTTTTCCAGGCTATTTTTTCGATGACGTCATCGCTTAATCCGTCGTGGTGGAACCGGTCGAAGAGGAGCCGCATCTTTTCTACCCCGGAAATTTCCAGATTGCCGCTTATCCCGTCAAAGTCGCTGCCCAGGGCGGCACATTCAACGCCGCCCACATCTATCATGCGGCGGGCATGGGCGCTGATTAACGCGGCGGTACTGTCCCTGCAGGCGGTATCGGCGTTGAGAAAAGCGGGGGCGAAGTTAAGCCCCGCAACGCCGCCTTTCTCCGCCAGGGTACGGATCATGTCGTCGGTCAGGTTCCTCTGGTGGGGGCTTAACGCGCGGCAGTTGGAATGGGAAGCCATAAAAGGTTTTTTGCTGATTTCCGCCACATCGTAAAAGCCCCCGTCGGAAAGATGGGAGACATCCAACACAATTCCCAGCTCATTCATCCGGCGTACCGCGCCTTTGCCAAAAGGTTTAAGACCCTTTTGCATCAATACCGGGTCTTTGGAATTCGGAAAACCAAAACAGTTCTCCCCGTTCCAGGTGAGGGTGATAAGGCGTATCCCCATGTCATAATAGGCGTCGAGGTTTTCAAGTTTTCCATCAATTGGCCGGCCATCCTCGAAGCTGAGGAAGGCGCTCATCCTGCCCGCCTGTTTATTCCGCTCAATAGACCCGCCGGAAAGGGCCGGCGCGATGATGTCTCTGTGGCGTTCCATCGCGGTCTTGAATACCTGGAAACAATGGGCCAGATACTCGCTGTCCGTAACAGGTTCAGTCCATTTGGGGGGCATAAAAATGGCGAAACATTGCGCCAATGATCCCGCTTCGCCCATCCGCCTAATATCCAGCATGGAACCGGGTATCTCATAAATATCGTCCAGTTTTTGGTGAAATGATACCTTCAGGGTATCGCAATGCAAATCAAAAAAACGTACCATCCGCTCCCCATATACCGATTATCACCGCTTACACGGAATATTTCTACCGGTAATGCAAGGGCGCCAGGCACTGTTTTAATTTTAGCGTCCGTCGCCTGGATACTGTTCCTCTTTCCGCCCTTTCACAAACCGGCGTTTCATACTATGGTAATAACGATGAAAATAGAACTTTTCACTTTTTGTGATTTTGCCCAGGAGAACGGCGGCAAGCTGACCATTGTGGGAACTTTCGACACGATCATTTCCCGCAGCTTTCCCTGCGTGCATCCCCAGCTTTCGGTGGTGATCCGCCTGCGTTTTGACATCTGGGAATTTTCCAAACACAGCTTCCGTATCGAAACCCGTGACCTTGACGGCGACATGAACATGGAAGCGATCACCGGCAATGTGGAAGTCAAGGGAGTGGGAAACGCCACCGCGGTTTCTCACCTGGTTTTTACCATTTCCAATCTGCGCTTCAAGAACAACAATGTCATAAATTTCGTACTTTTTATAGACGACAAAGAAGCGGGCTCTATCCCCCTGTACATCAGAAAGGGCTGACGTTACTTGTATTTGATCCCTTTAATTGCTGCAGGGCGGAAATTTGAGCCGCAGCAGAGCCTGGCAAGCGCAGCTTGTCTTAGGGTATTAAACCAGACTTTCGAATAAAAATGAATTGCTGTTTTAGAACCGCTCCCAAACTGCCGATACGTATGAGGGGGCGTATATGAAAAATAAACCGGCGCTAAAACATCTGCTTCCCACGGCTCTGGGCCTTTTGTTCGGCCTGTTTCCGCCGGCCGGCTCCGAGGAATTTTCTTACCGGCAGGAAGCGGGTGATAAATACCGGATTCTCTCCACGGTACGGGAAGATGTGTATATCGATTACCGCTTGAGTCACCGGGCGGAAATATTGAACCGGATCGCAGTGGAAGTAAATGATGTGACGCCGGACGGGATGGGGCTTCACCGGGCGGTTTTTCAGACATCGGAACGGGCCACGGGGGCTGCCGGAACCGTGGGCCGCGGCTCCAACACGCGGAGTTTTCAGTGGGCCAGGGAATACGAGTCCGAGTTTGAGCGGGACTCGCTGGGCTATATCACCATTGATCGAAAATACTATATGCCCGTGGTACGGAACGTGCCGGTATTTCCCGGCAGGGATCTGCAAACCGGCGAAAAGTGGAGCGCCGAAGGGCACGAGATGCACGATTTCCGCGACAGCTTCGGTATCGCCGAACCGTACCGCATACCGTTTACCGCGGATTATGTGTTTCTGGGAGAACGGCGCTGGAAGGGCAAAAACTATCCGGCCTTTTCGGTGAGCTACCGCATCTTCTCAGAACCGCAGGCGGTTCGGGGCCGGGTCTGGCCGCGGCGCATTATAGGCGCGTCGGATCAAACGGTGTACTGGGACAAGGCCCTGGGACAGCCCGCCGCGTATCAGGAACAATTCCGCATGGTATTCACCCTTTCCGACGGGCGTACCGTTGAATACCGTGGAAGCGCCGAGGCGGAAATAATTGAGTCACCGGAAATGGACAAAGAAAAAATCGCCGAAGAAATAAACGACGAAATAAACCGCATGAATATTCCCAACGCCTCGGTGCGGGTGGTTGAAGAAGGCATAACGATCAGTCTTGAAAACATCCGTTTTCAGGCCGATACCGCCGTCATGCTTCCCGGCGAGCGGGAAAAACTCGACAAGATCGCCGGCATCCTTTCCCGCTACCCGGACCGGGATATTCTGGTCGGGGGGCATACCGCCCTTGCAGGGACCGCCGAGGGCCGGATGCGGCTTTCGACGGAACGGGCCGCGGTTGTCGCCGAGTACCTGATCGCCCAAAAAGTCCGCGGCCCTGAGCGTGTGGTGGTACGGGGCTATGGCGCGGAACAGCCCGTCGCCGACAACAGCAGCGAGGAAGGCAAAAGCCGGAACCGCCGCGTGGAAATTACAATTCTGGAGAATTGAGAAGATAAAAAAACGGCATGCATTTTAAGGAAGTAAAAGGCATATTATCCTCAAAAAACGGGATGAATCTCAGCCGCGGATGTGTTCACGGATGTATTTATTGCGATGCGAGAAGTAAATGTTACAATATTGATCATGATTTTGAGGATGTAGAGATCAAAATTAACGCCCCCGCGTTATTGGAACAAAAGTTAAGAAGTAAAAACAAAAAATGTATGATCGGCACCGGCGCGATGAGCGATCCGTATATTCCCATAAGCGAAAATTTGCAAAATACAAGAACCTGTCTGGAAATTATAGAAAAATACGGGTTTGGACTGGCAATTCAAACAAAATCGTCGCTCATATTACGGGACCTTGATTTATTGATAAAAATTAACGACAAGGCAAAATGTATTGTGGAAATAACACTCACGACATTTGACGAAGAATTATGTAAAATAATTGAACCGAATGTATCTACCACAAAAGAACGTTTTGAGATATTAAAAATACTGCGGGACAACGGCATTCAGACAATAGTGTGGTTTAGTCCGATATTGCCGTTTATAAATGACACAAAAGAAAATTTAGCCGGAATATTGCATTATTGCATAGAGGCAGAGGTGTACGGAATAATCTGTTTTGAGATGGGATTAACACTGCGGGAAGGAGACAGGGAATATTATTATAAAAATCTGGATATATATTTTCCAAAATTAAAAGAAAAATACCAAAAAAGATACGGGAATAGTTATATATTAACCAGCGATAACAATAAGCAACTGATGGAAATATTCAATAAAACATGCGATGAAAATAATATCGTACATTCTGTGGATGCATTATTTAATTATATGCGGATATTTGAGGAAAAGAACCGGAAAGCGCAACTGGAATTGTTTGTATAAAAAATCAAGGGTGATTAGAGGAGATAATATCTATGGAAAGAATATATGTTGATAATTCCGCCACTACCGCGGTTTCGGAAAAGGCATTTTCGGCAATGCTTCCTTATTTCCGGGAAAAATTCGGCAATCCGTCGGCAATCCACAGTTACGGGCAGGAAGCAAAAAAAGCACTGGAAGATTCACGCAATACTGTTGCAAAGGCAATAGGGGCGTACAATAATGAAATATATTTTACTTCGGGCGGAACAGAAAGCAACAATTGGGCAATAAACGGCGTTTGCCAATTAAAGAAAGACAAAGGGAAACATATTATTTCATCCGCTGTTGAGCATAGCGCGGTTTTGCGGACATTGGAAAAACTCGAATTGCGCGGTTACAGTATAACATTATTAAAAACAGACAAAAACGGCGGAATATCACCTGAACAACTGCAAAACGCCATTAGGGAAGACACCATTTTAGTCAGCATTATGATGGCAAATAATGTTGTCGGGACATTAATGCCGGTAAAAGAACTGTGCGATACAGCGCATAAACACGGTGTACTGTTTCATACAGACGCGGTGCAGGCAATTACGCATATACCCATAGATGTTCATTACCTTGGAATTGATTTGCTTTCCATGTCGGCTCATAAATTGCACGGACCAAAAGGAGTCGGGGCTTTGTTTATCCGCCTGCCGCTTCATTTACCGCCGTACCACACCGGAGGCGGTCAGGAAAAAGGCTTGCGTTCCGGAACTGAAAATGTTCCGGGAGCAGCCGGTATGGCCGTTGCAGTGGAAGAAGGCGTTACGGCGCTGCCCGCTGTAACAAACAGTATAACTTCATTACGGGACAAGTTAATCGAAAATATTCTAAAAATACCGGGAGCGTACCTTACAGGCGATCCTGTTGAACGTCTGCCGGGACTTGCGTCGTTTGTTTTTGAAAATATAGAAAGCGCCTTACTGATCAATGAACTGAATGAGGCTGGAATTTGCGCAAGCCCCGGTTCGGCGTGCTCCGCCTCGGCCAAAGAGGGGCCGCATGTTTTAAGCGCAATGGGATATGACGATGATATAGCTCGTAGTGCCCTGCGAATTTCACTTTCCGCATATAACACGGAACAGGAAATGAATTATATTATTGATAAGTTACCTCCTATGGTTGCTGAATTAAGAAAAAATCGGTTATACTGACGCCACTCCTGATGAAATTTTTTCGATTATATGCCTGTATCATTGTTGTCTGTTTTTCCGCGTGCGCCGGGCCCGCCCCGGCGGCGCGGATGGAATTTGCCCTGGGTACAGTCTGCGGCATTAATCTGTATGAGGGCGGAAACGATAAACTGTACGCCCGGATATTCGCGCGGATACGGGAAATTGACCGTACCATGAGCGCCCGGCCGGAAGCCGGGGATTCTGAAGTGGCCCGGATTAACCGGAACGCCGGAATTGCCCCGGTGGAGGTTTCGGCAGACATGATTGAAGTGCTGGAACGGGCCTTGTACTACGCCGAATTGAGCGGCGGCGCTTTTGATCCTACCATAGGGCCGCTGGCTGCGCTCTGGGACATCGGGGGCAAGACCTCCGCGGGCAAGATTCCCGATGAAGAGGAAATTGCCGGGGCCCTGGCGCTGGTGGACTGGCGCGATCTTGTCATTGACCGGCAGCGGGGAACGGCTTTTCTCAGACGGCAGGGTATGGCCCTGGACCTGGGCGCTATCGCCAAGGGCTATGCCGCGGATGAAGCGGCCGGTCTGGCGCGGGAAGGCGGGGCGGGGCGCGGCATTTTCGACCTGGGCGGCAACATTCTGGCCCTGGGCGGCCGTGACGGCAAGCGGGGAAAAGCGCCCTGGCGTATCGGCGTGCAGGACCCCCTGGATGAGCGGGGCGCTTACATCGGCGTATTGCCGGTACGGGATAAAAGTGTTGTCACGAGCGGGGTTTACGAGCGCTACTTTGAGGCCGGCGGCAGGCGCTATCATCACATTCTTTCAAGCAGGGACGGCTGCCCGGTGAACAACGGCCTCCTTTCGGTGACCATTGTTGCCGGCCGTTCCATTGACGCCGACGGCCTTTCAACGGCGGTCTTCGCCCTGGGTTATGAAAAAGGCAAAGCGCTGATTGAAACTCTGCCGGATACCGGGGCCATTTTTGTTTTCGAAGACCGCACGGTAAGAATCACCTCCGGCCTGGAAGGGATTTTCAATCTGACCAATGACCGTTATGAGCTAAATCAATACCCGTCGGACATGGCGCGGTTCAGGTCGCGCTGGTAGAGTTCCTGGTATACGTAGCTGCGGTTGCGGAGTTTTTCTTTGACTTCCCTGGAGAAAGGCATATAGCGCCAGAAAATTCCCCGGATTTCCTTGTCGAGTTTTTGTATGCCTTCCGCTTCCTTGGTCATCCAGAGGATGTAGTCCTGAATAAAAAATTCTTTTACGTCGCCTTTGAGTTTCTGGGCGGCGAACCATTGGTAGTAGCGTCCGGTAATGCCCTCTTCCATCCAGTAGTAAGACGCTTTTTCCTTGGCCGCCTGCCAGCGGAGGTCGGCTACCGCAGAAAGCACGGCAATGTATAAATTTTTGGGATACATGGGGACGACAATGCGGCCCCGGCTCGTGGCCCGGTTAAAGCGGTCAAACGGCTCCCAGCAGAATCCGCTGTCGCCGTAAGTGGGGATGAGTATCACATAAGGGACGATGCGGTTAAGGCGGTTTTTGTACACACGGCAGTAAGCTTCGGGATCGATGCTTTCGATCCGGCCGAGCAGGGAGATGACGTTTTCCCGGTAGCCAATATCGTGGGGGCCGCAGTGAAAATATTCGCCGCTTAAAACGGGGAAGTGATTCCCCTGGCGGCCGATGGTCATTTTTGCCATCTGACGGACAGTATCGAACTCGGTATCTATTGCCGCGAGGTCCACCATAACGGCCCCGCCTTCTTCATCGACCTTTTCCTGCAGGCCCTGTACATCCGCTTCCGCCTGCTGGTAATTCCTCACGTAAAGCTCCAGCTCACGGTCGGTTTTCAGCAGGCCTTTTATCAGTTCCATGATTTCACTGAATGTCTTTTTCTGGGACTCGCTGTAGCAGGCGTTGATATCCTCAAGGCCTGCCAGGGGAAAATGTTCAAAGATGATGTTGATCTGTTCCCCTAACATTTTCTCCATATTCAGCCGTTCCCGGTCCTTTGCCTTGAGCAGCGTTTTGGCGCCGTCGAGTTTGCCCAAGGCTTTTTCCAGCAGCTGTTGCATCCGCACCGTGTTGTTGTTTCTGGCTACTTTCACCTCGTCGGTGGTGGAAGCCCGTATGATCCCCGTGCCCACCGCCTTGAACCATTCGTCCGGATAGTAGACGGGCTGGTTAAGCTCGTTTTCCACGACGATTTTGGCGAACAGGGTTCTGGTTTCCGCGGGAATAAAAGTAGGATGCAGCATGCCGAAGCGGAGCAGGTATTTTTTCGGCGCCGGAATATTTCCCGGCGCTTTTTTTGCCACGCCCTGGAGAAAATTCCAAAACTGGACGATGAACTGCTGGCGGAAAACACTGCGATCCTTGGGGTCTTTGGCGGCAAGGTATTTCTGCAATATGGCGTGTACTTTTTGGGAGGCTTCCCCCTCGCCGGAAAGGGCAGCCTTGTAGTAATTGGGATCATTGAAAAAATCATGGGGAGTCTCTTCAAAGCGCTTGCTTATCCGGGGAAAACCCGCAGCGCCAAGGTCCACCTTGTGATGGTCTTCCTGTTCCTCGCTCTCCGGCCCGTCGGTTTCACCGAAATCCGGGCTTAGAGCCAGGGCGGAATCCGGCGCGGACGGGGCCGTCCCTCCGACTTCTACTCCCAGCAAAGCGGCAATATCCGGGTCCATTTCTCCCTGAAAAACATCCTGCGGCATCGGCGAATCACTACTCCCTGAACTGTTATCTTCCTTGACAATAGTAAAGGGTTTCAGGATAGCTGTCAACGCGCCGCGCCCCTTTACGTCAACAATAAAATTAGCGTATAATTAGTGTCTGTCCACAAAGTCGGTTACTTTGCGGACAGACCTTGCATTTGCTCCCGTTTTGTACCAAAACGGTGCGCAAAATGCCTGTTTTAAGGCTAGGCAATCTGGAAGCGTTTGACAAGGCTATAGAACTGATGCCGGACACGATGTACGCCGCATGGATTGGACGGGGCTATCTCTGTTACTACAGAGGCTTTCCCAAAACTGAAGTTTTGGGAAAGCAGCCTTGAAATTCGCAGTTTTGCAAGGCTGAAAGCCTGAAAACCGCAAGAGCCTGGTCCAAAACCGTGCGCGTGAGCGCACAGTCAATTAGTTTTGGAACAGCCTCCAATACCAAATTTTTAGCGTTGCGTCATTTGGGCCGGAGCAGAGCTTGGCAGGCGCAGCTTGCTTTAGGGTATTAAACCAGATGTTCGAATAAAAACAGAGGCGCCTGGCGCCAAATTGTGCTCATTAAAAAGGAGGGTTATAATGCTGGTAAAAAAGATAAGAAAACTCTATGACATTGATCCGACATCATGGGAACATCCGGCGGACAAGGCGGCGTTAAGCGCGGTGAAACAATTAAGGGGAATAGACGAGCTTATAAAACTGCTGGTATCGGTTACGACAGAGCGGTCACTCAAACTTATGGTGTTATCTTCGTCCGTCAAGGTTTCTCAAAACCAGTATCCCAAATTACATAGTATCCTCAATGCTATTGTAGAAACCTTTGATTGGAACTATACGCCCGATTTATTTGTTACCCAAAGCCCTTTCTGGAATGCGGGGGCCATGGGCGTAAAAGAGCCGTTTATTATCATTAACACTTCGATACTAAGGCATTTGGAGGAGAAGGAACTAAGCGCGGCAATAGCCCATGAAATGGGGCATATTATGAGCGGCCACGCGCTTTATAAAACCCTCATGTGGCTGCTCACAAAAGTATCATTAAACGCGATACCCATGGCCTCGCTGCTGATCACGCCGATAATGATGGCGCTGTATGAATGGGACCGAAAGAGCGAATTAACCGCCGACAGGGCCGGGCTGCTGGCCGTCCAGGAAGCGGGCCCCGGTTATAATTTGCTGATGAAGATGGCGGGGGCGGAAGATTTAACCGAGGTAAATCTCAACGACTTTTTCGAGCAGGCCCAGGAATACGAAAATCAAAAAACATTGCTGGACGGTATTCATAAAATATTAAATCAGCTATGGGCATCACACCCCTTTCCGGTAATCAGGTTACAGGAATTACGGACATGGGAATTATCCGGTTATTATCAAAGCATACTGGACGGGAATTATTTGAAAAGAGGCCTGTACCGGGGGGATGTACGGGATGATGTTAAGGCCGGCTATGAATACTACAAAGACACATGGAAAAACAAAGACGACACCATATCAAGAGTCGCCTTTGATGTCAGCGAGGAACTTGGAAAGGTTGCGGAAGGGCTGGGAAAAGCCGCGGAAGGCATAGGGGAGACCATTAGGGATATGTTTAAGAAATGAGGCTTTCCCAAAACTGAAGTTTTGGGAAAGAGACCTTATAAAGGCGGTGTAAAAAACACCTCTGAAACCCTATCAAAAGGAATGCTGGTGTATACCAGCCCAGGCAAAATGTCTTCTTTAGATATGAGAAGTTTCCGGCGGCAGACGCCCGGATAAAACTTCGCGCTTTATATCCGGTCTTTTAATCCAATCAGCCTGCCGGGGGTGTTAAACGAGACTTTCAAATAAAAAGGCCCCCGAATCCTATGGGAGGGGAACAGGGGGGCCAATTATCCGGCCATTCACCCGAATATACAGGGTCACGCCAAAGCCGAAGGCCCGGAACATGCCCTAAAGGTAGATGTTGGCTACCAATTTATCGTCGCATATTTTCGCGGGAATGTCAAGCGAAAATTTTAAAAAAATTCAGCGAAATGTGAAAATTCGCCGTACCTGAACGATTGCGGCGCGGGCGCTTTTGTGGGATAATGGGGTATGGCTTTAAACTGCGGCATAGTGGGGCTTCCCAATGTGGGCAAATCCACGATTTTTTCGGCGCTGAGTTCCGCCCCCGCCGAGGTGGCTAATTATCCCTTTTGTACCATCAACCCCAATGTGGGGATTGTCGATGTTCCCGACCCCCGGCTGCTCAAACTTGCCGAACTGTTCAAGCCGGAGCGGACCATTCCCGCCACGGTGGAGTTTGTGGACATCGCGGGCCTGGTAAAAGGCGCTTCAAAAGGGGAAGGGCTGGGGAACCAGTTTCTCTCCCATATCCGGGAGCTGGGGGTTATCGTCCAGGTGGTCCGCTGTTTTGAGAATCCTGATATTATCCATGTGAATAACAAAGTTGATCCTGAATCGGACATGGAGACGATCAATATTGAGCTGGCTTTGGCGGACCTTGAGACCCTTGCCAGGCGGAGGGAGCGCGCGGAACGGAGTATGAAGGTGCTCTCCGAAAAAAAAACAAGCGCCACGGTGCTTGCGGCGCTGGACAAAATTGGCCCGGCTCTGGAAAATGGGAGGCCGGTCCGCTCCGTAGCGCTAAACGATGAGGAAGAGGCGGCGATTTACGACTGCCACTTTATTACCGCCAAGCCCCAGCTTTACGTGTGCAATGTGGACGAGGAGGGAATGAAGGCTATTTCCGCCAATGGGCCGGGCATAACAGGGAACCAATACGCCGAAGCGGTTGCCAAACGCGCCGTCGCGGAAAACGCGGCTGCCGTGGCTATCTGTGGGAAGTTTGAGGCGGAATTAGGCGCGCTGGAGGACGAAGCGGAACGCCTTGCCTTTCTGGAAGAACTCGGCCTTAAAGAGTCCGGCCTTTCCGCGCTGATTCACTCGGCCTATCAACTACTGGGGCTGCGGACTTTTTTCACCGCGGGCGCGGACGAGTGCAGGGCCTGGACCATTCATGCCGGAGACACCGCGCCCAAGGCGGCCGGCGTCATTCACACGGATTTCGAGAGGGGCTTTATCAAGGCCGAGGTTTATTCCTACGACGACATTGTCCGCTATGGTACGGAGGCAAAGATCAAGGAAGCGGGAAAGTACCGTATCGAGGGGAAGGAATATGTTGTTCGGGACGGGGATGTGGTTTTCTTCAAGTTTAATGTATAGGTATAGGGTTTTTCATAACACGCCATGTCCCTGAACTGGAAAGAAATCAACCTTATTCTGCAAGAGCTGGACCTGCCGGGCGCGCAGATTCAAAAAGCCGTGCAGAGCGCCTTCGACGTGCTGGTCCTGGGAGTGTACAAAAAAGGGGAAACAAGGAATATCCTCATCGCGCTCAGCCCCCGGGCCTGCCGCCTCCACCAGACCTTCAAGGCTGTTCCCAAAAGCGACAAGCCGCTCCGTTTCGCCCAGTTTCTCAATTCGCGGATCGTGAACGGCCGGATCGAGGAGGCGGCGCAGATCGGGGAAGACCGCATTGTGCGGCTGCTGGTCCGGCGCGGGGAGCGGCGTTACCGGCTTTATATCAGGCTCTGGTCCAACGCGGCGAATCTCATCGTCACCGATGAGGAGGGCGTGATACTTGACGCGATGCGCCGTCTGCCCAGGCGCGGGGAGACGGGCGGCGGGCGTTACGCCCCGGAGGAAGCGGAAGCGGGCGTGGCCGCGCTCAGGGCCGCCGGGCCGGAACGGAACTACGAGATACGGGAACTGCCCGGCGAAGGTTCTTTCAACGAGAAAATCGATGCCTTTTACGCCGGGCAGGGAGGCGCGCTTTCCCTGGAAGCGTTGCGGGAACAGGCCCGGCGGACTATCGAAGGCAGTATGGGCCGGCTCGGCGCCGCGCTGGAAAGGCTGCGGGCCAAGGAGGCGGAATTTGCCGCTGCGGAAAAGCTCCGGCAATATGGGGACCTGATCCTGGCGAACATGGCCTCAATCGCGCCCGGCGACAAATGGCTTGAAGCGAAAAACGTTTGCGCCGGGGAGGCGGACGGCGGCCGCGTTCGCATTGAGCTGCCCCCCCGCTTAAACCCCGCCGCCCAGGCGGAACGTTACTACGAGCGTTACCGGAAGTCGAAAAAGGGGCTGGCGGATGTTCAGGCGGAAATCGCCGCCGGAGAGGCGAAGCTTCGCGCCCTGGAAAGCAGGTTGACCCGGCTTCTCGCAGAAACCAATCCTCTGGTACTGGCCAAACTCCTCAAAACCGGTAGTGTCAAGGAAAGCCCCGGTCAGGCGCGGGACAAAAAGTGCCCCGGCCTTTCATTCAGGCGCGGGGGCTGGCTTATCATTGTCGGCAGGGACGCGGCGGAAAACGACGAACTGCTCCGCCGCCACGTCAAGGGAAACGATCTTTGGCTCCACGCCAGGGATTTTCCCGGTTCTTACGTGTTCATCAAGCAGCGCCCCGGTAAAACCGTCCCTCTGGAAATCCTTCTGGACGCGGGCAACCTGGCGATTTTTTACTCCAAAGGCAGAAACAACGGCGAGGGAGACCTGTTCTACACGGCGGTCAAATACCTGCGCCGTGCGAAAAACGGCCCCAAAGGGTTGGTGATCCCCACTCAGGAAAAAAACCTCCACATAAAGGTAGATGAAAAGCGGCTCCGGGAGCTGGAGAACTGCCGCTGAGGGCGGGCTCCATTCGAAAGTCTGGTTTAATACCCCAAGGCAAGCTGCGCTTGCCAGGCTTGCCGCGGTTCAAACAACATACTGCCCGAACGAGCCTCCGATCCGGCACAAGCCAACGCTAAAGATACCGCGGAGCTTGCCCCATGGAGGTTCATCAGCAAGCCCCTTAATTGAGGATTTTGCGTTTTTCCTGAAAGATTGCAAAAAATCTACAAGCGCAGCAGGCTGCTAACTCCCGAACAAACCTACGGTACCGGTTTTCCATTCTTCGCGTGCTTCCATTACCAGGCGTTCAACCTCCAACCAGTTGTCGGCGCGGGGGCCGCTCATGTCCCGGTTGGTGGAGTTGCTGAACACGATGGTCTTGCAGCCCTGCCTGCGCAGGCTGATGATGTTTTCCGGGGCGTCATCGATGTATACGTGGGCGCCTACCGCGCCTTTGTCGTTCATAAAGCAGATGTCCCAATAGGGGATATCGTAGTTGTCCAGCCAGTCAACGGTTTGGGTGATGGAAGTACGGTGGGAATATTTGAGAAAAAGGCGGTGGGTGATGATGCGGATGCGGATGCCCTGGTTGGAGAGTTTGCGCAGAATCGCCGGGGCGTTTTCAATGGGGACCATGTCGCGGAAAATGTGCCGCTGGGTAACGGCAAAACGGTGGAGCCGGTCATAGCCGCCGAATTCGTTGATGTCCCATTCGTCAAGACCGAACGTAACTTCGGTGGTGAGGGACTCAAGCGGCCTGTTGAGCCACTCGGCGGCGATTTTCCGCACCGCGCCGTAAAAGTCGCCTACCACGCCGTCCAGATCCACGCCCAGAATAAAACTTTTTTCGTCCATCACTATTTGGCGAACTTCAGGTTAAGATCGCTGTTTTTGGCGAGTTTGCCCTTGTCCAGGGTCAGGGAAAGTCCCTCGTATGACATGTAAAAACCGAAAGAATGCCTGCTGTGTTTTCTTTTGATCTTGTCCAAAAAGTGGTCGTTGTGCCGGGGGTTGTAATGAAAGGCGATGAGGTTTTTTACCTCGGCCTTTTTTGCGTTCTCCACGGCCATGGTGTAGGTGGAATGGCCGAAGCCCTGCACCGGCATCTCGTCGTCGGCGTATTCTTCTTCGGTGTACTGGGTATCATGGATCATCACATCGGCGCCTTTGGCAAAATTGATAACCCGCACATCCCCCCCGGGGTGGGACTCAATATCCCAGATGCAGGCGATGCTTGAGCCGTCTTCGGGATCGTTTATCCTGAAATACAAGGCCCCCTGCTGGGGATGGGACGAGGTAAAGGCCTGCATGACCCGGATTTCAAACAGGGGATCGCCGGTCTTGTCCTGGGGTTCTCCATTCTGGTCAATATAGACGACAGTCCCGTCGACCAGACTCCGGTATATTCTACGGGATTTCAGGTCCCGGTATTCGATGGGAAAAACCGGGGCCGTCATGCGGTTCCTTAACATGACGTCGGTATCCCACTGCGGGGATTCCATCCCCATAATGTGTAAGGTGCAAAATCCAAAGTAAACAGGCAGAAAAAAATTGAACCCTTCAAGATGATCCGGATGGATATGGGTAAAAAGAAGGGGAAAGGTTTTGGAATATTCCCCGGCAAACAGGCTTTTCGCCAGGCTGTACCCGTATTTAATAAGCCCGCTTCCACCGTCTATGATGATGGGCACCTTGATTCCATTCTTGTTTGTCTTGACGATTTCCACACAGACGGTTCCGCCGCCGTACTTCATCATTTCCCTGTCCGCTACCGGGTGAGACCCCCTCACTCCGTGAAAATTTAGAATCATCATACCGGCTCCTTGGAGAGTAATATAACAGTACTACGAACCTTGACTGTATATCTAGTCTGGGAAGACAGCGGTTTTTCGTTTCCGGGGAGAAGGATATCATCGGGGTCATAGAGGCTGGTATCCACTGCCCGGAACCATATTTTTCTTTTCGGGGCTTCCACGATAGTGAAAACTACCGGGTCAAGTCCGGCGTTAAACATGATAAAGAAATCGTTGTCGTCTGTGTCCGCCAACGTATCGGCCTTGCTGCCGTCTATCCTCAGGGCGAGGCAGCAGCCGATCTTGTCCCATTCCGGAGTGACGCCTTTCTCGGTGAACCAGCTGATGTCGGGAATGGCGTTGTAGTTGCCGTCCCTGCCGGTGTAGAACTCGGGACGCATAAAGGCGGGGTGTCGCAGGCGGAAGGCGATCATCTCTTTGACAAAACGGAACAGGCCCCGGTTTTGTTCCAGCAGGGACCAGTCGTACCATGAAATCCTGTTATCCTGACAGTAGGCGTTGTTATTGCCCTTCTGCGTCCGGGCCAGCTCATCCCCGCCGAGGAGCATGGGGGTGCCCAGCGAAACCATCAGGGTGGCGAAAAAATTCTTGAGCTGGCGTTTCCGTATTTCCTGCAGTACCGGGTCTCCGACAGGTCCCTCGCTGCCGTAATTACAGCTGTAGTTGTTATTACCCCCGTCGCGGTTTTCCTCGCCGTTGTCTTCGTTGTGCTTGCTGTTATACGAAACCAGGTCTTTCATGGTAAAACCGTCGTGGCTGGTGATAAAATTGATCGAGTGAAAAGGCTTGCGGCCGTCCCTGAGGTACAGGTCGGAACTGCCCGCAAGCCGGGTGGCCAGGTGGCGGGTTTCCTTCGGGTCTCCCCGCCAGTATTTGCGGACATCGTCGCGGTAGCGGTCATTCCATTCCGCCCAGCGGCCGCCGGGAAACCAGCCCACCTGATAGGCCCCGCCCGCGTCCCATGCCTCGGCGATGATCTTGGTGGCGCCCAGTATCGGGTCTTCGGCGATCCATTCCAGCACCGGCGGGTTTTCCATGAGACGGCCGTACTGGTCCCGCCCCAGGATAGATCCCAGATCAAAGCGGAAACCGTCAACGTGCATCTCGTTCACCCAGTAGTGCAGGCAGTCCATAATAAAGGCGCGGACCACCGCGTTGTTGCAGTTTACCGTGTTGCCGCAGCCGGAATGATTTTGATAGTAGCGCTTGTTTTCGTTCAGTATATAATAGATGGGATTGTCCAGTCCCCGGAACGAAAAAGTCGGCCCCTTCTCGTTGCCCTCGGCGGTATGGTTAAACACGATGTCCAGGATCACTTCAATCCCCGCCCGGTGCAGTTCCCGTACCATTTCTTTAAATTCCCCCACCTGTGCGCCCGCTTTCCGGTCCGAGGCATAGGAGCCTTTGGGCGCGAAGAAAGCCACCGTGGAATAACCCCAGTAGTTGATCAGAGTCTCGCCGTTCCGGGGATTTATGCGGGGGAATTCGCGCTCGTTGAATTCCTGGATGGGAAGGAATTCAAGGCTTGTTATCCCCAGTTCTTTGAAGAAGGGAATTTTTTCGATTACCCCCCGGTAGGTTCCCGGATGTTCCACCCCGGAATTGGGATGGGCGGTAAGGCCCTTCACATGGGTCTCGTAGAGCACGCTGAAACGCAGGGGATAGTTGAGGGGAAGATCGCCCTGCCAGTCAAAATCATCGTCGTCGATAATGATGCAGCGGGGCTGGCCGGGATCAAAGCCCATGTTTTTGCGGAAATTCCAATGGCCCAAGTCGGTCAGGGCCTTGGCGTAGGGGTCTATCAGGGTTTTTTTGGGATCGAAAAGCAGGCCTTTTTCGGGGATGTACGGGCCGTCCACGCGGTAGAGGTAACAGACGCCCGCCCCAAGGTTGCGGACAAGGCAGTGCCAAATATCGCCGGTCCGGTTTCCCCGCGTATTCAGGGGAATTTCCACACGGGGGCTGTCCGGCGCGGGGCTTTCAAACAGGACGAGCGTCACCATGGTGGCGTGCCGGGAAAAGATGGCGAAATTCACCCCTTCCCTGGACAGCGATGCCCCTAGGGGCAAAGCTTTTCCGCTGTCAAGCACAAGATCACCAAAGGCCATGGAAAGATTATAACACATTTCAAAAAATACCACAAATGGACAAAACAGGGGTATTTATTCGAAAGTCTGGTTTAATACCCTCAGGCAAACTGCGCTTGCCAAGCTCTGCTCCGGAATTTTCAAGTTCCTTTTCAAGAACCCCGTGATTGATTTTATAGGTCTTCGATAAAATTGGGGGATTTTAGGTTAGATATACGGGGAGAGCCATTTCCCAAGCGGTCTCTAATCAGGGTTTTTCCATACCAGCCCTTTGCCTGATTCCAGGACAAAACGGCTGCCCGGAAATTTGATGCAGCAGCGGTCCAGAAACTTACGCGCCAAATCGGAATAATTTTTTTCTTTTTCATCCAAAGGAACCGCAAAAAGTCTGCGTCCCGCCTTCCGTAGTGATCCTCCCCGGCGGCATATTTTCATCATTTTTTCCAGCGTCATTCTGTCCGCAGTATGGAGATAAGGCTGAAGCGTCTTTGGGATGAGTGTTTTCGGTTCATTCAGGGGTGGAAGTCTGTCCGGGTTCGACGGGTTCCATTGCATGACGGTACGATCCGGCAGTTTGTTTTTACCTGTCCGCGTTCTCCAGGAGTTCTGCAGTTCATATATCTCTTTGCCCACAATATCAGCGTTAATAACATCATCGTTGGAACGCGCATAATAACACATTTTTTTTACCGAATGATTCAGTTCCCGAAGATTTCCCGCCCAGAATACATCCGAAGGGGCAGTGGCAAATTCGAGCCATTTTTTTAAGGCGTTGTTTTCAAACGTGATATTGAAGTTGTTGTTTTCCTGTGACCATTCATCAATAAAAAAATCTGCAAGAGCAGGTATATCGTCAAGACGCTGGCGGAGCGGGGGCAGGGTAAAGCTCCAGAATTTTATCCTGGCCAGCAGATCCTCCCGAAAGCGTCCCAGGGAAACCTCCCGTTCAAGGTTGCGGTTGGTACCACATATAAGCTGAAAATCAACCTTGATATTTTCGTGAATGCCGAATATTTTAAAACGCCGATTCTCAATAGCCTGAAGCAGCATGGCCTGTACTTCCAAAGACAGCTCTCCTATTTCATCAAGAAAGAGTATACCCCCATCGGCCTGCTGCAAAATGCCGGCCTGATCATGCACTGCTCCGGAATAGTCGCCCTTTTTATACCCGAAGAGGGTGGCGATTGCCAGATCCCTGGAGATGGCAGCGCAGTTAATTTCTATAAGTTTCCCCCGGAAATGACACTCGTTTTTTTTCACTTCATAAATTCTGCGGGCTTCAACAGATTTCCCGGTTCCCGTTTCACCTAAAAGCAGTATAGGCTCCCGGGAATTTTCCGCCGCCTGACAGAGATCCTCAATGATGCCGTTGTATGTTTTGTTTACACTTTCAAAACCGGATTTTAAAATCATGATGCTGTTTTGTTCTTTCTTTATTTTCTGCTCCCGTATGGAAACCGGTACTTCGTGGGGATCTAGAATCACATAGCCGGGCCGTTTGTTTTTACGGTATGGATCAAAATCATAGGTTTGGAGGATCTTCCCGGGGAAGCGGCGGGATTCGGTGAGCAGATATACGCAAATCTGTTGAACGTGAGTACCTACGGAAATATGGAAAAAGTAATCTTCTGTTTCGAGGTTGAATTTAAAACCCTCACAAAAATGGAATATCTTTCCGTAAACTTCCTTGAAATCCCATGGAGTCGTAAAATTAACGATATGGGTTTCAAGCGTCGTGGCAGGCGAAAGCCATGCTATATCGTACAATACTTCGTTCACTAGGTGGGCAGCGTCAAATTCCGGAGAGGCTGACGGACAAATAGCGTGAAACACATCTACAGGAAACTCGGGGTGTTCAAACATGGTGATGCTGGAACGCCAGCGTTCTACGCCGCTTCGTCCTATATCACGGTCAAAACCCAAAAAGCCGAAAACAACGATTTTTTTGTGTTTGTGCATCATAAAACCCCCGACAGAATTATATCATATTATAATAAATTATAAGTATTCTTATATCATATTAGAATTTATTCAATCTTTCTACGGTCTAATGCCGCGGAGCTTGAAACTCCCAACGTAAATCCGGGGTTTTCCTGGATGGGCATATCGCTGATTTTGCTCTGAGGTTATTGATTTTTCAATTTTTATCAAGGTTAACAGTTTAAAAAAAGACAAAAGGATCAAAAAGACGTTTAATTCCTACAACTTGGTACGGATCTTGCTGATATAATGAACAATACAAGGGAGAATCACGATGAATGATCTGATAGTTACCAAAAGGCAGGAGCTTTATCCCGAAGAAAAGGCAATGCCTTTGGCTAAATATTACTATAATTATCCGCTGCATTATCCTGAAGTGGAGGAAATGCGGATTATCAACGAAGAAAATCCCATGGACCCGGCGGATGCCATAAGGCCGGAGCATTTTCTTGACCTCTTAAAACCTTCGGGTTATGACAGGGTGGAATTAGGTTATTGTATGTTTGAAGACGGCTCCGGCTATGTGGCGACCTATCGGGTCCGTCCACCCAATATTACGGATGAAATGGAAAAGTGGTACCGAAACTGGAGGAATCTCCGTTCAAAAGGCATGATCCCCGGTCACGGGAATCTTAGATACAAAATCTGGAACCCCGCGGATCATTTTGATCACTATTATATAAACTGGGTTGACGGTTCCCTGGGCATACATACTACCGAGAGCCTGGATCTCGGCGAGGGGGATCGGAAATACGACACCATACGGCATCAGTTTGACTTACTGGAATACGGTTTAACCAAAGAGCATCTGGAAGCATTAAAGGCCGCCGGATGTTCCGTAACCGGCAAAGGTTCTTTTGAGACCTTTGATGAACCGGGAACCCACCTCTGCCTGGCCTATTCTCGTCCCTGTCCTAAAGGCGGTGTTGAAACCAGGAGCAGGGAATGGATAGGCTGGCGGCCTGTGAACGGTACACTGGTCCGGGACGAAAGGACTAAGTGCAGCCTGGAGTATCTAAAAAAAGTGGTTATACATACGCTTATTGAATGGGAGCATCTTAACACCTTTCTGCCTGACCTGTATGCGGAGTACAAAGATCAGCCGATAGACGCTGACTAAGTATTATTGGAGGATACGATGAAAAGGTTGCTTTTTACAGGAATGCTGTTGGTTCTTGCTGTGGGTCTGTTTACAGGATGCGGCAAGAAAGAAGCGGCGCCTCAGGCTGCAATGCAAGGCACGGAACCGGGCAAGGTGGACTATTCAAAACATCTGACGGCCGACGGCAGGACCTTTGTGACCGTTGCTTTGGGCGATGACCCCGGTACCCTTGATCCCGCGGCCTTCGGCGCTATTTTCGCCCTGGATATGACTATGTATATGCTCAGGGAATGTCTGGTTGAACGGGTCGGCGGTAAACTGATATCCCAGATCGCAAAAAACTGGACTGTGGAGCCGGACAATCTTACCTGGCATGTGGAGATTTTCGATTACATTTATGATTCGGCGGGGAATCATTTTACCGCCGATGACGCGGTGTTCTGTTATGAACGGGCCAAAAAGGAAGGGTTCAATTCCACTTCGTTTTACACCAGTGTAACTAAAGATAGTGATTATACGTTTACCATTAAGCTTACCGACGCTATGGTCGGCGTGTTTGATCAGGTAGCCAACGCGATCGGGCTGTATACCAAAAAGGCGTTTGAAGATGCCAACGGCGAATTCGGTACCAAACCGGTGTTTACCGGCGCCTATAAACTTGCCAACTGGGTATCGGGAACTTCTCTCAGGCTGGAAAAAAATGAAAATTACTGGCAGAAACCGGAACTGTGCAATATCTATGCGGCTCAGAATGTGGATATCATTGATTTTGTCATAATCAGGGATTCTGCCCAGCTTGCCATAGCCCTGGAGACCGGCGCCGTTGATATGGTGTATAACTTAAGCGCCATGGAAGCCGAACGTTTTGCCCCGGGCGGTTCTTCCTCGAAGGGTTTTAAGGTTTGGGAATTTGAAAATCTTGAAACCCAGTTCATGTATCTTAACCAAAGTCCGTCCAGTGTTTTTTCGGGGGATATTAATCTCCGCAGGGCAGTAATGCACAGCATGGATATGCAGGGTCTCATTGACGGCGCGGTCGGCGGCAGGGCGGTCGTCGCTAAGACCTTCGGCAATTCCCTGGTCGTAGACTATCAGAAACAATGGGATACCGAAGACTATTTTAAGTATGATCTTGATTACGCCAAACAGTGCCTCTCGCTGTCGAAATATAACGGTCAGACCGTAAGGATAATGGTCAGCGGAAACCCGATGCACGGCGCCATGGCATTAATCCTCCAGGGTTTCCTTACGGAAACGGGAATCAAATCGGAGATCCTTACCTATGATAACGCGCTCTTTAACGGCTACAAATATGACGAAACCCAGTGGGATATTATGTTTGACCAGACAAGTTGGAGCGGTCCCTTCCCGACCCAGTGGCGGGATAAATTTGACGCCAGAACTTTCAGAGGCGGCAAACAGGGCTTTATTGCCGTGCGGGATCCGAAATTCCAGGAAATGATTGCCGGGGCGGATAATGTTTCCACCTATAGTCCCGAAACGGTCAATGCCTTCCATCAGTACCTCAAAGATCAGGCCTATGCCAGAGGACTCTTTAACCAGATGTCCCAATCCGTTAGTACGGATATTGTCGTGGAATATATGAACCACCGGGCGGGAAGCCTGTTTACCGCAGGCTGCAAGTTCGTATGGAATGAATAATCCTTAAAGGGGCGCCGGGCTGACATAATGGGTAGATATATTCTGAAAAGATGCTTGTGGCTGATACCCGTTATTCTGGGGGTCTGCATATTTATCTTCACCATAATGTATTTTGTCCCCGGTGACCCGGCCCAGCTTATACTCGGTCCCGGAGCTTCGGAATCGGAGCTGCAGGTAAAACGGGCCGAGCTGGGTTTGAATGATTCTTACCTTACGAGGCTGCTCCGTTACATGAGGGATGTATTTCTAAGGTTCGACTTCGGCAGATCTTATCTCACGGGTATTAAAATAACCGATGAGATCGTCAATCGGATTCCAAAAACTTTTTTGGTCGGTTTTGTTTCGATTGCCCTGTCGCTTCTTGTGGGCATCCCTCTGGGTGTAAAAGCGGCGGTGAATCAAAACGGCTGGGCCGACAGAATATGTATGCTCCTCGCCATACTGGGAATTTCGGTACCCGAATTCTGGCTTGCCCTCATGCTGGTGATTCTGTTTGCCCTCAAGCTCGGCATACTGCCGGCATCAGGCATTGTTCAATGGACAGGGTATATCCTGCCATGGATCGCCCTGTCCTTTGGAGGACTTGCGGCCCTGGCCCGTCAGTCCCGCTCAAGCATGCTGGAAGTGATCAGGAGTGATTACATAACCACCGCTCGGGCAAAGGGCGTATCTGAACATGATGTTATTTACAAACACGCCCTGCCCAACGCGCTGATACCCGTTGTCGCTATCGCCGGTTCCAGGCTTGCCGGTATATTCGGCGGCTCTGTGGTTATTGAGACGGTGTTCTCAATTCCCGGACTCGGTACCTATCTGGTAAACGCCATAAGCAACCGGGACTATCCGGTGGTTCAGGGGTGTGTGCTTTTTCTGGCCATTACTTTTTCCTTAGCTATGTTGCTTGTGGATCTTGCCTATGCGTTTATCGATCCGAAGATTAAAGCTCAATATATCAGTCAAAGCGGCCGCCGTCACCGGCACGGGCGCCATGGATACCGCAGGCATCACGGGAAAAGGGAGATTCAGGTAAATGCTTAACAGAGGGACTGCGCTGCATACCGTAACTATGCAGAAACCCAAAAAGAAGCAAGGTGAATTCGGCGCCGCGATGATCAGGCTGCGCCGGAATCGTTCCGCCATGATAGGACTCGGCCTGTTCCTGTTTCTTGCGTTTCTTGCGGTATTTGCGCCGTATATCAGCCCCTATGGTTACGCCAAATTGAGCCTCGCAGAACGATTTCAAGGGCCAAGCCTTAAACATTGGTTCGGCACCGATGATATGGGACGCGATGTTTTTACACGGATTATTTACGGCGGCCGTTATTCCCTGGCGGTAGGAATTATATCAACCGCCGTGGGTCTCTTTTTCGGAGTCGCTGTAGGCGCCATAGCGGGTTTTTTCGGCGGCAGTACCGACAATATCATCATGCGTTTTCTTGATATATTCCAATCAATACCGATACTGCTGCTTTCAATAGTCATCGCCACTGCCCTTGGTACGGGTTTTGACAAAACCATCATGGCTTTGTCCATCGCCCAGATACCGGATTACGCCCGGCAGATGAGGGCCTCCATCCTGAGGGTCCGGGATCTGGAATACGTAGAAGCCGCGAATGCCATCGGCTGCAGCACGTTCCGTCAGATTGTACGTTATGTTCTGCCGAACAGTTTTGCTCCCCTCATAGTATCGGCCACCATGGGCGTTGCGGGTACTATACTCATGACCGCGTCGTTAAGCTACCTCGGCCTGGGCATACAGCCGCCCACGCCCGAGTGGGGCGCCATGCTTTCGGGGGCAAAGATATACCTTAGGCGCTATCCCTATCTTTTGATATTTCCGGGCCTGGCCATAGGCGCAACGGTTCTGGGGCTTAATATGCTCGGCGACGGCCTACGCGATGCCTTTGACCCGCGCTTAAAGGATTAGAGGAGGGATGATAATGATTGAAACAAATACGCCCTTCCTCGAAGTAAAAGATTTAGCCGTTCAATACACTTCTGCGGGAGAAGTTATTCACGCGGTCAATGGCGTGTCCTTTACCCTGGAAAGGGGAAAGACACTCGCCCTGGTGGGAGAGACGGGCGCGGGAAAAACAACCATCGCGAAATCAATATTAAGGATTCTGCCGGATCACGCGGCGAAAATTACCGGGGGCAGTATTTTTCTGGAAGGGAAGGATCTGCTGCAATTATCCATACCGGAGATGCGAAAAGTACGGGGCGCCCGGATTGCCATGGTATTTCAGGATCCCATGACCGCGCTGAACCCGAACATGAAGATAGGCGATCAGATTGCGGAAGCGATCAGAATACACAACGAGCTTTCAAAAAGTGAAATCCGCCGGCGTACCATAGAAATGCTTAAAATGGTAGGCATAACGGTGGAGCGCTACAATGAGTATCCCCATCAGTTTTCGGGCGGAATGAAACAGCGGGTTATAATCGCCATGGCATTGGCGTGCAATCCGGAATTGTTGCTTGCCGATGAGCCCACCACTGCTCTCGACGTAACCATACAGGCCCAGATCCTTGATATGATACTGGATCTCAGAAACCAAAATAACACCGCCATGATCCTTGTAACCCATGATCTCGGCATAGTCGCCGAAGCGGCGGATATGGTGGCGGTAATTTACGCCGGAGAAATTCTGGAATACGGTACTCAGGCGGAAGTGTTCGATCATCCCTCGCATCCGTATACCAAAGGACTGTTCGGCGCCATCCCTGACATGGATACAGATGTTAGACGCCTGGCTAATATTGAAGGTCTCCCGCCCGATCCGGTAAATCTTCCAAAGGGCTGCTGTTTCGCATCACGCTGTCCGTTGTCCGATCCGGAATGTATGACGACCAAACATCCCCTGCAGCGGCTTGGTGGAAACCATTCCTGCAGTTGCCATAAAGCGGATGCAGGGGAGGTTCAATATGCCTAAACTTGTGGAAATCAAAAATCTAAAAAAATATTTCGAAACCCATCGGGGCAGCCTGCACGCGGTGGATGATATAACCATGTCCATGGAAAGAGGTGAAACCATAGGGGTGGTCGGCGAATCGGGCTGCGGTAAATCAACCCTGGGCCGGACTCTTATCCGTCTTCTCGACAGCGATGAGGGCAGCATTATATTTGACGGAGAAGAGATTACCGGAATTAAGGATCGGAGAAGCCTGCGGAAACTGCGGGAAAAAGCTCAGATTATTTTTCAAGATCCCTATTCATCCCTTAATCCCCGCATGACCGTTGAGCAGACCCTTAAAGAGCCATTGGTGTTATCAAAGTGTTTTAGCCGGCGTGAAATAAATGAGCAGGTAGAAAATCTCATGCAAATGGTGGGAATTGATGAACGAATACGTATGGCCTTCCCCCATGAGCTGGACGGCGGAAGGCGGCAGCGGGTGGGCATAGGGCGGGCACTGGCGCTTAATCCCAAGTTCGTCGTTTGCGATGAGCCCGTATCGGCTCTGGATGTTTCAATCCAGGCCCAAATACTCAATCTGCTTATGGATCTTCAGGAAAAGCATGGCCTCACCTATATGTTTATCACCCACAACATGGCAGTGGTACGGCATATTTCAACGAATATTGCGGTCATGTACCTGGGCCAGCTTGTAGAGACCAGTCCCACTAAGGAACTGTTTAAAAACCCGCTTCATCCATATACGAAGGCTCTCCTTTCTGCCATACCAACCATAAAAAGCCATTCACGGAAGAAACGTATGGTCCTGGAAGGGGAATTAACTTCTCCCATTAACCCAAAGCCGGGCTGCCGTTTCGCGAAACGCTGCCCTTATACGAAAAGACAATGTCATGAACCTCAAGCATTAAGGGAACTTGAAAGCGGACATTTTGTTTCCTGTTGCCGGGGCGATGAACTAGCTTCCGGGGAAAATACCGGCTTTCAGATCAACGGCGGCGCCGGAAAGGAAAATTCGTAATGGGAACGCGTCAAACCTTCATCTCTTTGGGGCAAAACATTAATTCCGTGCTATATGAGCCTCTGACATTTTCTGAAAAAAGCCGTATCGCAATTATTATCATGCACTCCGATGCGGATTATCTTGCGTTTCCCATGGGAAATGAAATGGCCGAACGGGGTTATAAGGTACTGTGCGCCAATGTTTCCGATAAATCGGCGGGTCTTGATCGGAAAATATATGAAGTAAAAAGCGCGGTTACAAGAATGCGGGATGAGGGAGGGGTTTCTAAAGTGATACTCATGGGCCATTCGGGCGGTGGAACTCTGATGACGGCGTATCAAAGTATCGCTGAAAATGGTGTAAAAATATTTCAGGGGCCGGATAAATTAATTCCCTTTCCTGATTTTGAAAGCGATCTGCCTCCTGCCAACGGCCTTATGCTGCTGGATTCAAATTTTGGTATCGCCGCCATGTCTTTGTTTAGCCTGGACCCGGCGCTTAAAGACGAAGAAAGCGGGTTTATAATTGATGGGACTCTCGATTTATGGAATCCTGAAAACGGATTTAAACCTGGTGGATCTTTCTATAGCGCTAAATTTATTAAAAGATTCCAGAAAGCCCAGGGAGAGCGGAATAATCGCTTAATAAAAAAAGCACTGGAACGCCTTGAATTAATAAAAAGCGGGAAAGGCAGATATGCCGACGATGAACCTTTTATTGTTCCTGGCGCTGAACAGGGTTTTTTAAATAATAAACTCTATGCCCAGGATACACGGCTGATGTCCCATACAAAAAAAGCATGGCCCCTGTTAAAGGCCGGCGGCGCCGTTTCAACTGAAATTATCTGTTCGATAAGAAAGCCTGAAAACAATGAATCACTCACCGCTTCTTATAAGCAGGGAGCGCTCATTACCACGGTACGGAATTATCTTACTTCCTATGCGGTCAGAACAACAGAAGACTACGGATACGACGAGGATTCGGTATTCGGCATAGACTGGTCATCCTCCTGGAATTGCGTACCGGGGAATATACGGAGAGTTGCTGTTCCGCTTTTGATTATGGGCATGACGGGGAATTGGGAATATCTGGCGTCAGAAACTATCTATGAGAACGCTGAATCAAACGACAAAACGATGGCTTTTGTTGAAGGGGCAGGTCATCTTTTTACCCCCGCTGTACACTGCGAGAAATATCCGGGTGAGTTCGGAGATACTCAAAACATTGTTTTTGATTATGTTGATAAATGGCTAAGTCAAAATAACCGTTTTGTATGAAATTTGATCTTATGGAAGAGAAGGAGAGTGATATGCTTACATTAAAAAACAGAACCATGATCATTACGGGAGGCGCGGGAAATAACGGCCTTGCCATTATTCGGTACGCCATAAAGTGCGGGATGAATATCGGAATGATGAGCGGCACCCACCAGAAAGCTCAAATGGCGATTAAAAAACTTGGTGAAGAATATAAAGATCATATAATTGGGTTCGCCCAAAACCCCGAAGCGCCTCAGAATATAGGGACATATGCTGAAGGTCTTACACAGTGTGATGTATTGCAATGGATATATGATCGTTTCGGTTCAATTGATGTAGTTGTAAACGGTTCCGGTGGGCATATCAGGAAAACAATGGACGAAACAGATAAAGAATTTTGGCATCATTCAATGGAGGTTGTTGAAGGAGCGTTTTTCAATACAAAGCTGGCGCTTCCTTATCTTGATAAGAGCAAAGCCCCAAGGGTAATTAATCTTACTACCTGCGAAGGCAGGAACGGCGGGTATGATTTCTGTCCTTCATTTGCGGCGGCCAGGGGCGGGCTTATTTCTCTTACCTCGGCTATGGCTAAAGAACTCGGGCCAAAAGGGATAACAGTTAATTGTGTTGTTCTGGGCCCTATAGAAGAGGATGTTCCCGAAGAAGATGCTATGACGGAAGAAAAAAGGGCTTCCGTTCTTTCCAGGACTCCCCTGAACCGCCTTGGAGTGCCTGAAGATGTGGCGGGTGCGGTTTGTTTTCTCGCAAGCGAAGAAGCTTCTTTTATTAATGGCGCCATACTGGATGTTAACGGCGGGTTGATTACAGGATAAAGACAGTTATTATGAACCATGATAGTAACCCCCCTAAAATCTGGAATCTCACCTTTATCAGCATTTTTATTGCAAATATGCTGCTGTATCTCGGCCAGGCCATGTCTAACAGTATATTGCCATTATATGCGGATTCCCTGAATGCGCCGTCCGCCGTGATCGGCATTGTCGCAAGTTCTTACGCCATAACTGCCCTGGTTTTTAAGCTCATATCCGCGCCGGCCATTGATACTTTTAACCGGAAGTATATATTGGCTGCCGCTTTTTTCTTTATGGCAGTTGCGTTTATAGGATTCAGCTTTTCTAAAACCATGCCTGCCCTTATCTTTTTTCGCCTTTTGCAGGGAACAGGCCAGGCTTTTACCGCAACCTGCTGTCTGGCTCTGGCCTCCGATACCCTGCCCAGGGAAAAATTAGGCGCCGGGATCGGATATTTTTCACTAGCTCAGGCAATAATGCAGGCATTCGGACCCACGGTGGGCTTAAAACTTAAAGATATGATTGGCTTTAGTATGACCTTTGTTACAGGCGCGTCCGCAATGGCTCTGGCTGTACTTTTTGCCCTCAGCCTTAAAATTTCCTTTACCAAAACCAAAAAATTTTATTTTTCACTGAACAGTATCATAGCCAAAGAAGCTATTATCCCGGCAATTCTACTGTTTTTTCTTGCTACCTCTTTTATGACTATCACATCTTTTGTTGCAATCTTTGGAAAAGAGACGGTTGGAAGCAATATCGGCTATTTTTTTACGGTATATGCGCTGACCATGCTTGTTACCCGGCCTCTTGTGGGTAAGCTTGCGGACAAGTTTGGCTATGTTAAAGTGATGCTCCCCATGATGATTCTCTTTGCCCTCTCGTTGATCATAATCAGTTTTTCATCGTCTTTACCACAGTTTATGGTTGCGGCGTTTTTGAATGCCTTTGGATATGGAGGGTGCGGGCCTGCAATACAATCCCTTTGCATGAAACGTGTACCTAAAGAGAGGCGGGGCGCGGGATCCTGTACCAGTTATATAGGCATGGATCTTGGAAGCCTTCTGGGCCCGGTAATTGCGGGGACCGTAGCGGGCAAGCTTGGATACGTAAGTATGTGGCGAATTATGATAATTCCGATACTGACAGCCGTTTTTCTGGTTTTCCTGTTTCGTCAGGATATCGATTCTGCGGCGGAAAACCCAGTTAAAGAATAATGCCCCAAAAAGTATTTATAAAAGATTTTACAAACGGTAGTGTGTTTAAGCAGCTTCTTGTATTTTCCTGGCCGCTGATGCTTTCCAATCTTCTGCAGATGGTATACAACATGGTTGACATGGTCGTAGTGGGACAGTTTATCGGCAGCGCAGGTCTTACCGCTGTATCTTCGGGCGGCGATATTATGAACATCGGAACGACAATCTGTATGGGTTTTACCTCCGCAGGACAAGTCATGATTTCCCAGCATATAGGTTGTCATAATTACGATGGTATGAAAAAAACCATAGGGACCATGTTTTCATTTTTACTGTTATTTTCAGTTATAATAACCGTTTTAGGACTTATGTTTCGGGATTCTCTGATTAAGGCCATAAATGTTCCTCCCGAAGCGGTTAACGGCGCCAGGGATTACAGCATGGTCTGTTTTTATGGAATGTTTTTTATCTTTGGGTATAATATTATATCCGCCGTATTACGCGGTATGGGAGATTCAAAACGGCCTTTTGTATTTATCGCCGTTGCGGCGTGTCTTAATCTTATCCTCGATCTTGTTTTTGTTGCCGGTTGGGGATTTGGCCCCTGGGGGGCGGCACTGGCAACGGTAATCGGCCAAGCATTAAGTTTTGTGGTGTCATTTATTTATCTTTACCACAAGCGTGAATCTTTCGGGTTCGATTTTAAACGCAGGAACTTTATTATTGACACATCGACGCTTGTCCGCCTGATACGGCTTGGCCTGCCCATGGCTTTACAGCATTCAGTGGTGGTGTTTTCTAAGTTTTTTGTCATTTCTTTTATTAATTCATACGGTCTTATAATGTCCGCAGTAAATGCCATAGGAAACAAAATAGGGTTTTGCGCCAGTGTTGTAACTCAAGCTCTGGGAATTGCGGCCACTTCCATGATAGGACAAAATTTTGGCGCTTCCAAAATTGAGAGAATCGAAAGGATCATCATCATTAGTATTTTGTGCGGCCTTGCCTTTACTACTGCCCTGTCAATTATCATTGTGCTTTTTCCGGAAGGCGTTTTTGGATTGTTTGACCGGAACAGGGTAGTGCTTGAAACTTCCCATGTTTACATAATCATCGCGGTAATGAATTTCACCGCCTTTGCCCTGAGATCGGCCATGATAGCATTTGTTAACGGCATAGGAAACGCTATGCTTGCCTTTGTCATAGGCGTAACCGACGGCATAATTGGAAGAGTCTTTCTGGCGATTCTTTTGGGAATTACGTTAAAAATGGGAATTATGGGGTTTTGGCTTGGCGATGTTTTTGCGAGTTTTATACCTTTTGTAATTGGTTTGGTTTATTTGTTGACAGGAGTATGGAAACAGAGGAAATTGGCTGTAAATATTGAATAGAAGATAGAACATTCGTATTCAAAGGTGGCAAGATATCTGCTGAGGAAGAGGATAGTTGGAGTTAGCAGTAAGGTTATGAGCCTCCGCGGGGCAAGCCCCGCGGTATCTTAAGCGTTGCGTTGGTTTGAACGGAGGCTCGCTCGATAGGAAGTTTATAATACCCTCCCCCCGCGCAAGCGGGTTCCTGGGTTTAATACCAATTTCCTGTGAGCGTTGCGTTATTTGAGCCGCGGCAAGCTTGGCAAGCGAGCGCCGTACCCCTTAGGGGGAACGGCGGCAGCTTCCGCCATATTCTGCATTACATTCCCAATAGCCACACATATACGCCGTTACTCCAATTTTGGGCGTATCCTCCCAAGGTCGGCCTCCGGTTCCGTACCGGGCCAAGCCCCGTACTCCACCTCCAGCCTTCTCAAGCAGGTAACAGGCGGCATAGTGTACCGCCACGCCGCCCACTCTCCATTTTCGCATCGTAGCATTTACTCGCACTGTAAAACACCGTGGAAAACTCAGCATTGGAAATGCAAGGGTGTCTGACACCAAAATTGAGCCCGGATGATATATTCGGAAGTGACGAGCCACGTTGAGAAAAACCGCGCAACGAGCCGCTACGCCTACGATGCGCTGGGGCGGCGGACGGTAAGCCAGGACGCGGGAGGAAACCCCATGCGGACGCTGTACGACGCTTTCAGCTTTGAGGTAATCCGCGAGGGAGAAACATTTACCGACGGGAGTTTTACCACACGGTACAGCGAAGGGATACAACGGCAGCACAACAGCGGGACGGAGGGGAGCCGGTACCGGTGGATAGGGGAAGG
>JAITIC010000158.1 GCA_031279635.1 Treponema sp. | reverse complement strand
ATGCCCAGGAGATGGTAACGCTTAAGGCGAAGGAAGCAAGCGGAAATTGGGGCGCTTCGGTTCGGGACTTTATCATGGCTGCCTAAATGCCCCGAACCCCGAAAAAGAAATTGCACCCCCCACGGACCACCAGCAATTCCAAATTCAAGATAACCGCAAGCCTACGCTTGCGTGGGCACTACACGGACAGCCGCGGACTTTTGGCTTTTGTCCGTGATGGTCTGTAGTTGAATTCGGAATTGTTGACCCGAAGGTGACGGGCAGGGCAAAAGCATTTACTTCCAATTGCAGAGAAACCACCAAATCTTGAAAAAAAATTGTACCGCAAAAGCGAATAAGGTGAATAAGGTTTTGGCCGAAAACTTTCATTTTCCTTCCTTGATTTTGAAGCCGAACACCGGCCGGCTCACAAATACAAAAACCGCTCGGCGTCCCTTAAAATCGTTTCAAAATTTGAAAAGCTCACCCTGGTTTCCGGCAGGGAGCGGAGGAAAAACGTACCGTAACGTTTTTTGATGAGGCGGCCGTCCAGTACGGCTACTACGCCGTGATCGCTCGAGCGGCGCATGAGGCGGCCGAAGCCCTGCTTGAATTTCATTACCGCTTCGGGGAGGGAGAGGTCCATAAAGGGGCTGCCGCCGCGCTTTTCCACGGCTTCGCGGCGGGCCTCGAAGACCGGATCGCTGGGGCTCCTGAAGGGGAGACGGCAGAGAATTACGAGCCGCAGGGTGTCGCCGGGCGCGTCTACTCCCTCCCAAAAAGAATCGGTGGCAAAAAGCACGGAGCTTTGGTCGTCAAGAAAGGTGCGCAGGAGCCGCGTGCGGTCGTCGTCGCCCTGTTTGAGGCAGCGGATGCCCAGCGGTTCCAACTCCGGCAGAGTGGCGGTGTAGGCGCTCCTCAGGGACTGGTAGGAAGTGAAGAGGATCAGTGCCGAGCCGCCGGCAATGGCGGCAAGGCGGCCCACCGAGGCGTTGATAAAGTCCTGATAGCGATCTTCGTCGGGCAGGGGCGCCTCCTCAGGGGATGCGAGGAGCACGGCGCTGCCGTAGGGGAAAGGGGAGGGGAAGCGGCCGAAGAGGACGGGCCGGTCTTCAACAAGGCTGAGGCCGGAGCGGCCTGCCCAGTAGCTGAACGTGCCGTTTACCGTGAGGGTGGCTGAAACAGAGACCACGGTTTTGCTGGGCGCAAAAAGGCTTGCTTTAAGATCGGCGGCAAGTTCAACGGGGCTTTGGGTAAAGGCCGCCCAGGGATCTTCCCCACCCGAGAGGCGCTTTTCAATCCACATCACCTCGTTGGGGCGCTCACGGTATTCAAGAAAAGCGGCGCAGATTCCCGCTATATCGTCAAGACGGCGGACTACGGTCTTCGTCTCCCACACCGCCGGGTTGTCCTGATCTGCGTCGGGGACCTGCTCTAAACGGTTGCGGACAATTTCCGCCAGGCTGAGGATTTTTTTGCGCAGACCCCGCAGCGGAGGGAAGAGAGCCGCTTCCATGACGGAGCTGTCCCTGGGGGTCAGGCGGAACACCCCTTCCATGCCGCAGAGTTCCCGCGCCGGTTCGTCCAGGTCGTCAATCGCGTCCCGGATTTTTTTGATAGCCACGGCCGCGGCGTCCGCTCTGTTTCCGGCGGGGAACATACTCTCCAGCCGGACGAGCAGGCCCCGGCGGTTTACCCCCCGGCTGCGGTACAGCCGTCCCAACTGGCGGTACAGGCCCAGGCGGCTGAATTCCTTTGAAAAAAAGGAAGTGGCTGCCGCTTCTATGGTGTGGGCCTCGTCGATGATCACCCGCGTATAGGGGGGGAGGACCACGGCACCCTTGTAACCGGCCCCGGCGTGCCGGGCGGCCAGGTCGGCGAAAAGCAGATGGTGGTTTACCACGATGATCCGGGCGTCCGCCGCCTCTTTCCGCAGGGCGAGTACAAAGCAGCGCTCCCGCTCGGGACAGCGCAGGCCCATGCACAGATCCGCATCGGAACAGACCCGCGACCAGAGGTTTTCCGGCAGGGTAAAAGAAAGGTCGGAGCGGCTGCCGGTTTTGGTGGTTTCGGCCCATTTGGAGAGGCGCTCCATCTCGTCCCGTTCTGCCGCGTCCAGGTCAGGCTCGCGGAGGGCGTCGCCCAGGCGGCGGCGGCACAGGTAGTTACCCCTGCCTTTCATCAGCACCGCCTTGACTTTTTTGTGCATGGCGGAAGACACTAGGGGGATGTCTTTCTCGAAGAGCTGCTGCTGCAAAGTGATGGTGGCGGTGGAGATCACAATCCGTTCGTCGTTTTCAAGCGCGTAATGCAGGGCCGGCAGAAGGTAGGCGAAGGATTTCCCTACACCGGTACCCGCCTCGGCCGCGGCCAGCGCGTCTTCGTTAAAGGCCCTGATGATCAGCGCCATCAGATCGAGCTGGGACTGGCGCGGTTCATAGGACGGAAGCCGCCGGGCGACATCCCCCCCTTCCAGCAGAGCCGCGATAATCCGCTCCGCATTGAGCTTTTTTTGCTTGCGCCGCCGGATGGGTTCGGCCACTACGTAGACATGCTCCACCGGATTGTCCACGATGTAGGCGCCCACGCCGCTTTCCGCCGCTTTTCCGGCGATGGCAAGATCGTTGTCGCTGGGGGTGAGCAGCCCCGAAGGGTGATTGTGAATAAACACGTCAGGGGGAGAGGCGGGGTTTTTCCCGTCTTCCATATCTTCCATGCCCCAGGCAAGCACCTGACCCTCGTTACCCCGCGCGGTGATTGTTATCCGGCGGACAACGCCCTTGTCGTCCATGCGGCCCAGGGCAAACACCTCGTTCCCGCCGGCATCGGCGATTGCGGCCCTGAGTTGGCTGAGGCATTGTTCGCTGAAGCGCCGGTCGGCCCGCATTATTGAACTTGCTCTTAAATCCGGGGGATAATGCCGGTAAGCAGGGCGGTAACCCTGGCGGCGTTTTCGGCAAAGACTTTGGCAATGGCCTCCCAGGTTACCGGCTCTTCGTCCATACGCCAGGAATCGTAGTCGGTACTCATCGCCACCGCCGCGTAGGGGATGCCGGTCTCGCCGGCCAGAACGGTTTCCGTGGCAATCGACATGTTGATAATGTCCGCTCCCCAGGCACGGAACATCCGGGACTCCGCCCTGGTGGAGAAACGCGGCCCTTCAATCGTTACCACCGTGCCGTGATCATGAAAAGGATAGTCAAGGGTTTTACACTCTTCTATCAAAAGATCTCGCAGGCGTCCGTCGTAGGGATCCGCCATGGCGCAATGCACCGGATTGTGCGCTTCAAAAGATTCGTGGTAAGTCATCTTTCGCTGTTTGGTAAAATCAATAAACTGGTCGATGATCACCAGGTCCCCCCGGCGGATTTCCTCCCGCAGCGATCCCACCGCCGTGCTTGCCACGATGTGGGTACAGCCGGCCATCTTGAGGGCGGCGATATTCGCCCGGTAATTCACCTGTGTGGGGGGGATGGTATGCTCCCGCCCGTGGCGGGCCAGCAGCAGCACTTCCGCGCCGCCGATGTTTCCCCGCTTTAGCGGCGAGGACGGATCCCCGTAGGGCGTCGTTACCCGTTCATCTTTAGGATTGGAAAAAATGTCGGGGTTATCCAGCCCGCTGCCGCCGATAATGCCGATAATCGCCATGACTAACCTCCGTTTGTTTTAACGCCGTATGTATTGAGCTTTTCCCAAAACTTCTGTTTTGGGAAAGCGTCTATTATATAGTGTCTGTCCACAAAGTCGGTTACTTTGCGGACAGACCTTGCATTTTCTCGCCTAACGGCTGCGAAAATGTGTTTTTTAAGGAAGTCTGTCCATAATGTAGACACATTATGGACAGACTCTATATAGTTCTTCAACCAGCGCAAAAGTTCTTCCCACCGACGCGCCGAAGGCAATAACCCCCTCGTCATGCCCCGCGAGAACTATCAGCCCCTCGCCGCCTTCCTGGGCCGCCGCACAGGCCCCGGTCGCTTCGGCGATTTCCGGCGTGCCGTATTCCGCTTCCGCCGGCGTGGCCGGATACCGGTCCCGAAGCATCCGGTCAAAAATGGGCCGCGAGTGAATATGGATCACGCAGTTCGCGGCGGGGACCGCCCGGTACACCGCGCCGTGGGTCATGGATTCCGCGGAAGCCCGGATGGGGCCGCAAGAGACTATCGAATTTTCCCCGATATTAAAAGAAGTAACCAGGCAGTATTCATCGAGGGATAAAACCGGCGCGGCCCCGGTGGCGGTTCCGCTGATGAGAAATTCCTCCCCCTTAACGCGGACGCTCACGTTGCCGAAGCCGATGCCCTGGGAATTAACCCCGACCAGGCCGAGTTCATGCAGCTTTGTTCTGGCATCGTTGAGTTCCGCCCAATGCGGCGCTTCCACGGCAGGCGCCTCTCTATGCTCGGCGCTGTATTTCACATAACCCTCATCAGCCATTATTCCCTCCCGGATACAATTTGAGAATTTCTTTTTCCGAAGCGGCGCAGATGCCCCGTCCGGTGATTAGGCCGGTAATATACCGCGCGGGCGTAACGTCAAAGCCCCAGTTCCGCGCAGGCGTCGTGTCGGGGCAGATCCGCACCGTCTCAAGCGAACCCCTGCCGGTCATGCCGGTGACGCAGCGCACTTCCGTCGCGTCTCGCTCTTCAATCGGTATTTCCGCCACTCCGTCTTTCATGGAAAAATCGAAAGTTGACGAGGGCAGGGCCACATAGAAAGGTACGCCGTTTTCCCTTGCCG
This sequence comes from Treponema sp., assembly GCA_031279635.1. Taxonomy (GTDB): domain Bacteria; phylum Spirochaetota; class Spirochaetia; order Treponematales; family Breznakiellaceae; genus WQXQ01. Next base: position 1,189 of record JAITIC010000158.1, on the reverse strand, counting down.
CCAGCGCCTTAAGATACGTGCCGATTTTATTTGCCGCGTCTCCCCGGCGGGTCACACGGTCCGCGCCGGTTATCACCAAATCCACGAGCCCGTGCTGCATCAGGTGGCCGCCGGCATTGTCGGGAACAAGATCGTGATCCACCCCGTGATGTCCCAGTTCCCAGGCGGTGAGGCTTGCCCCCTGATTCCGGGGCCGGGTTTCGTCCACCCAGACATGGACTTTTACGCCGGAGTCTAAGGCGGCGTACACCGGCGACAGGGCCGATCCGTAATCCACAAAAGCCAGCCACCCGGCATTGCAGTGGGTAAGCACATTGACGGTCTCGCCCGGCTTTTTTTGGGCAATGTCCCGAAGAAGCTCCAGCCCGTGCAGCCCGATGCTTTTACATTCCTCCGCATCCCCGTCTGCGATTTCCCGGGCGGCCCGCAGCGCCGTCTCCCGTTTTTGCGCAGCCGGTTCCGTCCGGCCGCTCAGGACTGCGAGCATCCGGTCCACCGCCCAGGCGAGGTTGCTTGCCGTGGGCCGGGTGCCTTTCAGTATCCGCGCCGCCGCCGCCAGGTCCGCGTCAAAAGAGCCGTCTCCCGCTTCCAGCGCGGCCAGGTACATGCCGAATGCCGCCGCCGCCCCGATAAGCCCCGCACCCCGCACGTACATATCCTTGATGGCCCGGCGGATATCCTCCACAGTGCGCAGATCGAGAATCTCAAAGCTGAAAGGAAGCGCCAGTTGATTGATGATCCGCACAATCCTGCATTCCGGCTCCTTGAGCCAAATAGTCCGGTAATGTCGGCCGTTAATGTTCATATTGCGTGAACATTATAACACAAAAGGGTAACTATTCTAAAGGGGGAAAATGAACAATGAATAATGGTGCGACACGAGGTCGCTTGAATAGCTGATTATGAAAATGAGGTGAGGGAAAGAAACATATCCGGGAAAGGGATAGGATGTATCTAAGGATGGGATGAGACGAAGAGAGTACCAAGAAGTATATCTGGGAACAGGAAGTGGAAGGCGAAAGACAGAAAGAGTTGGAAATGTTCAAGGATAACTAACAGCGACAGCCGCCTTTAGGAAGTGTATATAAATAAAGTTTACAAATTAGTGGATATAGTATAATTCCATTCACCATGAAAATCAGCATTTGTAATATTGATTTCACTGAAAGCTTCATCACTGATTTTTATG
>JAITIC010000033.1 GCA_031279635.1 Treponema sp. | reverse complement strand
AACTTTCCCAGTCTTTCATATGTACTCCTGTTTTTGCCTTCTCAGGGGCTTCCTCAGGAGTACATTATATCATTGTCTTATTCGAATCACGCAGAACACGGCATAGCCTTTTCAAGTCTCACCGGCATAGCCGGTGGTTTTATCAATTCCAATAAAAGTCTTAGCGCGGGAATGTTTTATTCTTCCTGCGGCCATTCCTTTAACCAGCGCCGTAAACCGGGACTCTTCCGGGACATCTCCCGGTACGTCCCTGTCAACAGACGGTATATACTGCCCCGGATGCATCCGCGCCCAGTCCTCCGCGATGCCCGCCATAGTCCCGCCCTTGCGCCCGGCGGGGAGTATCACCCGGTATTTAGGCCGGGCAATAGTGCTAGGTACTCCGGTCAATTCTTCCGTAAAGCCGGAGAAGCGGATAGAGTTACCGCCGTCGCCGCCCCATCCCTGACCGCTTTCACTTTGGGCGTTACCGGATGTCCCATAACTGGTTCCCACAATCGCGATAATATCTTCCATCCTGGATCGGGGCTTGGCCTTCTGGATGATGATGGCATTACTGATAAATTTATCATTCCGAATAGTATACCGGGAAGCAATCGCGTTCTGTACTTCGTTACGGAACTTAAATGCCTGGTCATTGACCATTTTGGCCGCCCACTTCCCGGCCTCAAAGGGGAACAGCTTCCATGCTTCCGCCCATTGCTCCATCGCTTTGGTATCAATGGAAATCGTAAAGCGCAGATTCCCGTCCGCGTATCGCAGGTTTGTCTGTGCCATATTTTACTCCTCTCCCTCTACCGTCCTACAGGTCAGCCTAAACGTCAAGTGGCTTTTGCGGCGATACTCCGCTGCCGGGACTACGAAAAACCCGGCAAGGGGGGTGAAATATAACGGCGTCAAGGACCGGAAACAAAGAAAATCAGGGTAATAACGGTGGTAACACTTTTTTCAAAACTTTCTTTTTTTTCGCTTTTTTGGATGATCACAGCTTGATTTTTTTTCCATTAAATAGTATTAGTTATATACGGTGTTATATCGTATATTAGCATGATTTAACGGGCCTTTAGCTCAGTTGGTTAGAGCTGCGGACTCATAATCCGTAGGTCCCTGGTTCAAGTCCGGGAAGGCCCATAAAAAACAGCATGAATGTTAACGAATTAATGTCCGAGTTGGTTTTACAAATAGGGATTATCCTGTTTGCCGTGCGCTTGGGCGGCCGTCTTGTAAAAAAAGCGGGAATCCCTTCGGTACTGGGGGAATTGCTGGCGGGGACGCTTATCGGGCCGTATGCCCTGGGGGGCATCGCCCTGCCCGGCTTTCCCTATGGGATTTTCCCGCTGGGTGAAGGTTCCCTGGCGGTCAGTACCGAACTTTACGCCTTCGCTACTGTAGCTTCGATTATCCTGCTTTTTATGTCGGGCCTTGAAACCGACTTGGGGCTTTTTTTGCGCTATTCGGTGGCGGGCGGCCTAATCGGTATCGGCGGGGCTTTGCTTTCCTTTTCCGCCGGTGTTTTCTGCGGCGCGGCGTTGCTTGACGCGCCTTTCATGGATTCCCGCTGCCTGTTTCTCGGTATCCTCTCTACCGCCACTTCGGTAGGCATCACGGCGAGGATCCTCTCCGAGCAAAAAAAGATGGACTCCCCCGAAGGTGTCACGATTCTGGCCGCCGCGGTTTTTGACGACGTGCTGGGGATCATTATGCTGGCAGTGGTGCTTGGCATAGTGGTCCTGCTGTCGGGCGGCGGCGGCTTTTCCGCGCCGGCTATTCTGGGCATAGCGGGCAAGGTTTTCGGAATATGGCTCGGCTTCACCGTGCTGGGGCTTGTCCTTTCAAAACAACTGGCCGCGTTCCTCAAAATATTCAAAAACAGCTTTGACTTTTCTGTGCTTGCCCTCGGCGTCGCCCTGATCCTTGCCGGGTTTTTTGAGAAACAGGGCCTGGCGATGATCATCGGCGCGTACATCACCGGCCTTTCGCTTTCCAAAACCGACATCGCCGCGGTTATGCAGGAACGCATTCACGGGCTGTACGAATTCTTCGTGCCCCTGTTCTTTGCCGTGATGGGCATGATGGTGAATGTGCGGGAAATCCTCTCCGCGCCGGCGCTGATTTTCGGCATAGTGTACACTCTGGCGGCGATTCTCTCAAAGATAGCCGGCTGCGGCGGCCCCGCGCTACTCCTCGGTTTCAACGGCAAGGGAGCGCTGCGTATCGGCGCGGGCATGGTGCCGCGGGGAGAAGTGGCGCTGATCATTGCCGGCATCGGCCTTGCCTCCGGCGTGCTTGACAACCGGCTTTTTTCGGCGGTTATTCTTATGACCCTGCTCACCACCCTTGCCGCCCCGCCGCTCTTGAACGCCGTCTTAAAAATTCCCGGCCAGGGAACGAGGAAGTCGCTTAAAGACGAGGACAGCGTCCAGGCAGCGTGGGAGTTTGAATCGGATGAAATCACCGGCCTCGTGACGGACCTGCTCCTGAAAGAACTGCGGGACGAAGGTTTTTACGTGCAGATGATGCATATTGAAGAGGGGCTTTCCCAGGCCCGCAAAGACGACATCGCCCTTTCCATTATCGAAGAAGGAAGCTCGATGCTCATTCAAACCTCAAAAACCGACATGCCCTTTGTGCGAAACGTAGTGTACGAGGTCATTCTGGGCCTTTCGGATACCATCCAGAAACTCAAGGCATCCTCGGACCCGGCGGCGATGAGAAAAGACCTGCTGGACAAAGACGGCCGCGCAAGCCGTGACCTGCTTTCCCTCATTGAGCCTGAATTGCTGTCGCTGGAACTGAAAGGCGAAACCAAGGAAGCGGTTATCACCGAGCTGGTGGATATGCTCGCCGCCGGGGGCAAGCTGCTGGACCGCGACCAGGCGCTGACGGCCGTGTTCGAGCGGGAAAAGGTGATGAGTACCGGCATGGAGCATGGCATCGCCCTGCCCCACGGCAAGACCGGGGGGATAGCCGACATCGCCGTGGCGGTGGGCATTAAAAAACAGGGGGTGGATTTTGATTCGATGGACGGCCAGCCCTCCCGCCTTTTTATCCTGGTGGTCTCCCCCCAAAAAACAACCGGCCCCCACGTGCAGTTCCTCGCGGCCATTGGCGCGGTCCTCAAAGACGAGGCCGTGCGGGAAGCGGTGATCAACGCGGCTTCGGTTAAAGAAGCGGTAAGCCTGCTGCGGAAGAAGTAGGGGAAGGGAAGATGAAGTTTTGACCCCAAAACGTTTTTCGCCTTTGTGATTTTTGCGCTTCTCTTCCTCTGTTCGTGCGCTTGGCGGTAAATTCTTCTTCCCCTGAAAAACAACTTGCATTTTCCGTATTTACGACTTATTTTATTATAAATAGGGTAACAGCAAAATCGGAGAGTTTGCGTCAGCCCTGTAAGGAGTCCTACCATGAATGATGCCTGTTACGGGTGCAGTACCTGCGCAAGCGCGGATAAGCCGCTGGAAAGCTTTATTGCCAGTTTACCGATGGAGACGAGCCATCATCGGGTGGAGAGCCAGGAAACCCACTGCGGATTTGGTTTGCAGGGGGTGTGCTGCAGGCTGTGCGCCAACGGCCCCTGCCGTATCACCCCCGAAGCTCCACGGGGTATCTGCGGGGCCACTGCCGACGTTATGGTTGCCCGGAATTTCCTGCGGGCCGTGGCCTCGGGATCGGGCTGCTATATCCACGTCGTGGAAAACACCGCCCTCAACCTGAAAAACACCGCGTTACAGAAGGGCAATATCAAGGGCGAAGGCGCTCTGGACCGGCTGTGCGCGATTTTCGGCGTTTCGGGCGGCGGCGTCCATGACCGGGCTTTCAAAGTGGCCGACGCGGTTTTGAAGGATATATACCGGCCGGTCTACGAGAAAATGGAACTGGTGGAAAAAATGGCCTATCCTCCCCGTTTCAAAAAGTGGACGGAGTTGGGCATCCTCCCCGGCGGGGCAGTGGCGGAAGTCTACAAAGGGGTGGTCAAATGTTCGACCAACCTCAACTCCGACCCGGTTGATATGCTCCTCAACTGCCTCAAACTGGGCATTTCCACCGGCATCTACGGCCTCACTCTGACCAATTTATTGAACGACGTGCTGCTGGGCGAGCCGGAACTCCGGCCCGCCGCGGTGGGATTGCGGGTCATCGATCCCGATTACATCAACGTCATGATCACCGGCCACCAGCACACGATGTTTGTCCGCCTGCAGGAACGGCTCACCGAGGCCGGCGCGGTCGCCAGGGCCGAGGCCGCCGGCGCCAAAGGTTTCAAACTCGTGGGCTGTACCTGCGTCGGCCAGGACCTGCAGCTGCGGGGCGTCCACTACACCGGTATTTTTAACGGCCACGCCGGAAACAACTACACCAGCGAGGCGATCCTTGCCACCGGCGCTATTGACGCGGTTATTTCCGAATTCAACTGTACCCTGCCGGGCATCGAGCCGATTTGCGACGAACTGCTTATCAAACAGATATGCATTGACGACGTGGCGAAGAAGGCCAACGCCGAATACATCCCCTTTGACTTTGCCAAACGCGACGAGCACAGCGACATGATTATCGACAAAATCGTCGACTCCTATAAAGCGCGGCGGGGCAAAGTCCCGATGCGGCTCCAGCCGGAACACGGTTATGAAAACACCCTTACCGGAGTGAGCGAGGTGTCGCTTAAAAAGTTCCTCGGCGGCAGCTGGAAGCCCCTGGTTGACCTGATTGTCTCAGGCGACATCAAGGGCGTGGCCGGAGTGGTGGGTTGCTCCAGCCTGGTTTCAGGCGGCCACGACGTGCTGACCGTGGGCCTCGTGCGGGAACTCATCGCCAGGGACATCATCATCCTGACGGCGGGCTGCTCCTCAGGCGGCATTGAAAACGTAGGCCTCATGGTTCCCGAAGCGGCCGACCTTGCCGGCCCCCGCCTCAAGGCGGTCTGTAAAAAGCTGGGCATTCCCCCGGTACTCAATTTCGGCCCCTGCCTTGCGATTGGACGGCTGGAAATCGTCGCCACTGAACTCGCCGAAACCATCGGCATCGACATCCCCCAGCTTCCCCTCGTGCTTTCCGCCGCCCAGTGGCTTGAGGAACAGGCCCTGGCCGACGGCTGCTTCGGCCTCGCCCTAGGGCTGCCCCTGCACCTCGGCCTTCCTCCCTACGTTACCGGAAGCCCCGTCGCGGTCAAGGTACTCACCGAAGACTTACAATCCCTCACCGGCGGGCGGGTGATCATCAACGACGACGCCAAGGCTGCCGCGGACATCCTGGAAAAGATCATCCTGGAAAAACGCGCCGCCCTGAAGATATAGGGGGACGGCATGAAGCGAATTTTTATCGACAAGGAAAAGTGCGACGGCTGCAAGAATTGCAGCTTTGCCTGTATGCAGGCCCACCGCGCAACGCCGGGAACGGTTTACGATTTGAATCTGAGCGATCCGGCCAACACCGCACGGCACGAGATCGTCTGCGACGGCAAGGGCGGCTATATTCCGATTTTCTGCCGGCACTGCGCCATTCCCGACTGCGTGAACGCCTGTATGTCAGGCGCGCTCAAAAAGGACCCGCAAACCGGCTATGTGTTATACGACAGGGACCGCTGCGGCAAGTGCTTTATGTGCGTGATGAACTGCCCCTACGGCAACGTCAAGCCCGATTGTGCGCGGGAACAGATCGTCAAATGCGATTTTTGCAGGGACGACAACGCCAACCCCAACTGCGTCAGGGCCTGTCCCAAAAAAGCCCTCCATCTGGAGGAAGTGGTCTGGCAGGAGGCGTCACTATGAACCACGTGATTATCGGAGCGGGAGCGGCGGGCGTTGCCGCGGCGCGGACTCTCTTAAAAGAACAGCAGGAAGACACGGTAGTGATGATCTCCGAAGATATCGAGGTCTATTCCCGCTGTATGCTCCACCGTTTTATCTCAGGCGAGCGGAGCGCCGAAAGCATCAATTTTATCAATGACGGCCTTCTGACCTGCCCTCGCTTTACATGGATCAAAGGCAAAAGCGTTACACGGATAGACGGCCAAACCAAAACTGTATACGCCGGCGACGAAGAGCTTGCCGGAGGCGACACAATCATCATCGCCAGCGGGTCCAACTCGGTAACGCCGCCCATCGGAGCGCTTAAAACCGCCTCAAACGTGTACGGCCTCCGCCATCTGAAGGACGCCCGCGCCATTACCGCGGCGGCAGAGGGCGCGCATAAAATCGCCGTCATCGGCGCGGGTCTGGTGGGCCTTGATGCGGTGGCGGGTCTCCTCGAAATGGGCGAAACGCGGGGAAAGCCTTTTGACATCACGGTCATTGAAATGGCCCCCACGGTCCTCGCGATTAACCTGGACGTCCACGCCGCCGAAACCTACCAGCGGCTCTTTGAAAAAGCCGGCGTCAAATTCCTCCTGGCCCAAAAAGTGGTGAACACCACAAGCACGCCCGGCACAGACGGCGCGCCGCTTGTCACTTCCGTCGAGCTTGAGTCAGGCGAATCCGTCCCCTGCGACATGGCAATACTGGCCGTCGGGGTGCGTCCCGCCATCGGCTTTCTGGAAGGCAGCGGCGTAAAAACCGAGCGGGCCATTGTAGTGGACGACAAACTCCAAACGAGCGTTCCCGGCATCTATGCATGCGGCGACGCGGCGGGGCTTTCGGGCATCTGGCCCAACGCCCAAATCCAGGGACAGCTTGTGGCAAAGAACATCGCCGGCTGGGACCTCGTGTACGAGGACCGCTTCGCCGTCAAGAACACGGTGAACTTTTTCAACCTGGCGACGCTTTCGGTGGGAAGGTTCAGCCCCCAGGAAGGCGACGAGGTACTGCTGCGGGAAGACCGCAGGAACTACCAGAAAATCGTGCTCCGCGGCGGCGTCCCTGTCGGCGTCGTCTACCAGGGCGACATCGGCGGCAAGGGCTGCTGGCAGCACCTCATCAAAAACCAGATACCCATTGACAAGCTGGGAAAATCCCCCTGGAAAGTAAGCTACGCCGATTTCTGGGCGTGCGAGAACAACGGCGAGTTCAAGTGGGAGGTGTGCGCCCCGGCATAAGCGGAACGCTGGAGTTTGGGGGCGGCGTTGTTCGGATGCCCCCAAACTCCACGTGATGGGGAAGAATGTAAGCGCAAAGGACGAAGGGGGAAGACCGCTCGCGCCATGCCTTGATATGGAGCGTATTTGAATTGCGCCGGTAAGGGTCGCAGACGCAGGCCAAAGGGGGCTTCCGCCAGCCCCGGGATCATACCGCCTGTTCATAAAAACTAATCGCGCGGTGTTTGAGAAACGTGTCTATCAATCGGGAGTCGCTTACATTTTCCCGGAGAATAAAGCCCCCGCTATGTGAGCGTGGCCGCCGCCGAAAGCGAGGCGGGGGACTATCGTTACTGTTTTTTTGCCGATTTGATGATTTTTTTTCAAAATCCTCATACAATCCTCATATCCCCGCGTGTAAAAGGCTCATTCCCGCATACAAAAGCCTTATCCCCGTATGTGAAGGTCTTATCCCCGCGTGCAAGGGCCGGTTAAGGTACGAAGAAAGGTATATACTCAGCTTTGAAAGCCTTGCGGGAGGCGCAACGCCCCCGGCGGGGGCTTGTTTTACGATTAAGGAGCGGAATATGGGAAATAACGGCACTTGGCTTCCCACGCCGGAGCAGGCTGAAGACGGTACTCTAGCCATGGAGCGAAGAGAAGGCCCTCGACCGGAAAGAGGCGGAGGAAGCGGGACTGTTCTTTACGATGGACAAGGGGCGCCCTGAGACGGTACGCCTTTAGCGGGGCGGAAGTAACGGCGCTGCGGGCCGTACTGAACCTGGCCGGCCCCGTCCGGGGCAACGCGGTAAGCGCGGTACGATGGTGTTGAGGGAAAGCTACACGTATGACCTGAGTGGGAACAGGGCGGGCAAGACCACGCCCTAGGGGACGATAGCGTACACATACGATGCCTGCGAGAACTGCTGTGGGTGTCCGGTGCGGGAAGGGTGTACGGCATCAAAAAAGAACCGGGAGATGGAGGTATCAAAAAAGCTGCTTGCCTTTGGGAAGCCTCGCGTGTGAACATCACCAGTGAGGAGGGGATTCTGCTGCGGGTGAACCGTTCGATACCGGTGGAGGGGGCCTTCGGGGTAGAGACGGAGGATTATCATTTCAGGCGGTTTATGACCCGGGGGAAGGGCGGAGTGAGGTACGAACTGCTGCTCTGTTTTGGCTACAAGGTGAACAAACTGCACCACAAGATACAACAGGGGCGGTGCGGTAAATCGCTGCACCGGTTAAAAGAAAAAGCATCCTGACACAAGCCTGACAAGACGCTCCGTTCTGGATTAGGGGATAGCTCTGTCCGCGCCGTAGAACAGGCAGGGCAAAACAGCGGAGAAGGAGGGGGGAGCGGAGGGACAGCCTCAAAAATGAACCGTAAAAAGGGGAAAACTGTCCGCCTGAACCTTCAAAAAACAGCCATTATTGCACTTTGTTTACAGCC
>JAITIC010000012.1 GCA_031279635.1 Treponema sp. | reverse complement strand
ATGAGTTTTTTGCGGGGTTACGGATGATATTCAGCCGGTATCTGTTTCAAACGTGGGAGGACTTTATCGGCTTCGTGACCATGGAAGATGATCCCGATGGCTAAATGTAAAACTGCTGGGCCGCCGCCACATCCTCTTGACTCTACTTCCCCTTTATGGCAGGATGAAGTTACCGTTACAAGTTTTGAATGTTTTGAGAAGGTTATAAAATGAAAACAGTGTTTGTAAAACCCGCGTCGGTGGAACGGAAATGGTTCGTTATTGACGCTGAAGGCAAGGTGCTGGGCAGGGTCGCGGCAAAGGTCGCGTCCATTGTCAGGGGCAAAACCAAGGCGATTTTCACTCCGCATCAGGAAATCGGGGATTTTGTGGTGGTGGTGAACGCGGAAAAGGCTGTGGTGACCGGCAGGAAGGCCCAGCAGAAGATGTATTACTGGCATTCGGGCTATCCCGGTGGGCTTAAGGCCCGCAATTACGAGAAAGTTCTTGCCCGGCATCCCACGGCGCCACTGGAAAATGCCATCAAAGGCATGCTTCCAAAAGGCCCCCTGGGCCGGAAACTGGCAAAAAATGCCAGAGTCTATGCCGGGGCGGTCCATCCCCACGGCGCGCAGAATCCGACGCCGATTGAATTATAAGAGGTATTTGCATGGTTAAGAATCTTGGAATCGGTACGGGCAGGCGGAAAACTTCGGTAGCCCGCGTCTATGTTCGGGACGGAATCGGTAAAATCACGGTAAACGGCAAGGAATTGGCCCACTATTTTCCCCAGGGTGAGCACGCCCAGATGGTGCGCCAGCCCCTGATGGTTACCACCAGCGAAAACAAGTTTGACGTTTTGATCAACGTGTACGGTGGCGGTTCCAACGGTCAGGCTGGCGCCTGCCGCCACGGTCTGGCCCGCGCCCTCTGCCAGGTGGATCATACCAATTACACCAGCCTGCGGAGCAACGGCTACCTTACCCGCGATCCCCGCATGGTGGAACGAAAAAAGTACGGCCGGCGCGGCGCGCGGCGGCGCTTCCAGTTCTCCAAGCGGTAACGTTAAAACAGCGTTTGTGCTTTTCCGCGAAAACGCGAAGCCTCTCCATGAAGCGGGCGGCTTTGCGCCCAGGCGGTGATTACAGCAATGACAATCGTTTCGATAAAAGCGGGAACCGGCGCGGAGCTTAGGCGGATTGAGCTCTCCGACGGTTCTTTTTTTTCGTTCAAAACCTGCTACCTGCCCCCTGTGTTTACCGATGAAAGCCTTTGTATCCCCGGCACGGCCGAAGGCCGCGAGCTAAGCGCCGCTGAGACGGCGGGTTTTCGCTTTGCCTCGACCTGTTTGCGGGCGGAAAGGGCCGCTTTGCGGCTTATCGCCAGGGCGGAACAGACCGTTTCAGGCCTCTGCCGCAAACTGGAACGGCGGGGGAACGAGGCGGCCTGCGTCCGCGTCGTGGTTTCCCGCCTTGCCGGAGCGGGACTGGTAGACGACCGCCGTTTTGCCCGGCTCTGGCTTGAAACGCGGCTTGGCCGGCGGCAGGACAGCCCCCGACGGCTGCTCTCCGCGCTTCGCAGCCGCGGCATAGGCCGGGAGGACGCCGCCGCCGCACTGCAATTGGTGTTGAATGAGGATGCCGAGCTGGCCCTGCTTGGGCGCTTTATAGAAAAACAGCGGCGTTTGCGGGGCTTCTGCGCCGCCGAGGCCAGGACCGAAGCCGATGCCCTCCGCTCCCTGAGATTCAGCCTCAAAAGCGAGGGCTTTTCGCCCGAGGTGATACAGCGCTTCTTTGACGAACAGGAAGACGGTGCATGAACGAAAAAAGCGCCCTTGCCGCCTTCCATGTCCAAGTGAGCGGGCGGGTACAGGGGGTGGGCTTCCGCTGCACCTGCTGCAACGAGGCCCGCCGCCTGGGCCTTTCCGGCTGGGTAAGAAATGAATTTGACGGCGATGTGGAAGTCTGGGCCGAGGGCGCCGCCGAAAAGCTCGACCGTTTTCTCCAGTGGCTCCAGTGCGGGCCGCCGGGCGCCAGAGTCGATCATGTCAGATGTGAAAAACGGCAGCCCACCGGCTGCCGCGCTTTTGAGATAAAGTTCTAATTAGAGTCTGTCCATAATGTAGACACATTATGGACAGACTTCCTTAAAAAACGCATTTTCACAGCCGTTAGGCGAAAAAATGCAATGTCTGTCCGCAAAGTAACCGACTTTATAGACAGACACTAATTAAACTAATTCAGCAGTACCATATTCTCCATGTGATTCCAGCGCATGGCGATATCCGCGGGGCTTTCGGCCGCAATGTTTTTCAGGTTCTTGTTGGCGCCTAATTCCAGAAGCAGCAGGATGCTCTCGGTGTTGCCGAGGCGCGCGGCGTAATGGAGAACGGTATTACCGGAAGCGTCCCTGGCGTTTATCGCCTTGCCTGAAAAGAGCGCGTATATTCCCACCTGGCCTTTGGCAAGGACAACGTCGGCGGGGGTTCTGCCGTCGCCGGCCGTGGAAAAGGGATCAGAACCAGAATCGGCAAGGAGTTTGGCCGTTTCCCAGGCGCCGAGGTCCGCGGCAAGACGCAGAGGAGTACGGCCGTTGGAATCCACCGCGGTCTGGCGCGCCCCCTGGTCGAGGATCACTTTGACCGTTGAGGCCGGGGCTTTTGCCCGCAGGGCGATGTGCAGGGCAGAGTTACCGAAGTCGTCGCTGCCGTTTATGCGGTCCTTGGTGAGCAGGGTGGATACCATGCGGGGCGAAATGGCCAAAGCAATAAGGAACGGCGTCTGGTCACGGGTGTTGCGGGCGTGGATTGAGACGCCCATCCGCAAAAGGACGTTCACAATATCAATGCGTTCCATGGCAACCGCCACATGAAGGGGCGTGTCGCCCCGCACATTTCTGGTCATGGGGTCCGCGCCCCGCGCGGTCAGGCGTTCCATTGATCCGGTATAGCCGGCCATGACCGCTTCCATGAAGGGGGTGTTACCATCGGCGTTGCGGACTTCCGGGTCCGCCCCCCGGTTTATAAGGAGCGTCTCAATATCGGTGATGCCCAGGCGTATCGAGTCGTGGAGGGGGGTGTTACCGCTGAGGTTGTGGGCGTTGATGTCTATGCCCGATTCAATCAGGGTAAGGGCCGAATTTTTCGCGTTCCAGCGTATCGCGGCGTGGAGCGCCGAATTGCCGAAGGTGTCCCGCGTGTGGAGATTGGCCTTGGCGGCGAGCAGGGTTCTTACTGTGGTGGGGCCGTCGTTCTTGACCGCCATAAAGAGGGGCGTTTCTCCGGTGGCGTTGGCCGTTTCCACCGGCACGCCCTGCTGGATGATAAAGGGGATGTGCTGGTCCAGTTTCCACTGGGCCGCGTAATGGAGCATGCTGTTTCCCAGCCCATCCCTGGCGATGATCGTCCGGGGGTTGAACATCCACTGCCGCCTCCCGCCCGGGGAAACCAGGGCGAGGTACAGGGGGCTTTCCCCCGCCGAGTTGGCGGCGAAGATATCCGCGCCCCGCGAAATGAGGAATTCCCCGCTTCCCTGCTGGTTGGTCCGCACCGCGATATGCAGGGCGGTCTCTCCCTCTTTGTTGCGGGCGTTGACCAATGCCCGCTGATCCAGGATGAGCGAAATGACGGACGGATCGCCCTGGTTTTTGACTGCGGCGTGGAGCATGGTATTTCCCGCGTTGTCGCTCTGGTGTATCGTTTCGGTGGTGATGAGTTCGTCCAGGGCGAAGCCGTTATCCTTCATAGCCTGGTCAAAGGGGGTAACGCCCGAATTGTCCGCCGCGAACACATCCGAGCCGTAGGCCAGCAACAGGGGGATGAGTTCGACGCGGTTTTCCTCCACGGCCAGGTAGAGGGGCGTCTTCCCGTCGATATTTCTGATGGTGACATCAGACCCGCTGCCCAGAAGGGTTTGCGCCACATAGGGGCTGCGGTTCAGGGTGATGATAATGTGCAGGGGGGTTTCGCCGTGCTCGTCCCGCAGATTGGGATTGGCCCCGTAGTCAAGGAACAGGCCCAGGGCCTGTACATGCTGCTCGGCGGGAATACCGATGTGCATGGGCGTGTTCCCCTTGGCGTCCTGGGTGTTTACCTCGGCGCCCTGGTCCAGCAGCACCTGCATGATCCATGTGTTACCGGAACGGGCCGCCTCATGCAGGGGCGTGGCCCCGGCGGTGTTCTTGATATTTACATCGGCCCTTTTTTCAATCAGGAACGCGATAAGGCCCTCATACCCTTCCCGCGCGGCGTAATGCAGGGGGGCAAGCCCGTCGCTGCGGCGGGCGTTGTAGTTGGCGCTTCGGGCCGCGGGGGCGAAATAGGAGAATATGGGATTTTCCGAAACCGCACCGGCAAGGATAAGCCGCTCGGCGATTTCCATATGGTCCCGTGAATCCGGCCTGAGAAGGGCCAGATCGAGGGCGTTGTTTCCGTCTATGTCTTTTTTCGCCGGAATATTTTCCGAACTGTCCGCAATCGCGAGAATATCATTTACCGCCGCGACATTGCCGGCAATGCTTGCCAGGTGGAGGACGGTCCTTCCTTCGGGGTCGGCGGACCTAACCGTGGTGGGAGTCAGAATGGCCTGTAAAAAAGTCCCGTCGCCCTCGACGGCAACTATGGCCGGGCTTGGCCCGTTCTTGAAAGGCAAATGAATATACGCCCCGGCCGAGACAAGCAGCCTGGCCATTTCGGGATCGTTTTTTTCCGCGCTGATTCCCAGCGGCGTCTGGTCCTCATTGTCCTGGGCGTCTACATCGGCGCCAAGGGAGATAAAGAAGGCCGCCAGGGTTGAGTCGCCCATTTCAGCGGCGTAGTGAAGCGGCGTCCTGCCCAGGGAATCCCGCTCGTGTACATCCACCTCCCCCAAGAAATAATCCCTGGCCCGGCTGTCGCCTTTGGCCAGCAGAGACCATACATCTTCACGGGGGGCTTCAACCGGCTTCGTGGAAGTGGGGGCGGGGGCGCTGCGGCAGCCCGTTACAGCCAGAATAAACACGCCAAAACCTGCGATAAACGCTCGGAAAAGAACTGTAGACTTCATACCATAAATATCGACAAATTTCCCGCGATTTTGAAGGCTCAGTGCAGGGTAATTCTTTTTGCTCCCTTCTGTTCGCATCGTTGGTGTGGTTCATGGTTAAAATGAGAATTCCTGGAGAATTGTGTCCGGAACCTTGACATTATTTGCCGAATCGTATTATAACTTTCATATATTTGCGGCCTTGGTGGAACTGGTAGACACGCCAGCTTGAGGTGCTGGTGCCGAGAGGCATGGAAGTTCAAGTCTTCTAGGCCGCAATTGCTTACAGGATAAGGGATTAGCTGATCGAATAACGGAAGCTGTATCACACAAAAAGCCCCAGGGGATATTGATACCGGGCCTTGCTTTGGGGAAGGTGGGATTATGGTCTGTCCGTAAAAACCCCGCGCGCCCTATTGACCGCCCTCCCCCCGTTCGGGAATGCGCTCAACTTAAAAAGAAATAGAGAAAGTAAATGAATGAGAGAACGAGAAGGAATTATGAATGAATCCGTGGTTAAATTGCCTGTCCCAAAACTAATTGACTGTACGCTCACGTTCCCGGCATAGCCGGGGGCACGGTTTTGGGACGGGCCCATGCAGTTTTTCAGGCTTTCAGCCTTGCAAAACCGCGAATTTCAAGGCTGCTTTCCCAAAACTGAAGTTTTGGGAAAGCCTCATTCTTCTATAACTTTAACCCATGTCGTTCATGCGTTCCATGGGAGACACGATCTCGGTGACGCGGACGCCGAAGTTTTCGTCAATTACCACAACCTCGCCTTTGGCTATCAGTTTGTGGTTCACGAGAATATCAACCGGCTCGCCGGCAAGTTTGTCCAGTTCGATAATCGTCCCTTCGCCCATGTTGAGTATTTCTTTAATCGGTTTTCTGGTACGCCCCAATTCGACGGTCATCTCCATGTACACGTCCATAATGAGGCCGATATTGCCCGCTTCCTGGGGGCCAAGCCGCGGGGGCATCAGGTTGGGGAACTGCACCGACTGCACGCTGGCCGGTCCCATGTTCACTCCCATTCCCATGTTACTCATATTAGGCATCTGCATTCCACTCATCCCCATGTTGGGCAGAGCACCCATTCCGGCGGGAGCGGCCTGAGCGCCGCCGCCCGATAAAGCCCGCGCAATGTCCGCGGCAATCGTCGGCCCAAGCACTTCCCATAGCTCGTAGGTGGTTCCGGTCCCCAGATCAAGCTGATAGGCCGCGTACGCGAAATCACCGGCGGGCAGAGCCGCGACGGCCTTGGGCACATTGACCGCTTCAGGAGAACCGGAAGCGATTGACTTGTTGCCGGTCTTGTCGCTCAAAGCGGTTATCTGCGTTCCCACCATCTGGGACACCACTTCGCCGATAACCGACATGGCCATTTCGTCAAGCTGGATGTTTTCTTCTTTGTTCATCACGCTGGCAATGGCCTTGGCGCAGTCTTCGGAAATAATAAAAACATGCTCGCCGGGAAAACCGGAGGTAAAATCCGCTTTGACGATCGTTACCGTGTCGGGAAGCTGGGTGAGAAAATTGTCCCTGCCTGAAAAACTGACCTGCGGCCCTCTGAGGCTTACGGTTGCACCGGTCATCATGGAAAGGTTTGAGGAAAGTGCGTCCACGTTTGCGGAAAGGAAATGCTGCAAAGCCTGCCGGTCGGCGTCCGAGCCACCCGACGCCACGGCCGCGGCCGCCCCCATAATGCTGGACGAGTCTACACCTGCCAGTAAAGCGTCTATTTCATCCTGCGACAGAGCGCCGTCACTCATCATAGCAGTTCTTCTCCTTCAGAAGCGAGCTCTTCGAATTCGTTATGTTCAAGCTCCGCGACTTTTTTGATTATCTGCACCGCCAGTTTTTTCCCGATTACGCCGGGGCGGCACAGAAACTTTTTTTTGCTGCCTATGTTAAGGGAATACGGATCGCCCACGCGGGTATTGTAAAGCCGCACCACATCCCCCATCTGTAGATAAAGCACATCCCGAACCGGAATATTGATCTTTCCGATTTCGGCTACAACATTAACATCGACAGTTGAGAGCTTCTCCTTTAGCACATTGAGGTTCTCGGAGGTGGCGTTCCGCCGTACCGACGAATACCAGAACTGGGCCGACAGTTTCCCGATGATAGGCTCAATCGTCAGATAGGGAATACAGAAATTCATCATGCCCTCGACCTCGCCCACCTTGGTTTCCAGGGTCACGAGAATCACCATTTCGGTAGGGGGCACAATCTGGGCAAACTGGGGATTCGTGTCTATCTGCCCCAGGCGGGGACGGAGGTCAATCACCGTGGTCCAGGCTTCCCGCATATTTCCCAGAATACGGACGATGATCCCTTCCATAACGGACTGTTCGATGTCGGTGAGTTCGTGCTGGTACTTGGAGCCTTCACCGAGGCCGCCGAAAAGCCGTTCGATGATCGAAAAAGTGATTGCCGGATCGATTTCCAGGATGGCGTTTCCCTTGAGCGGGTCCATGTTGATGATCGCCAGGGTCGTCGGGGTCGGTATGGAGCGGATAAATTCCTCGTAAGTGAGCTGGTCTACCGAGGCCACGTGCACCTGCACCATGCTCCGCAGTTGGGCGGAAAGGCTCGTCGTGGTCAAACGGGCAAAGGTCTCGTGCATGATCGAGACCGTACGTATCTGTTCCTTGGAGAATTTGTCGGGCCGTTTGAAGTCATAGATCTTGATCTTCCGGCTGTCCGCCGCGGGCCTGAAATCCTCAGGCTCGGTATCCCCGGCGTTTATCGCGGTAAGCAGTTGATCTATTTCATCCTGGGACAGAACTTCTGTCATGCCTTATCCTACCCGCTTTTCCGATGGTTGGCAACTACCACCGTTAAAAAGCCGCTCAATATATCTCCATCACATCGAACTTGTCAAACATAATGCTCCGCACCTTGGCGGTATCAAGAAAACGGTCGTTCAGTATTGTCTGGATTTCCCGCCTGATCTGCGCGTCTTTTTCGGGACTCAGATCCGCGGCGTACTTCCCCTGAAAATAAGTCCGCACAAAATCCCGCAGCTCAACCTGACGGTTGCTCAGTTCCGCAGAGGCCGCCTGATCCTCAGGATCATAGCCGATGTTCATCACCACCGTCACCGAGTACCGCGCCCCGGTCGTATCCCTGGTATTGACCGTTATTGAGCCTATGTTCGTGTAATAGGCGTATACGGGGCGCTTTCCCACATAGGGCGAGGTGGGGTCCGCCGTGACCGTCTGTACCTTCCCCCCCTTGTTCATAATATTAAACGTTATAACCGCTACCGTAATGATGAAAATGAGCGCCCCAAGCCCGATGGCGACAAATTTGAGAATGGCCGGTAATATGCCCCCCAGACCGCCTTTTTTCGGAGGGAGGGCGCCCGCTTCAGTCGCCTCACCGCCGTCGAGATCCAGTTCTTCGCTGTCAGACATGCCCAAATCCTCCCCTAATTCAAATTATATGAAAACACCGGTTGGCGTACAACATACAAACCCTGCGGCATTTCAGAGTCGCCCTTATATAATCGGCGTTTTTTCAGGTTGTTTTGAGTAAAAACGTTTTATATGAGGCTCTTTCAAATGATCCTCCGCGGATGGTCTATGGTTGTATTCGGAATACCTGTTTCCGCCCTTCTACTCATTGCGTAATTATGAAATTGCTTCAATTTCCGAAATATACTACAATAGTAGCATGACAACCGGCGAAAAACCCGCAGTGATTTCCGAAACGGATTCTTTCATCTCCGTGGTGGACCGGGCCTGCGAGCGGCTTATGGACCGGCAGGCCCGCTATTCCATACAGAAGATTCACGAAATGGAAGAATACCTGGCCGGACTGGAGCGGGAATTGGACGAATTGCTGTTCCAAAAAGAGGGAAAAGGATGAAAAACCGTCAAGTGTGCTGTACCGTTTTCGGCCTCCTGCTCTCCCTGTCCACGGCGGCAGCCCCGGCGCGGCTCCGTTTTGACGGCCTTGACATCTCCGATGACACCCGGCTGCTGTTCCGCGCCGATTCCGGGAGCGGGCGGCAGTCGGTCTTTGTGTCGCGGCTCACCGATTTGGCGTTGCAGCAGGTGACCGCCTTCCCCGAACAGATGGAACTGCTGGAAAACGGCCGTACCCTGCTGGTACGGAACAGTTTCGGTGTGGTAAAGATTTCCGTGACGGGAGGCCTGCCGCAGATGGCCCCCGGCTTTCCCTCTTTTGCCGCCGGAAACGTCCCGGCGGACGGCAGTTCGGGAGCGGCCGCCTCCGCCGACGGCCGCTGGATTCTCTACATTGAACCTACCGGCCCCGCCGACGGCGACCTGATACTGCTTGATTTAAGCGGCGGCGCGAAACGGACAATCAGCCGGAAAGTGGAACTGCCCGCCGGAAATTTTCCCGCCACATGGAGCCCTGACTCGCGGCTTTTTGTATACGCCAGAGGGGGGAGGTTGTACTACTATTCCCTGGGCTATATCGCCTCCGAGCCGGTGGATGAACGTTACCGGCAGATTGGCGAAGGGGGAATTAACGCCCTGTGCTGGAACCAACTGGGCGATTTGTTTTATTTCAAGAGAAACACCCTGTACCGCGTGCGGAGTCCCGAACTGTATACGAGAACTATCTATGGGGATTTTCTTTCAATCGGCTCGGTGGCGGGAAGCCTTCCCCTGGGGTTTGATCCTCTTTTTGATTCCTTCCGGGTAGCGCCGGATTCCCGTTCTATTCTTTTGCTGAAAGGCGGGAAAAATATTTTTTACTATCCCCTGGGCGATTCAGGTACCGCGTCCGCCGATTCCCTGCTTCCCTACGTGATGATTCCCGGCGGCGCTTATGACGTAAAAGTGCTTTGGTCTCCCTCAGGGCTGGTTACCGTTATCGCTTCGGTACTGGAAGGAAACAAGACCATGACATGGCGTTTCGATACCGCGGAAAAAACAGCGGCGGCCTTTGTGCCGCTAAAACCTCCTCCTTCCTCCCAATGCGTCCTTTCCCCTGACGGGAGCAAGGCTCTGTTTTGGGGAGAAGAGGGCCTTATGCTCTGGGACTACATTAACTGGCAGCCCATAGAGACCGTGGACTGGGCGCCGGTATATTCCTGCGTCTGGCTCAACAACGGGGAGTACATCGCCGGTAACGGCCAGCGGATTGAACGCATAAGCCTTTCCGGTCAGCGGCGGCTGGTCTGCCTTTCCAACGCCGAGGAATACTGCTTTGAGCTGGCCGGTGAAAATCCCCGCATGCTGGCGCGGAGCGGGGGCGATTGGTTTGCCAGTGACGGCAAAAGCCCCTGGGTCAGGGTTGTTGATCCCCGCCGCCGTCCCGCCTCCCAGGTTTCGGGCCGTTACCGGGTATACCTCGAAGGCCGGAGCGCCGGTCCCTACGAAAACATCCCCATGATCCGCAACGTCACCTCGGTGGGTACCGCCTCCCTGCTGCCCGGGGCCGGTTCTCAGGAAACCGGCCAGAGCGCGAAGGCCGCCGGCGGCCAAAAACTCGCCCTGTGCTTTGACCTTTACGACGACGATGCCGGCCTTCCCCGCACCCTGGACGCCCTGCGCCGTTTCGGCGTCAAGGCCACTTTTTTCCTGAACGGCGATTTTATCCGCCGCCACCCCGTCTCCGCCGCCGCCATCGCCGAAGCCGGCCACGAAGCGGCGTCCCTCTTTTACGCCCCCATCGATCTGGCCGATTCCCGCTACCGCGTCAGCGACGACTATATTGCCCAGGGCCTTGCCCGCAATGAAGATGAATTCTACGGGGCTACCGGCAGGGAACTCAGCCTCATCTGGCATCCCCCCTTTTACCGAAGTTCCCCGGAGATCAGCGCCGCCGCCGCCAATGTCGGCTATCTTACCGCGGTCCGCAGCCTGGACCCCATGGATTGGTTAAGCCGCGAAGAGGCGGAGAGGCTTGGCGTGCGGATGTACACCGCTTCGGAGATGATCGAACAGATCATCGAGGATAAAAAATCCGGCGCCATTATTCCCATACGCCTCGGCCTGCTTTCAGGCGGCAGCGACGACTATCTTTTCCTCCATATTGAGGTATTGCTGGATGCGCTGATCCGCGGCGGCTGCGACATAGTGCCCGTTTCAGCGATTATCGGAGACGGCAGGTAAAGCGGGCGCGGAAATTCAGGGATCATTATTTGAAAACGAAGCGTATTTAACTCAGCAACTGATAACATACATAGGGAATAAAAGGTCCTTATTGAATTTTATCGGAGAAGGGCTTGGAAAAGTTCAAAAAAGATTAAATAAAAAGAAATTAGCAGCGTTTGATGTTTTCAGCGGTTCCGGTATTGCCGCACGTTTTTTCAAACAGTATTCTGAATTGTTAATTGTAAACGATCTTGAAAAATATTCGACTGTTATAAATCAATGTTATTTATCAAATCAAAGTGATTTAGATATACCCGCATTGAAACACTATTATAATCAAATAAACGCCCGTTTATCGAACAACAAATTAAAAAAAGGCATAATATCGGAATTATACGCGCCAAAAAATGAAAGCGATATAAAACCGGAAGACCGGGTTTTTTATACCGCCAGAAACGCAATGTACATTGATACCGCAAGACAGTTGATTGAAGAAGTACCGCAAATTTATCAAAAATATTTTATCGCGCCGTTATTGTCAGAGGCTTCAATACACGCGAATACATCCGGCGTATTTAAAGGTTTTTATAAAAACAAAGAAACCGGAATCGGCCAGTTTGGAGGAAAAAACCAGAACTCGCTGTATAGAATTACAAGCAACATAGAATTGCCTTTTCCGGTATTCAGCAATTTCAATTCCTCCGTATTGGTTTATAACGGAGATTCAAATAAAATTATTAATGGCGTACCCGAAGTCGACATTGCGTACCTGGATCCCCCGTATAATCAACACCCCTACGGTTCCAATTATTTTATGCTTAATGTAATACTTGATTACAAATACCCTGATCGTATCAGTAAAATTTCCGGTATCCCTGAAAACTGGAACCAATCAAATTACAACAAAAAAAATTACGCTTTATCCGCCTTGACCGAACTGGTTATGAATGTCAAGGCAAAATATGTTTTAATATCCTTTAATTCAGAGGGATTTATCAATATAGACGAAATGAAAAATATGTTACATAAAATGGGAAAAGTCGAAATACTGGAAACAAAATACAACACGTTCAGAGGCGCAAGGAATTTAAATGCCAGGGAAATTCATGTAAAAGAATATTTGTATTTGCTGGAGAAATGATTCTTGATCTCGTTACGCGCAATGTTCCGTTTTTATTCGAAAGTCCGGTTTAACACCCCAAGGCAGGCGCAGCCTGCCAGGCTTGCCGTGCGGAGGCTCATTATACAACTCCGTCCTGCATTTGACAACAAATTTTGAAGTGAAAGACAAGCCTTCGGCGGCTCTGCCGTCGAATTGAGATACGTTCTGCCTTATCTCTGTCCGTAATATGCGTCAGGCCCGTGTTTGCGTTCCCAGTGTTTTTTGATGATATGCGCGGGCAGCGGTTTTGCCAGCGGATCAAGGCTTAGGGTCAGGAGCGCCATTTTGCAAACCTCTTCCAAAACCGCGCCGTGGTACACTGACTGGGCGGCGCTGCCGCCCCACGTAAAAGGCCCGTGCCCCGCTACCAGTACCATGTTTATATAGGCCGGATTGAGACCGCGCTTTTTGAAAGTCTCCACGATGAGGTTTCCCGTCTCAAGTTCATAATTGTTTTTGACCGCATCGGGACTCATGAAGTCGGTACAGGGAACTTCTTCCGTTCCGTGATCCGCGTGGGTAGTGCCGTAAACCGGAACGGATCTCCGGGCCTGGGCCCAGGCAACCGCATAGGGCGAATGGGTGTGGGTAATGCCCAGGATACCGGAAAATTCCCGGTACAATACCTGGTGGGTCTTCGTGTCCGACGAGGGATTCAACGCGCCCTCAACAGTTTTTCCGTCCAGATCAACCACCACCATTGATTCGGGAGTCAATTTGTCGTAGGGAACCCCTGAAGGTTTTATGGCAAAGACCCCCTTGTCCGGATCAAGGGCGGAGGAGTTACCCCATGTGTAAATGGCAAGATTCTGCCGGCTGATTTCAAGATTCGCTTCAAATGCTTCTTCCCGCAGGTTTTTATACATTCCCATAGTAAACGTGTTACCTCGCTTATTCGAAAGTCTGGTTTAATACCCTAAGGTAAGCGCAGCTTGCCGGGCTTGCCGCGGCTCAAATAAAGCAACGCTTAAGATACCGTGGGCTTGCCCTGCGGAGGCTCATTTCAAATGCTCCACGGCGGCCCGTTCAATATTGAGTCCCGCCGTATAGCGTTCCATGAATTTCCTGAAACCCTGTACGTCTTTCGGGTCGGGGTCAACTTTCGCGCCCGTTTTTCCCGCAAACACTCTTTCCGCCAGAAATTGTTCCAGCGGCGTTTTCCGCTCCTGTAGCATATAAGCGGCGAGGAGCGCGATGCCCCATGCTCCGCCTTCGCCCGCGGATTCCATTACCGCCACCGGCGTATTGAGCGCGGCGGCCATCAGGCGCTGGCCCACGCCTTTGGTTTTGAACAGGCCGCCGTGGCCGAGGAGGCTCTCAACACGCACACGCTCTTTTTCGGTAAGGATGTCCATACCGAGTTTCAGGGTACCCATAGTGGAGAAAAGGACGGCCCGCATGAAATTGGCCAAAGTGAAATTGCTGTCCGGCAGACGGGCAAACAGGGGACGGCCCTGCTCAATACCGGCAAGAGGTTCACCCGCATAGTAATTATATGAAAGAAGCCCGCCGCAGTCGTCTTCGCCTTCCAGGGCTTTGAAATACAGGAGGTCGTACAGGGCCGCTTTGTCAATTTTTGCCCCGGTCAAGTCCGCCGTCTCTTTAAACAATTTAACCCACGCGTCAAGATCGGTAGTACAATTGTTACAATGAACCATGGCGACCGGCCTGCCCGAAGGCGTAACGACCATATCAATTTCCGTGTACAGTTTTGACAGCTCTTTTTCCAGCACAATCATCGCGAATACCGATGTGCCCGCCGAGATATTGCCGGTCCGCTCCGCCACGCTGTTAGTCGCAACCATGCCCGTACCCGCGTCGCCTTCCGGCGGACAGAGGGGAATGCCCGCCTGCAGGCGGCCGCCCGGATCAAGCAGTTTCGCCCCTTCTTCCGTGAGCGCGCCGGCGTTTTCCCCCGCGCTTAAAACCGAGGGAAGAATATCGCCGATTTTCCACCCAAACCCCAGCGGGCTTACAAGTTCGTCAAATTGCCGCAACATTCGGGAATTGTAGCCGTTGACCGTACTGTCGATGGGAAAGACGCCGGAAGCGTCATCAAGGCCGAGGACTTTTTTGCCGGTGAGCTTCCAGTGCACGTAACCCGCGAGTGTGGTCAAAAACGAGATGTCTTTTACATGCGGCTCTTTGTTCAAAATCGCCTGGTACAGATGGGCAATGTTCCAGCGCAGGGGGATATTGAACTGAAATTTTCCGGTAAGCTCCGCCGCCGCCTTCTCCGTTGTGGTATTACGCCAGGTGCGGAAGGGAACGAGCTGTCTGCCCTCTTTATCAAAAACCAGATACCCGTGCATCATGGCGGAAACGCCGATGGCGCCCGTCTTTATCAAAGGTACGCCGTAGCGGCTTTGCACGTCATCCGCCAATTTCCGAAAACTGGCCTGCAAGCCTGTCCACACATCATCCAGATGGTAGGTCCAAATACCGTCTTCCAAACGGTTTTCCCATTCAAAGCCGCCCGAAGCGATAGGCGCACACTGTTCGTCTATCAATACCGCCTTGATGCGGGTAGACCCCAATTCAATCCCCAGGCTCGTTTTTCCTTCATTGACAGCCTGCTTTGCATCCATAACTTTCCCGCCTTACAGAAAGATTATAACGGGGACAAGCCCCGCCAGAGGGCTATTCCGTGGAGAGGAAACCTCCCCGCCATGTCTCATTCCTCGTCGTTTTCCTCCACCTCTACCTCGGCCGTAAATTCATCCGTCGAGGCTTCGGCTTCCGCGAGGGCGATAGCCTCAAGCCTGCGTTTTTCGAGGATCCCGTGCATATATTCGTCCATGTCCTGCCTGTCCTCGTCGTACAGTTTGATGTTCCGGTAGCGTTTCATGCCCGTACCCGCCGGTATGGGATGACCGATGATGATGTTTTCCTTGAGGCCCCGCAGGTAGTCGGTGGAACCGGCAATGGCGGCGTTGGTGAGCACCCTGGTAGTTTCCTGGAAGCTCGCTGCGGACAGGAACGAATCGATGTTAAGCGACGCCTTGGTAATACCCTGGAACAGGGGCTGGGCAACGGCGGGCTGCCCGCCCTCGGCGATGACCCTGTTGTTTTCCTCGTGAAAACGGTACTTGTCCACCATTTGACCGTAGATAAACTTTGTGTCGCCCACAGAACGGATCTCAACCTTCCGCAGCATCTGCCTGACGATAACGCCGATATGTTTGTCGTTAATCGAAACGCCCTGTAGACGGTACACCTGCTGTATCTCGTCCATCAGGTAGCGCTGCAATGTGCCTTCACCCAGGATGTGGAGTACGTCATGGGGATCGGTTAATCCTACGCAAAGGGCTTCCCCGGCTTCCACGGTATCGCCGTCCCGCACCAGCAGCCGTTTGCTCATGGGGATAAGGTGGGGATATTCCTTGCCGAATGCGTCCTCGACAGTGACTTTCCGTTTGCCTTTGGCAATGCCCCGGAAATACACTGTTCCCGAAACCTGGGCGAGTACCGCCGGGCTTTTGGGTTTGCGGGCTTCAAAAAGCTCGCTGACACGGGGAAGGCCGGAAGTAATGTCCATGGCCTTGGCGGATTCTTTCAATGTTTTTGCGATGGTTCTTCCGGCGTTGATCTTCTCTCCCTCGTCAACCTGAATGTAAGCGCCGCCGGGCAGGAAGTAAGAGGCCACTTCATTATCGCCCTCGTCAACAATGTATATTCTGGGCTGCTTGCTTTCAAGCTGGAACTCGGTGATTTGTTTCTCGATATTCCCCGTTTCCATGTTGATGTCCTCTTTGAGGGTGGTTCCGGAGATGATGTCCTCGTATTTAACGATCCCGCCCTTCTCGGCGATGATCGGGTCGGAGAACGGATCGAAAGTGGCGATTGTTTTTTCAGCCTCCACAACGGTTCCCTTCTTTACCACGAATTCGGAGCCGTTTCTGATTTCAATTTTCTGTTCCTGGCCGATAAGGTAGAGGGTCTTTGAAGTACCATCGGGACTTTTCAGAATCATGGCGTAGGCGATCTCCGGTGAAAGGATATCCTTACCGCCTCGTTCAATAATCACGTCGCCCCGGTTAATCCGTTTGCCGTCCTCTGCCAGCAGTTTGTCGGAGGGTTCCAGTTTGTATTCCTTCATTACCTTGTTGACTACCGCGTGTCCCTTACGGGTAAAGAGCCAGCGGCCGTCGGAAAGCTCCACGTGGGCGCCGGATACTTCCCGAATATACACCGGATACTTGAGGAATGTCCGGTTTTCTTCGCTCACTTTAGTAGCGACGCCGCCGATATGGAAAGTCCGCATGGTAAGCTGGGTACCCGGCTGGCCGATGGACTGGGCGGCGATGGTTCCCACCGCTTCGCCGATGTCCACCGAGCGGTTGGTGGCAAGATTGCGGCCGTAACACCTGCGGCAGACGCCGTGCTTGGCTTCGCAGGTCAGAACCGTCCTGATCCGCACAGTCTCAACCCCGGCGGCGTCGATCTGCGCGGCAATCGCCTCGGTAATTTCCTCATTCACGTCGATGATCAGTTCCCCGGTGATGGGATGCCTCACCCGTTCCAGGGTATAGCGGCCTACAATACGGTCGCTCAGCGGCTCAACGATGTCCTCGCCGTCCTTGATCGCCGAATAGGAAATTCCGTTAATCGTACCGCAGTCGTCCTCGTTTACCACCACGTCCTGGGCAATGTCAACCAGACGCCGGGTAAGGTAACCCGCCTCGGCGGTTTTGAGGGCGGTATCCGAAAGCCCCTTCCGGGCGCCGTTGGTGGAGATAAAAAATTCAATAACCGAAAGCCCTTCCTTGAAGTTGGAGCGAATGGGCAACTCGATGATTTCCCCCTTGGGTTTTGCCATGAGGCCCCGCATGCCGGCAAGCTGACGTATCTGGTTACGGCTTCCGCGCGCGCCGGAGTTGGCCATCATGTAAATTGAGTTAAAGCCGTCCCGGTCCGCTTCCAGGGTTTTCATCATGATGTTGGTCAGATCCTCATTGGTCTTTGTCCAGACATCGACGACGTTGTTGTGGCGTTCTTCCTGGGTGATAAGACCCATGCTGTACTGTTTCTGGATCGATTCAACCTGCCTGTTGGCCTTGTCGATCATCTCGGTTTTTTCCCTGGGAACCACAATGTCATCAACGCCAATGGTAGCCCCGAAGACTGTCGCGTAACGGTAACCGGTGGACTTGATGGCGTCTAACATGTTTACTGTGGTCCAGGAACCTTTCTCGTTGAACACATGCTCAATCAGGGCGCGCAGCTCTTTGTCTTTGAGTTCGTAATTAACAAAAGGTATCTCGGGCGGCAGTTCCTCGTTAAACACCAACCGTCCGGCGCTGGTCTCAATGGTCCCGTCTTCCCCGGGCTTGGCCTCCCGCCCCGCCTTGTCCCAGATGGGGAACTTCGTGGGCTTTACCCGGATCAGGGCCTCCCAGTCCAGGGACTTGCTTTCCACCGCCATAAGAATCTCTTCCATGGAGGAATAACAGGGAACCCAGTCCTTTGTTGCCGGCCTGGAAGAACCGGGCCGCTTGGCGTTCGGCTTGATCCTGGTAAGGAAGTTGATCCCCAATACCATGTCCTGGGAGGGGAACACAATGGTTTTGCCGTTGGCGGGGTTGAGGAGATTCCTCGCGGAGAGCATCAGCGTCCAGCATTCCATTTGGGACGCCTGGGTAAGCGGCACGTGAACCGCCATCTGGTCGCCGTCAAAGTCGGCGTTAAAGGCGTGACAAACCAGGGGGTGAAGCCTGATGGCTTTCCCTTCCACCAGAACCGGCTCAAATGCCTGAATGCCCAGCCGGTGCAGGGTAGGCGCGCGGTTGAGAAGCACCGGATGTTCTTTCACCACCTCGTCAAGAATGGCGAATATCTCCGGCGTTTCCGCCTCCACCAGCATCTTGGCCTTTTTAATATTGTAAACCACGTCCTTGTCAACGAGCTTTTTCATGATGAAGGGCTTGAAAAGTTCCATCGCCATTTTGGTGGGAAGCCCGCACTGCCACATCTTGAGGTCCGGCCCCACGGTGATAACCGAGCGGCCCGAATAGTCAACCCGCTTTCCGAGCAGGTTCTGGCGGAAGCGGCCCTGCTTCCCTTTGAGCATATCACTAATCGATTTAAGCGGCCGGTTGGAAGAACCCTTCACCACTTTCTTCTTTTTGGAATTGTCAAAAAGGGCGTCTACCGCTTCCTGTAGCATGCGCTTTTCGTTGCGGATAATGATGTCCGGCGCGTTGAGGGTCTGCAGCCGTTTAAGGCGGTTGTTCCGGTTGATTACCCTGCGGTAGAGATCGTTGAGGTCCGATGTGGCGAAGCGGCCCCCGTCAAGCTGCACCATAGGCCGCAGTTCCGGCGGAATTACCGGAATCACGTCGAGGATCATCCACTCCGGCTTGTTTTTTGAATTGCGGAAATTCTCGACAATTTCAATGCGCTTGAGGAGCCGCTTGTCGCTCTTGGCGCCTTTTTCAATCATTTTGGCCCGCAGTTCGGCGGCCATTTGATCCAGGTTGAGGTTTTCGAGCAGCGTGCGGATCGCCTCGGCGCCCATGCCGGCGGTAAAGCCGCCGCCGTAGCGTTCCTGGGCGTCGTAGTATTCTTCCTCGGAAAGCAGCTGGCCTTTTTTCAAATCCGTATCGCTGGGATCGATGACCACGTATTTTTCGTAGTAGAGCACCGAACGCAGCGCGGTCATGGGCATGTCGAGCAAAAGCCCCATGCGGCTGGGGACCGAACGGTAATACCAGATGTGGGAAATCGGGGCGGCCAGTTCAATATGGCCCATCCGTTCCCGGCGCACTTTGAAATGGGTAACCTCAACGCCGCAGCGGTCACAGATTACACCCTTGTAGCGAATCGATTTGAACTTTCCGCAGTAGCACTCCCACTCCTTTGTGGTCCCGAATATCCGCTCGCAGAAGAGACCGTCTTTTTCGGGCCGGAGCGTCCGGTAGTTGATGGTTTCCGGCTTTTTGACTTCCCCATAGGACCAGGCCCGGATCATTTCCGGTGAAGCCAGCCGTATCATTATCGAATCAAAGTCTTGAATGTCCCGCATTGTTACTCCTGTTGAGACCCGGGCCCCCGAAAAGGGTAAATTACCCCGAATTATAGCATTATTAGTTAATTTACTATAAATGGGAGGTTTTGGCAAGTACCCGGCACAGGCCAGCACGCACAGAACGGACAAATCCGCCTGTTTGTCCGTTCTGTCCGCGCCGTCCGTGGTTAGTTTTTATTCGAAAGTCTGGTTTAATACCCCAAGGCAAGCGCGGCTTGCCAGGCTTGCCGCGGCTCAGATAAAGCACCGCTTACAGGAAATTGGTATTAAACCAGACGGTATAATGAGTCCTCTAAAAGTTCGAGCCGCTCTTGGTTATCAGTTCCTCGTCCTTTTCGGTGAGGGGTATCTGCTTTCCCTTGGCGTCGAAGATTGTAAGATCCAGGGCCAGGCCCCGCAGTTCCTGCACCAGCACGTTGAAGGATTCGGGGATCCCGGCGGTGGTGGAAGGCTCTCCCTTCACAATGGCCTCGTAGATTTTGGAGCGGCCGGTCATGTCGTCCGACTTGATGGTGAGCAGTTCCTGCAGGGTGTTGGCCGCGCCGTAGGCTTCCAGCGCCCACACTTCCATTTCACCTAACCTCTGGCCGCCGAACTGGGCTTTGCCGCCCAGGGGCTGCTGGGTTACCAGCGAATAGGGGCCGGTGGAACGGGCGTGCATTTTGTCGTCTACCAGGTGGTGGAGCTTGAGGAAGTAGATCATGCCGCAGAAAATCGGATTCACAAAAGCCTCGCCGGTCCTGCCGTCCCGCAGAACGGCTTTGCTCGTAACGGGCAGTCCCGCTTCTTTCAGTTTTTCCTCTATCTGCTCCGGGGACGGCGACTGGAATACCGGGGCGGAATACCATTCGTCCAGGGTGGAACCGGCCCAGCCAAGCTCGGTTTCCAGAAGCTGGCCGATGTTCATACGGGAGGGAACGCCCAGCGGGGTAAGGCAGATGTCCAGCGGCGTGCCGTCTTCCATGTAGGGCATATCTTCCTCAGGTAAAATCCGGGCCACTACGCCCTTGTTGCCGTGGCGGCCCGCCATTTTGTCGCCTTCCCGGAGTTTGCGCTTGGTAGCGATTAGTACCTTCACCACTTCGTCAACACCGGGATTAAGATCGTCACCCTCGCTCCGTTTGAGGCGCTGTATGTCGATGATGGTCCCGTCGATACCGTGGGACACTTTAAGGGAAGAGTCCCGCACTTCCTTGGCTTTCTCGCCGAAGATTGAGTTGAGCAGCTTGAATTCCGGCGTGGTCTCGGTTTCGCTCTTGGGCGTCACCTTTCCGACCAGAATATCGCCGGAACGGACCTTGGCGCCCACGCGGATAATGCCCTCGCTGTCCAGATTATCAAGACTCTTCTCGGAGGTGTTGGGAATGTCACGGGTGATTTTTTCCGGCCCCAGTTTGGTCTCCCTGACTTCGGTGACAAATTCTTTAATATGGATGGAAGTGAACATATCGCCCTTCACCACCCGCTCGGAAATGAGAATCGAATCTTCGTAGTTGTAACCGTTCCAGGGCATAAAGCCCACGAGGATATTCCGCCCCAGGGCAAGCTCGCCGTTCTGGGTTGCAGGCCCGTCGGCGATTACCTGCCCGGCGGCAATTTTCTCGCCGACTTTAACGATAGGCCGCTGGTTATAGCAGGTGTCCTGGTTCGTCCGCTGGAATTTTACCAGACGGTACAGGTCATTGCCGTTTTCGTCGATCACCGCCTGGGCCGAAGGTTGGGCGCCGCCGCTCTTGTCGGGTTTTATCACGATCTCGTGGGAAGTAACCCGGACGACCGTCCCGCTCCTGCGCGCTTTGGCAAGTACGCCTGAGTCATAGGCGCATTTCCCTTCCATGCCCGTACCGACCCGCGGCGTTTCGGGGAAGACCAGGGGCACGGCTTGACGCTGCATGTTGGAACCCATGAGCGCCCGGTTGGCGTCGTCATGCTCCAGAAAGGGAATGAGGGAAGCGGACACCGAGATGATCTGCTTCGGCGATACGTCCATGTACTTAATGTCTTCAGGCGCTCTTGTGGTATAGTCGCCCTGGCGGCGACAGGCAACCTGATCGTCGGCGAAAGAGCCGTTGGCGTTGAGTTTCGCCGATGCCTGCGCGATGAAGTAGCGGTCCTCGTCCATGGCGGAGAGATATTCAATATCCCTCGTGACAACGCCCTTGTGCACTTTGCGGTAGGGGGTTTCCAGAAAGCCGTACTCGTTGACCCTGGTGTAGTTGGACAGTGACACAATAAGGCCGATGTTCGGGCCTTCGGGGGTTTCTATGGGGCACATTCTGCCGTAGTGCGTGTAATGCACGTCGCGGACCTCGAAGCCCGCCCTGTCGCGGGAAAGGCCGCCCGGACCGAGCGCGTTAAGCCGCCGTTTGTGGGTCAGCTCCGCCAGGGGATTCACCTGATCCATAAACTGCGAGAGCTGGCTGGACCCGAAGAATTCCTTAATCGCCGCCACTACCGGCTTTATGGAAACGAGGTCCTGGGGCTTGATCGTGTCCGTCTCTTTAAGACTCATCCGCTCCTTGGCGATCCGCTCCATGCGGCTGAACGCGATCTTCATGACGTTGGCCATCAGCTCCCCTACGGAGCGAACCCGCCGATTGCCGAGATGGTCAATATCGTCGATAAATTCATCCGCCACATAGACCTTGATGAGGAATTTCATCGTGGCGATGATGTCCTGTTTGGTAAGGGTGAAGTCCTCAAGGGGCGGCGTAAAATCGAATTTTTTATTGAGCTTGTAGCGGCCCACCCTGCCCAAATCGTAGCGCCTGCTGGTGAAAAACATCCCCAGCAGGTCTTTCTCCGCGGCGTCTATGGTGATGGACTCGCCGGGCATCAACACCGAGTAAACCGCAATCAGTGCCTCGTCTTTGGAAGGTTCATCCCTGGGCGAATCTTCCTTGACGAATTTGATATCCTCACGCTCAAAGCAGTTCAGGAGCATCGGCGAATTAAGAGAATCTTTGGCTTCAAAATCAACAACTTCAATAGACTTAATCCCGTTAGCCAAAAGCTCGTCCACATTGTGGGGATGGAGTTTTTCGCCCGCCCGGTAAAGCCTCTTCATGCCGGCGTGTTCGTCTTCTTCCTTGCCGCTTTTCTGTTCGGCGGCGGTCTCATCCTTGATCCACACCGCCACGGCGAGGATTTTGCCGGAAATTTTTTCCCTGGTATCGCGGTCATCCTTGAGTTTGAAATTCTCGATGGAATAGAAAGCCCTGATGATCTCTTCACGGCTGTCATACCCCAGCGCACGGAGAAAGATCGTTCCCAGTATGCGCTTTTTCCGGTCGATTTTTGCGTAAATAAGTTCTTTCTTTTGATCGATTTCAAATTCCAGCCAACTCCCCCGATAGGGGATAATCCGGGAAGAGTAGATTCCCTTCTCATGGCTGAAGATAACGCCCGGTGAACGGTGAATCTGGGAGACCACCACCCGTTCCGCGCCATTTATGATAAAGGTGCCCCGCTCGCTCATGATCGGGATATCGCCCATGTAGATGTCTTTTTGCCGAATCTCGCCGGTCTGCTGAAAAATCAAGTTGATCCGCGCCTTGAGGGGAACCGCGTAGGTTATGCCCTTCTGCTTGCACTCCTGCTCCGTGTATTTTATATTGTTCTCATCCAGGGTGTAGTACTCGTATTCGAGAACCATGTCCCCGTTGGGGCTTTCTATGGGGAAAGAAGACCTGAACACCTCTTCAAGCCCCTGCGCCGCGGGCTTTTCGCCGTTTCTGATTTTTTCCCGCTGCAAGAATCGTTCATAGGAACAAAATTGAATATCAATAAGATCCGGCAGTTCCATCACATCCTGAAAGTCTTTTCCAATGTACATTCGTTTCGCGGCAGTCTTCCCTTTGGTCATCGGTTCCCCCTTCGTCTGCTTATACTCTCATTAAATGGAGGCTCTTTCAAAAATTCAGTTTTAAAAGAGCAGCCTGTTAAAATCGTGGTTTTGTAAGGCGTTAGCCTGAAAAACCACAGAGCCGCACCAAAACCAACCGGGTTTTGAAAGCGGCTCAATAAATAGACAGTTAAGGCCCCTGAGAGCCTTAACTGCTGTGCGAGAAAAGAAACTGTATTCACCGTTCGTTTACTGAATCTCAACAGTACCGCCCGCTGCGGTGACGGCTTCCTTGATCTTCGCGGCCTCTTCCTTGGGAATGCCTTCCTTGAGCGGCTTGGGAGCGCCCTCAACGAGGTCTTTCGCTTCCTTAAGCCCCAGGCCGGTAACCGCCCGCACTTCCTTGATGACCGCGATTTTCTTGGTGTCGTCAAAGGCTTTGAGAATGACGTTAAATTCGGTCTGCTCTTCCGCGGGGGCGGCGGCCGCTCCGGCGGGGGCCGCGCCGACGGCCGCTGCCGCCACAGGGGCGGCGGCGGAAACGCCGAATTTCTCTTCCATCATTTTGACCAGTTCCGAAACTTCCAGAACCGTCATGGACGCAATCGCTTCTAAAATCTCTTCTTTTGTGGCTGCCATATTATCTTCTCCTGATGTTTGTTACGCGCTTCATACGATGCGCGTCCCGTTACCGGGTATCTCAAACCTGACAGATTAGCAACCTTCAATACTGAACTGAAGTCTGACAGGGTTTATTTGCTCCTACGCCGCGCCGCCTTTCTGATCGGCGACGGCATTGATCGTCCGTACCAAGCGGGCGGGAATGTCGTTGAGGGCGGCGGCCAGGTTTCGCGCGGGGCCGTTCATCACCGACATAAGCATCGAAATGAGTTCCAGCCTGCCGGGTAGTTTGGAAAACGCCTCGGTCTGGGCGGCGTCATACACCGTATCGCCCACCAAAGCGCCCTTGATCTTCAGGGCAGGCGTTTCTCTGGTGAAATCAAAGAGTATCTTGGCGACCTCGTTTGAATCTTTGGGAGCAATAGCCACCGCGGTGGGGCCTGCCAGGTAGGACGACACGTCCGGCGTGGAAAGCTGCTCAAAGGCGAGACGGGCAAAGTTGTTTTTTACTACTTTATAGTGAACTTCCTTTGCCCGGAGCTGTCTGCGCAGGGCGCTGATCTGCTCCACCGTAAGCCCCCGATAATCGGTGAATATAAAATCCTTCGATGCGCCCAGAGCTTCTTTCAATTCTCCAATGGCCCTGGTTTTACTGTCCTGAATCTTTTTCGCTACAATCGCCATACTTTACTCCTGATCACTTATAGCGACCCATACGCCGGGCCCCATGGTGGACGCCACCGAAACGGTTCGAATGAACTCGCCTTTGGCGTCGGCCGGCCGTTTCCGTTTAATTTCGGCAACTACCGCCTTAACGTTTTCGGCGACTTTTTCACTCTCCATGGAAATTTTACCCACGGCGAGATGCACGACGCCGGTTTTATCGGCCCTGAATTCCACCCGGCCTTTTTTAAGTTCGGCCAGAGTGCCTTTAAGATCAAAGGTGACGGTACCGGTTTTCGGATTGGGCATGAGGCCCTTGCGGCCCAGCACCATACCGAGCTTGCCCACATCCTTCATCATGTCCGGCGTTGCCACGGCCACGTCAAAACCGGTCCAGCCGCCCTTTACTTTTTCAATGAGGTCGTCGGCGCCGATAAAAGTCGCGCCCGCTTCCTGGGCTTCTTTTTCCTTTTCGGGTTTGCAGAACACCAGCACTTTTTTCTCGCCCCGGAACTGGTTGGGCAGCACTACCGTATCCCGCACGGACTGGTTCTTTTTGATATTGAGCTTGACCGAAACATCCACGGTTTCGTCAAATTTGGCATAGGCCATAGTTTTGAGCAGTCCCAGCGCCTCATTCAACTCATAGGTGTTGGCGGGGACGTACTTTTTGACGCTTTCGCTGTATTTCTTTCCGCGTTTCATTTTTCCACCTCAACACCCATGGACCGGGCGGTCCCGGCGATAATTTTCATAGCGGCGTCAATATCGTTGGCCGTAAGATCCACCATCTTCGTCCTGGCGATTTCCTCAAGTTTTGCCCTGGAGATCTTGCCAACCTTGACCTTGTGGGATTCCGCCGAACCTTTTTCCAGTCCGATTGCCTTTTTGATAAGCACCGGGGCGGGCGGGGTTTTGAGGATAAAGGTGAACGATTTATCCGCGTAGACGGTGATCACCACCGGGATAACGAGTCCCGGTTCCATGCTCTTTGTCCGGTCGTTGAACTGCTGGACAAACTGAGGCGCGCTGACCCCATGGGGCCCCAGCGCCGGCCCTACGGGGGGGGCCGGAGTGGCCTTTCCCGCGGGGCATTGCAGCTTAATGTACGCCGCAATCTTTTTCTTTGCCATTCAATACTCCTCCGTGGTATGCCGGCGGCAACCGACTGACGAGGCTTCAGGCTAAATCCGTCAGACTTTAGCCCGACACCTCTCCCACTGCTTTATTTTACAGTTTTTCCACCTGCAAAAGGTCAACTTCTACCGGCGTATTTCTACCGAAAATGCCGACCATCACTTTCAATTTGTTCTTTTCCGGGTACACCTCTTCGATGGTCCCGGTGAAAGATTCAAACGGCCCGTCGATAATCTTGACATGCTCGCCGGAGGAGAAGGCCTGTCGGGTACGGACCGTCCGCTCGCCTTTGATCTCGCCGGACTTCTGCAAAATAGAACGCGCCTCGTCGCCGCTCAGGGGCTGGGGCTTGCGATCCGCCGGAGTTCCCACAAAACCGGTAACGCCGTTGATCTTTTTGATCTTGGAACAGGGAACTTTCCAGTCCTTATCCGTATCGGGAAGGTCCATTTCCACGAGGATATAACCGGGGAGGAACTTCCTGGTCAAGGTGCGTTTTTTGCCGTCTTTGACCTCGACCACTTCCTCCGAGGGGACTTTTACGTCGCGGACAACTTCTCTGTTCAGATCCCCGTTTTCGATCATCATACGGATAGTTTTTTCTATTTTGTTCTCATACCCCGAAAAGATATGGAGGACATACCAGCCTGTAGCCATTTATTCCTCTATCCGCGGCGGAGCCCCAAGCCCCGCTCTTTAGCGATGTTCATTAAAAGGCAAGCCTTATGCCGAAGAGCAGCAACACGTCTATCAGGCCCAAAACCGCCGCCACCATAACGGTAGAAATAATCACCACCTTCACCGAGCTGACCACATCGTCCCTGCCCGGCCAAATCACCTTCCGGAGTTCGGCGTAGGATTCTTTCACAAATTGAACTAGTTTGTTCATGCCCTTCCTCTTGTCTACAAATATCTACCCCGGCAGGACTCACCTTAACCGGCCCTTTTTTCGCCTGTAGGAGCTTTTTTGCCCAGGCCAGGTAGGACTCGAACCCACAACATCCGGTTTTGGAGACCGGCGCTCTACCATTAGAGCTACTGGCCTAAAATTTACTTAACTTTGGTTTCCTTGTGAAGCGTGTGTTTCCGGTCAAAAGGGCAATACTTGTTGAATTCGAGTTTTTCCTGAGTATTTCGCCGGTTTTTTTTTGTGGTATAGTTTTTCCGCTTACATTCGGTACATTGCAGGGCTACGAGTTCCACCACTGTCTTTTTACTCGCCATATTTACCTCTTTTAATCCAAAATTCACTCTGTTTCCGGAGTTTTCACCCGCGAGAACTCCCAAATTGAAAAACGCATCTCCAAAATTGATTGAAATGCAAGTATTTCAACCAGCCCTCGAACAGAATCGAACTGTTGACCTTATCCTTACCATGGATATGCTCTGCCAACTGAGCTACAAGGGCCCTCGCCATTTTACAAGCTCTTCCACAATAGTAAAAAAGGGGAATTTAGTCAAGAGAGTATCCGGGGAATTTCAGGGCCGGCGCATATAAAAATTTGTCCACTGTCCTCACCTCATAGTCCCGCTCATCTCTCACTATCGCCCGGAGCGTTTCCCCGGCAGTTTGATGCGTTTCGCGCATTAATCCCCAAAAATCGCCTTCAGGCGATTTTTATCCTGCAAGCTGCTTTAGCAACAAGCCGCCTAATTGAAGATTTTTTTGCGTTTTTCCTGAAAGATTACAAAAAATCCACAAGCCGCCATGCTGCCGGCGCAGTCATCCCAGGCCCACATCCAGGACCATCATCAGGGTGAATCCAAGCATGAGACCGGTGGTGGCGATGTGGTCGTTTCCCGCGCCGTAGGCTTCGGGAATGAGTTCTTCGGCGGCTACAAAAATCATGGCGCCGGCGGCAAAGGCCAGCGCGTAAGGCATGACCGGCCGAACAAAGAAGACCAAAGCCGCGCCGACAACGCCGGCGACCGGCTCCACCAGGCCCGAAAGCTGCCCGTACCAGAAACTCCTGAGCCGGCTCAGGCCGTCCCTGCGCAGGGGGATGGAAACCGCCGCGCCTTCGGGGAAATTCTGCAGGCCGATACCCAGGGCCAGGGCCGCCGCAGCGGCAAAGCCCGCGCCGGGAAGACCGGCGGCGGCCGCGCCGAAGCCTAGCCCCACGGCAAGCCCTTCGGGGATGTTGTGCAGGGTGATGGCCAGCACCAACAGGACCGAGCGGCTCCATGAAGTTTTGATTCCCTCGGCGTCATCGGTATTATGCTCAATGTGCAGATGGGGAAGCAGCCAGTCGGCGAGGCGCAGAAAGCCGCCGCCAAGCAGGAAGCCCGCCGCCGCAGGAAACCAGCGGGGAACGCCGGAACTTTCCGCGGCCTCAGCCAGGGCAATCGCCGGGCTTAACAGGGACCAGAAACTGGCCGCAATCATCACGCCGGCGGCAAAGCCGAGCATGCCGTCAAGCACCCCGCGGTTGATGGTTTTGAAGAAAAACACCGTCCCCGATCCCAGGGCGGTAAGTCCCCACGTAAAAAGACAGGCCACTAAAGCCTGTATTACCACATGCTGATTACTAAACCAAATCATATCGCTGTTTTAACCAATACCACTAACTCTTCCCTTTGTCGTAGGGCTGCCCGGACGCTCTGGGGGCGTAGTCCTTTCCGCTGAACAGTACCAGGGTGATGAGGGTGATGAGGTACGGAAGGGCGTTGAAGAATTCCGAAGGCAGAAACTGGAGGCCCTTGATGTTGATGATGTTCACCGCCAGCGCGGAGGACATGCCGAAGAGAAAACTGGAGCCGAGTATCCCCAGGGGCAGCCAGCGGCCGAAGGAAACCGCGGCCAGGGCGATAAAGCCTTTGCCGTTAATGGTGCTTACCGTGTACTGAATGTCCTGGGTGAGGACGATGCAGCCCCCGGCAAGGCCGGCGAGGAGGCCGGAAATGAGTACCGCGATATAGCGGATCCTGATGACGTTGACCCCGGCGGAGGCCAGGGCCTGGGGGTGTTCGCCTGCGGCCCTGAGGCGCAGCCCCCAGGGGCGCTTGTACAGCATAAACCAGCTTGCCGCCAGAATGGCGAGGGCTATCCAGACTGTGGGGTAAATACCGAAGAGGCCCGACTTCATCCCCATGCGGTAGTTCTGACTGCGATCCATGCGGAACAACAGTTGGCACACGAACAGGGTAAGCCCGTTGGCGAGGAGGTTGATCCCCGTGCCGGATATCACCTGATCCGCCCGCAGGGTAATCGCGGCGAAAGCATGGACCAGTGAAAACAGGCAGCCGGCGAGGGCGGCAAGGCCCAGGGCCAGGGGAATCGAAAAGCCGATCTTCGTTTCCAGAAGCACATGGGTTACCGCGGCGGTCATGGCGCCGATGGCCATCAGCCCTTCCAGGGCGATGTTCACCACGCCGGAACGCTCGCAGATCATGCCGCCGACAGCGGCGATAAGAATGGGGGAAACTATCATAAAGGTTGAAGGAAGCATGTTCCATATTATCTGAAAGAAAGCCATTATTCGTTCCCCCCTTTTTCGTTCCCGTCCGCGGCCGCAGTCCCGGCCGCTGCATGTTCCTGTACGCGGCGGGCCTTTTCCTTCATCTGCCATTCGATGATGATCCGCACTCCCGCGCGCAGTGAAATAAAAACTACCACCAGGCCCATGATGATCGCGGTAATCTCCTTGGGTATCTGCCGGGACTGCATCAGGGGCTGCGCGGATTTGAGCATGCCGAAGAGGAGGCCCGCCAGGGCGGTTCCCCAGGCGGTGCTGTTACCCACCAGGGCCACGGCAATACCGTCAAAGCCGTAACCGTCCTGGGCGGCGAGGATGCGGCCGTAGGAAAAGACGCCCAGGGAAACCGACGCGCCGGCAAGGCCCGCGAAGGCCCCGGCTATCGCCATGGCGGCGGTAACGCTGGCGTTTACACTGATGCCGCCGTAAAAGGCGGCGTCCTTGTTAAGCCCCGTAGCCCGCAGGGAATAGCCCAGGCGCGTTTTCCCCATGATGATCCAAAAGATGACAATCGCCGCCAGGGTAAGATAGAGGCTGTAATTGAGCCGGGACCCGTTGGTAAGCGCCGACAAAAGGGGGCTTGAGAGCGTTGCCGTGGCGGGAAAGTCCGGCGTTCTGAAAGTATTGCTGCCCGGAATCCGCAGCAGAATAAGGCGGTGCAGATAAAAGGCGATGTAGTTCATCATGATCGTGGCCACCACTTCGGAAACCTTGTAGCGGGCCTTGAAGAACCCGACAATGCCGCCCCAGACCGCGCCGGCAATGATCGCCCCCAGGACCGCCGCGATCCAGTGCAGTACCGGTACCGGCGGAAAATAGAGGGCGATGAGCTGGGCCGCGGTGATGCCTGCGATGTACTGCCCCTCCGCCCCGATGTTGAACAGCCCGGTCCGGGCGGCAAAGGCCATGGAAAAACCGCAGAGGATAAGCGGAATGGAACTGACCAGCCATTCCCCCACATAGCGCATGTTATGGGTTCCGCGGCGAAGATCAAAACCGGTCACCACCTGCAGGATCGCCTGGTACATGCCGCCGGGATTCCGCCCGATGACAATGATGAGCAGCGTGGCGACTAAAAAGCCCAATACCACTACCGCCGCCGAAACCAGAGCGTCCGAGCCGGTGAACACCTCAAGAAGGCGGTCGCCCAGGTTGAAGCCGCCGGGATTCCCCCTGCTTTTTTTGCGTATGTCAGGCATGAACTCCCCCCATCATCGCGCCGATTCGCCGCTCGTCAGCCTCTTCCACCGGAAGAACTCCCACCACCTGGCCCTTGGAAAGGGCCGCGATACGGTCGCAGAGGCCCAGAATCTCATCCAGTTCAAAGGACACCAACAGCACCGCCCGTCCCTTGTCCCGTTCCTCCACAATGCGGCGGTGAATATACTCGATAGCGCCCACGTCAAGTCCCCTGGTCGGCTGCGACACGATAAGCAGCTCAGGGGAAAGGTCGATTTCGCGGGCGATAACCACCTTCTGCTGATTGCCCCCGGACATGGACTTGGCGGGCGTGGCCGGCCCGTTCCCCGCCCGAATGTCAAAATCGCTGATAAGGGTCTCGGCGTGCCCGAAAATAGCCGGAAAACGCAGAAAACCCGCGCGGTTTGAATAAGGCCGGCGGCGGAAGCTCTTGAGAATGAGGTTTTCGTCAACTCTGAATTCGAGGACCAGGCCGTGCCTGTGCCGGTCTTCGGGCACCAGCCCCAGCCCCCGCTCGTTGCGGCTCCTGATGCTCTCTTTGGAGAGGTCGCTTCCTTTGAGGAGC
Source organism: Treponema sp. (assembly GCA_031279635.1). GTDB lineage: Bacteria > Spirochaetota > Spirochaetia > Treponematales > Breznakiellaceae > WQXQ01. The sequence goes on along the minus strand of JAITIC010000012.1, from coordinate 7,217 downwards.
ACCCTGCCGGACTTGACCGGCAAAAGCCCCGCGATGGCCGCCACCAGTTCCGACTGGCCGTTGCCGTCAACCCCGGCAATGCCAACCACTTCACCCGCGCGTACATCCAGGGAAAGGCCGCTCACCGCGGGGGTTCCCTTTGCGCCGATTACCGTCATGTCTTCGATTTTAAGCACTACGCCGCCGGGCCGGGCCTGTTTCTTCTCAATACGGAACGTTACCGCCCGCCCCACCATTTTTTCGGCCAGTTCCGCCTCGCTCGCCCTGCATACGTCAACAGTATCGATATATTTTCCCCTGCGCAGCACCGTGCAGCGGTCCGCGGCGGCCTTTATCTCTTTTAACTTATGGGTGATAAACAGAATCGTTTTTCCTTCCGACTTGAGGCGGCGGAAAATCGCCAAAAGCTCATCGATTTCCTGGGGGGTCAGCACCGCGGTCGGCTCGTCAAAAATAAGGATGTCCGCGTCGCGGTAGAGTATTTTGAGGATTTCCACCCGCTGCTGCATGCCCACGGTGATATTTTCGATCCTGGCACGGGGGTCTACGGCCAGGCCGTAGGTCCCGGAAAGTTCCGCCACCCGCTTTTCCGCGCCGCGAAGGTCCAGGTTTCCAAAAGCGTTATGTGGTTCCAGGCCCAGCACAATATTTTCGGTAACGGTGAAGTTGTGCACAAGTTTGAAGTGCTGATGCACCATGCCGATCCGCAGGGCCGTGGCGTCGTTGGGGCTGCGGATTTTCACCTCTTCGCCCCATATCCTGATAAGGCCGCCGTCAGGCTCGTACAGCCCGAACAGGATCGACATAAGGGTCGATTTACCGGCCCCGTTCTCCCCCAGGAGGGCGTGTATCTCCCCCCGCTCAACCCGCAGATTAACCCGGTCGTTTGCCAGCACACCGGGAAAAACCTTGGTGATTTCCAGCATTTCAATCGCTAACACAGTAGCCCCTTTGCGCTGCACTTCACGCAACGCCCGAAGTTTTGGGGCAGGGCGGTATTGTTTCTAATCAGCGCGTTGTCCAGGATCCCCAAAACTCCATGCTTTGATTCAGGCTTATAAACTCTATGTTTATTTTCACATTTTTTACGCGCTCGCGCAAGGGGAAAGAATGAAACCCCAGGGATTCCGAATTCAACCCAGGCCATCACGGACAAAACCGGTATATATGAGCCTGTTTCAAAACTAATTGACTGTACGTTAAACGCGCAGGGTTTTGAAACAGCCTCTATAAGTATGCAGAAAGTTAAAAAAGGAAAACTACGGTATGAAAACGAAAGTTTTCGTATCCGCGGGTGTCTTTACGAAGTAAACAGGAAACCAGGCGCGGGTTTCCCGGAGGCTGTATAGCGGGAAGTCCGCATAAATGCCTGGAAATTGAGATGCAAAAGACCGAAGTTCCTATGAAGCGGAACAAGCGCTCCCTATATGACGGCAAGCCGCTCAAACAGGCATACCGTCCTGATTTTGTCTGTGCCGGGAAAAATCATCATAGCAATAACGGCGGTACATAAGCCTGGCAGCGAACAGAGGGCATTTTCAAATATTCTTTCGGCCGCGGGAACAAGTGTGGGATTTCCGGTACATTTTGGGCGAACCTCAAAGCGGAAATAATCGGGGTATTGGTTAATTCGTGTCTGTCCACAAAGTCGGTTACTTTGCGGACAGACCTTGCATTTGCTCCCGTTTTGTACCAAAACGGTGCGCAAAATGCCTGTTTTAAGGTAGTCTGTCCATAATGTGTCTACATTATGGACAGACACTAATTCAACGCGGCCTGGAGATTCTTCCATTCGTCAGGCAGATGAGGTTTCATGATTCCTCCGTAGACGCTATCCCCGCAGTAAGCGCACGCGCCCCGCGGCGAAATCAATGGAAACCCTCGTGTCTTCGGGGAAAATCTTCCTGGAGGCCGGATCGTCAATCTGGATCAGAATCTCGCCGTGGGCGGTTTCCACATAAGTCTCGATACTGTGACCCAGGTATACGTTCATGCGGATCGTCCCGTCCACAAAGCCGGCGCCCGGTTCCGCAAGCCGCAGGGACTCCGGCCGCGCCATAATCACCGCCTCAGCGGACATGTCCACATCGCCGGCAAAGCGGCCTATATCAAGGTTTTTGTTCCCCAGGCGGCAGCGCCAGACGCCGTTCCGGTTCTCAGGTGAAGCGGGCAGCTTTTCAAGCAGCTCCACCGGGAAAAATGCCGCCTTTCCCACAAAGCCCGCCACAAATTTACCCGCCGGGTCCTCATAAATTTCCTGCGGACTGCCGATCTGCTGAATTTCCCCGTCCTTCATCACTATCACCTGATCGGAAAGGCTCATGGCCTCCACGCGGTCATGGGTCACGTATATCGCCGTGATCCCCAGGCTCTTCTGAATCCGCCGTATTTCCACCCGCATCTGTTCCCGCAGCAAGGCGTCCAGGTTGGAAAGCGGCTCATCAAGGAGAAGCACCGAAGGTTCCACAATAAGGGAACGGGCCAGGGCGACCCGCTGCTGCTGCCCTCCCGAAAGCCTGCCCGGGGCGCGGTCGTACAGGTCACCCAGGCCCACCATGTCCAGAGTTTCCCTCACCTTGCTTTCGATTTCCGCCCGTGGGAGCCGCCGCAGTTTCAGCCCATACGCCACATTTTCCGCCACCGAGAGATGGGGAAACAGTCCGTAGCTCTGGAACACGGTGGCGGTATCCCTTGTATTCGGGGGCAGCATGGTTACGTCTTCCTCGCCGATGCGTATCTTGCCCGAAGAGGGCAGTTCAAAACCGGCGATCATCCTCAGGGTGGTAGTCTTGCCGCAGCCGGACGGCCCCAGCAATGTTACCAACTCGCCGGGCTTAACGGTAAAGCTCGCGTCATGCACGGCGATTATGTCCGGCCGCTCGCCCTGCCGGCTTCGGACATTCCTGAAAATCTTGCTCACTCCTTCCAGGGTTACGGAAACACTGCTCTTTTTCGCCATAACACTACCTTTTCTTCATCGGAGGAGTTCCAAAACTTCAGTTTTGGAACCGCAACCTTAAAATCATCGAACTATGCTCTTCTCGGTCAGGCCCCGATCCCGAACCACCAGCTGCATAACACCGAAGGCCGCCAGCACGATGATGATCAGCACGGTGGAAAGCACGCTGGCAAGGCCGAAGCGCAGGTTTTCGGAGAAGTTGTAAATCTGCACGGTCAGGTGATACCAGCGGGCGGAAATAAGGAAGATAACCGCACTCACCGCGGTCATGGAGCGGACAAAGGTATAGGACATGCTGGTTAAAAAAGCCGGCCGGATCAGGGGCAGCACCACCGAGGTGAAAACCCTGGACATGTCCGCTCCCAGGTCCTGGGCCGCCTCTTCAATGGAAGGATCAATCTGCCGCAGGCTTGCCGCGCCGGTCTCAAGCCCCACCGGCAGCTCGCGGATGATGTAGTTGATTACGATGATCGCCGCGGTTCCCACGATGAGGAACGGCGGCTTGTTAAACGCCAGAATATAGGAGATGCCGAGAAGCGTGCCCGGCACCGCGAAGGGCGTCATCAGGAGGACCTCAAGCAGGCGCTTGCCGAAAAAAGTCCGCCGCACCACGATGAGCGCCGCCGCCATGGCGATAATTCCCGCGATGGGCGTTGCCGCAACCGCCAGGGTAACGGTATTGGCGATGGACTGCCAGCCGCGGGAAAGGGCCTCGCTGATGTTTGACAGGGTAAACGAATAATCAATGCCCCAGTTTTTCACGAAACAGCCGGCAAAAATGGTCCCGTAGAGGCTCACGATAAAGACGAGGCATACCGCTACAAAGACCGTCAGGATTATCCGCACGGGCCTGGTGGCAAGCTCGGCAAGGCGCGTTGAAGGTTTGCCCGTTACGGTAACAACGCTCTTTTTGTTCACCCAGTAGCGCTGGGCAAAAAAGGCGCTCAGGGTGGGCAGGAGCAGGAGCAGCGAAAGCGCCGCCCCCCCGCCCAGGTTGCTTCTGCCGGTTACTTCAATGTAAGCCTCCACCGAAAGAACACGGTAGGAACCGGCCAGGAGCAGAGGATTGGCAAAGTCCGCCAGCGAATTGGTAAACACCAAAAGCCAGGATGAGAGCAGCCCCGGCAGCGAGAGGGGCAGGGTGATAGTAAGAAAAGTCCGCAGGCGCGAGGCCTGCAGGTCAAGGGCCGCGTCTTCCACGGTGGAGTCAATGCTCTTCAACACGCTTGAAAGACTCATGTAGGCGATGGGGAACATCCCGATGGTCTGTACCAGCACCAGCCCGCCAAGCCCGTACACCGAAAAATTGTTGATCTTCAAAAGCTGGTGGGTGATAAGGCCGTTGTTGCCGAAGAGCAGGATAATCGAAAGGGTAAGGGAAAACGGCGGGGAAATAACCGGCATGGTCGCCAGCGTGCCGATAAGCTTTTTCCCCCTTACGGAGGTCCGCTCGGTAAGAAAGGCAAACGCGAAACCGATGAGCGTGGAAACCGAGGCGGTAATGATCCCCAGTTTGACCGAACCCCAAAGGCTGATAAGATAATTGGGGGAAAAAGTCCGTTTCCAGATCTCAAGGGTAAAGGCCCCCGCTTCCATAAAAGTAAGCCTGAACGATTCAAAGAGGGGATAGGCCACAAAAACCAGGGCTATTCCCAGGAGGAAGATCACCGCGCAGCCGGTAACGGGGTCCCGTGCGAACATGGCGACGCCAAGGAGGCCGGCGAAGATCAGCAGGGCGATGAGCGAAAGGTTGCGGAGCAGCTTTTCAAACAGGACCGCGCCGCCTTCGGGCACGGCGATCATCACCGCGCCGCTTATATCATAGCCGGACTCATCGGGTATGGGGAGAAGGTAGACCCGCATGGATTCAACAGTCCCGCTCAGTTCGTAGGGAAGAAGGTAGTAAACGCTCTCCAGGCCCTTTTGAAATTCCTCCCCGCCGCTGTACTCCGTCCAGAGCCGCAGGGCGGTATCCGTCCCCGCCGCCGGGCTAAAGTTGAAATTCCCGTCAATCCCCAGGATCAGGGCTTCGCCGCCTTCAAACACTTCCCCGGTACGGCCCAGCCAGTCCCCGTACCAGGCGGGATCCGCTTGATCGGAAGGGCCTTCCGCCCCAGGCCGCCGCGGAGGCTCCGGCGCGGTCCGGGCAAAAAGGCTCGCCTCTTTCAGGCTGTTTTGTTTATAGTAGGAGCGGAAGGAACCCAGCAGCGAGCGGTAGAACCAGACATCGCACACGATGAAGATCAGAACCGCCGCCAGAAATTTAAACAGGTTCTTTTTCGTTGCCATTGACAGCCAAACCTCCGCCGCCTCTTAATCCCGCCCCGGCCTCCGCTTTACGCAGGGCCGGGGTCTCCCTCAATAGACCTTCGGGTCAAGCGGCCCCGCCGGAACGCTGTTCGGCGGCGGCGCGGCGCTTTCGAAGGTAACGTGTCTTACATATACGCGATCAGCGCCTGGACTCGATTTCCGATGTCCAGCGGTCAAGCAGGCGTTTCTTGTTGGCCGCGTCCCCGTCCCATTGCATGTTCTGGTTGATCGTCTTGATCTGATCCAGCGACAGGGCCAGGGGATGTTTTTCCGCGCCGTTGGCAACCAGTACAAGGTACCATTCGGTAAAGAGCTTTTGGGCGTTTTTGGAAGAAAGAATCCAGTCGTAGAGCCGCCGGGCGTTCACCTGATCTTTGCCGCCCTTGATAAGGGACATGGAAGCCAGCTCATAGCCGGTACCCTCGGCCGGGGCGTGGATCTCCACATTGGCGCCTTCCGCCTTGAGCTTCACCTGGTCATGGGCATAGCCGATGGCAACGGGAATTTCGCCGGTGGCAACGCTCTTGCCCGGCGCCGAGCCGGAACGGGCGTACTGATCCACATTGGCGTCGAGTTTTTTCAGGTAATCAAACGCGGCGGTTTCGTTGGCGTTGTTGAGCGTCCTGACGGTAGTGATAACATTGTAGGCCGTGCCCGAGATATTGGGATTTGCCATTCTGATGTAGCCCTTGTATTCCGGCTTGAGCAGGTCCGCCCAGCTCTTGGGCGGGGTCAGGCCCAGGGCTTTGGCCCGGTCAATGTTGGTCACAAAGGTAAGCGGCCCCACATACAGGCCGATCCAGTAATTCTGCGGGTCCCTGAATTCCGCCCTGGTGTTGGAAGCAAAGCGGGACTGATAAGGGGTAGTAAGGTCCTTGGACTTCGCGGTGATATGGTCCAGCCCGACCCCGCCGACCCAGATCGACGCCTGCGGATTGGCTTTTTCGGCTTCCATCCGGGCCACCGCCTCCCCGCCGGAAAGCCGGACAAAAGACACCCTTATGCCGGTTTCCTTCTCAAACTGCTCAAAAAGAGCCTTTGCCAGCGGCTCTTCCAGGGTGGTATAGGCCGAAAGGGTATTCTGCGCCCACAGGCCCTGCGCCAAAATCAGGAACGAAAGAAAGAGGATTGTAAAACGTTTCATTTTTGCCTCCATAATAAGATAAGGTTTCACGGGCCGGCGGCCCGGACCATAATTGCCATATTATAACAGACGCCGGGCAATCAGTATACACCATATTACCGTAGATCGGAAATTCCGTTACCCGTTATACCGGTACGTTAAATGCTTAACGCGGAGGCCCGTTTGAAATCGGCTCTCCAATCCCCGGCAAAAAAAAGAGCAAAATCTTCAAAATTTCTGTAATTTTTTTTAAAAAAAGTTGTTTAGGGGCTTGACATTTTTTTAAAAAGATGGCATATTGTAAAGGTGTTTTCGGGTTTGCGCCCGAAACGCGGTCAGGATACGGGTGGGAAAAGGAGCCCGCGCCGGGGAAGAAGCTTATAGATCCTACCCAAACAGTAGGAAATATGTTTCCAAAACGGTCAAAAGTATCTTGACAAAACAAGCCTCATGGTATACCGTTACACGGTATACCATGAAGAGAGAGGGATTTAAGCGGTCGTTGGCTGCTTCTCTCTCAACGATTTAAGGAGGAACTATGAAAAAGCTAGTTGCAATTTCAGTTCTGCTCGTTTTCTTGACTGCCGCCGCCTTTGCACAGTTCACGGTAGGAATCGTCGCGGATTTCTACCCCGATTTGCTGAAGGCCACCTCGCCCGTTGGCGACTTCGCCGACGAGAACAATTCGACTACCTACCAGGGCAAGGGTACTTTCGATTTCTTTTCGTCGTCGGACGCGTTTAAGGGTCACGAGCTCAGGGTCAGCTTTAAGTACGTCGCGCCCGAGGAAAAGTACGGGGGCGAGCTGGTGATTAACGCCGATGA
>JAITIC010000008.1 GCA_031279635.1 Treponema sp. | reverse complement strand
AATGTAGACACATTATGGACAGACTACCTTAAAACAGGCATTTTGCGCACCGTTTTGGTACAAAACGGGAGCAAATGCAAGGTCTGTCCGCAAAGTAACCGACTTTGTGGACAGACACTATTCATAGCGACAGAGTTGAAGGAATGGGATTTATCCTTCAAAAACAACCATAGCAAGAATGACCGGCGGTAACGCAAAAACCGCCTGAAACAAGCGGGGCCATGCGCAAGACCCCGCAAATTTTTTGCGAAAATCACTGATCCCGCGCCGCGCTTACATACAACGCCAAAAACACAGGGCGCCCCTGTCCATTTTCCAACGGCCGGGGACGCCCTTTTTCTTTTTACATCACAGATGCTTTTCACCGGGACGCCGGTGGAAACGATCTGTGCCTCCTTTTTGCGCCGGATTAACGGCGGAGCACTTCACTGCGTGAAGCGCGGTTATCCTATCGCAACCGAACCGGTCTCGCCGGTTCTAATCCGGATGGTTTCTTCAATCGGCAGGATGAAGATTTTTCCGTCTCCTATTTCACCGCTCCGTGCGCCCCGGATAATGGCGTCTATTGTCGGTTTCACAAAGTTGTCGTTTACGGCGATTTCAACACGGACCTTTTTCAAAAGGTTCACTTCCATTTCAACGCCGCGGTATTGTTCGGTGTAGCCTTTTTGTTGGCCGCAGCCGAGCGCGTTGGTGATCGAAACTTTGTACACTTCGGCTTTGTACAGTTCCTGCTTAACCTCATTCAAAGCGTGAGGTTGGATATAAGCGATTATCAGTTTCATTGCGCGCCTCCTTTACATGTTCGTGAAGATCTGGAAGCCGGTATAGGCTTCGGACTTGTGTTCGGAGATGTCAAGGCCCATTAGTTCTTCCTTGGCGCCGACCCGCAGACCGACGGTCAGTTTAATCAGCGTAAAGAGGATGAGACTGGTAAGAGCCGCCCACGCGCCTACCGCGAGGATGCCGATAAGCTGCGTGCCTAAAAGGCCCGCGCCGCCGCCGTGGAGCAGGCCGAGCACTCCGTCCCCTTCCGCGTTAGCCCAAATGCCGACCGCGATGGTACCAAAGATACCGCAGACCAGGTGTACGGAAACGGCGCCCACCGGATCGTCAACCTTGAGCACCTTGTCGATGAACTCAACGGAAAACACGACCAAGAAGCCGGCGATACATCCGATAACAACCGCCGCGGCCGGAGAAACCACCGCGCAGGGGGCGGTGATGGCTACGAGGCCCGCGAGGAGCCCGTTCAACGTCATTGAGCAGTCGGGCTTTTTGAACCATATCCAGGAGCAGAAGAGCGCGCCAATCGCGCCGGCCGCCGCCGCCAGGGTAGTGGTTGTGCAAACACGGGAAATATTCGCGCCGCTCCATATACTGCCCTCGCCCAGCGAGGTAAGAGTGGAAACGCCGTTAAAACCGAACCAGCCGAAAAACAGGAGCAGCACGCCCAGGGCCGCATAGGGGATGTTGTGACCGGGGAAAGCCTTGACGTTTATCTTCCCGTCCTCGCCCTTGACGTATTTGCCGAGCCGGGGGCCGAGGACCGCCGCGCCCATCAGGGCCGCCCAGCCGCCCACCGAGTGTACCACCGTGGAGCCGGCAAAGTCGTGGAAACCCATTTTGGCAAGCCAGCCGTCCCCGCTCCAAATCCAGTGACCGGAGATAGGATAGATAAAGGCCGAAATGAACACCGTATAAATCAGGTACGATTTGAACTGGGTGCGTTCCGCCATGGCGCCCGACACGATGGTCGCCGAGGTCGCCGCGAAGACCACCTGGAAAAACCAGTTCATGTACACGCCGGCGTTATCGGTATTCACCGCCATTTCGCCGAAAAAGAACTGGTCGGAGCCGATAAGCCCGCCCAGGGCGTCCTTTCCGTACATAAAGCCCCAGCCAAGCGCCCAGTACACCACCGCGCCGAAACAGAAATCCATCACGTTTTTCATGGTGATATTTGTGGCGTTTTTTGCACGGGTAAGTCCCGTCTCTACCAGCGCGAAACCCGCCTGCATGATAAAGACCAGTATGGCCCCGATAAAGAGCCAGACCACATCCAGGGAAAATCCCAAACTTTCAAGAGACTCCTGCGCGAAGAGGGAAACCCCCAGACACAACAGCAGAATCGCCAACACAACTAATTTTTTCCTCACCTTTTTGTCCTCCAAAATAAAAATAAGGCCATACAGCCACCATTCCAAAATCACGGGCCGGCCGCAGCGCCGGATTTTGAAACTTCCTCAGCCCTATATCAGCAAAAAGCGTGCCAAGTATTGTTTTATCGGTGGAAATTATTTGTTTTTTCTTATAGAAAGGCGCGGGGACAGGGATGCGGCGCAAATCGGGCGGGTTTTACGCTCTCCGCCAGGCTTTTCCGTCGTTTTAGGAGATTTTTCTTAAATTATTTTTTGATCTTTCTACATAAATGTAGTTTCATATTTTTCATCCTACATATTTGTAGTTCTGTAGAGCCGCCAATTGACACCGTAGTGGTGTACGCGCAGGCCTATCTGCCGCTCGGTGATACCCAGGCGGCGGGCGGCGACGGACAGTTTGCCGTTGGCGATTTTCAGGGCTTCCACGATCAGCTCTTTTTCCAGACGGGAAAGGGCCGCTTCCAGCGTGGTGGTCGGCTCGGTATTGGTGGAAACCGCGGATTGCAGGCTGGGGGGAAGGTTGTAGGAATGAATCACCGTATCGGTGGAGAGGATCACGGCCCGCTCCATACAGTTTTCCAGTTCCCGCACGTTACCGGGCCATGAGTAACTGGTAAGGAGGTCAATGGCCGGGGTGGAAATTCGCTTGATGAGTTTGCCGTTTTTTTCCGCGTATTTTTCGGCGAAATAATCCGCCAAAAGGATAAGGTCGCTTTTCCGCTCCCGCAGCGGAGGGACGTGCAACGGAAACACGTTGAGCCGGTAGTACAGGTCCTCGCGAAAGCGGCCGGCCTTAACCTCCGCCTCAAGGTTGCGGTTCGTGGCGGTAATCAGCCGGACATCAACCTTGATCGTGCTGGTCCCTCCTACCCGTTCCAGTTCCCGCTCCTGCAAAACCCGCAGCAGCTTTACCTGAACCTGGGGGGAAAGTTCACCGATTTCGTCCAGAAAGATCGTTCCCTGGTCGGCCATCTCGAAACGGCCCTTCCGCTGGCCAACCGCGCCGGTAAAGGCCCCCTTTTCGTGGCCGAAAAGCTCGCTTTCGATAATCGATTCCGGCAAAGCGGCGCAGTTGATCTTCACCAGAGGGGCCGCCGCCCGGCGGGAAAGGCGGTGTAGTTCCGCCGCTATCAGCTCTTTTCCGGTGCCGCTCTCCCCTGTGATCAGCACCGTGGCGTCGCTGGGCGCCACCTGGGAAAGCATCTCGTAGACACCGCGCAAGGCGCTGCTTGTCCCGATAATCGCACTGTCGGGCGATATTCTGCCCCCGTGGTCGCGGCCCAGAGTTTCCCCCCCTTCCTTCGGCTCTTTTTCCTGGCGCAGCCTGAACTGTTCTTCTAAAATCCGTTCCCGCAGCTTGGCGGAATCCGCTATCACCACGGAAACCTTTTCAAGAAAAGAACGGTCCCGTTCCATCCGGGCCTCAGGATCTTCGTCAAGTATCCGCCGCTCGGCGCTCAAGGTTCCGATAATGCTCCCTTTGGAGCTGATGGGGACACAGTAATAAGTCAGGCCCGCCAGGTCCTCCCTGGTCCGGTTCTTGGCACGGTTGAGAAAATGGGTGTCTTTGGAAAGGTCCGGCACGGTAACGGGAAGGCCGGACTCAAACACCCGGCCCACCAGCCCCTCACCCAGATGGTAGATACCCCGCTTTTTTTCCCCGGCGCTAAGCCCCGCGGCCTCCTCGATTTTAAGCAGGCCCGTTGCCCGGTCCAGCAGGGTAACCATGCCCCAGTGCAGGCCCGCCCGGATTTCCAGCAGACTGAGCAAAGGCCCCAGTGCGGTCCGCAGTTCCACATGCTTGTCAAAAGTGCGGGCAATGTCGAAGAGCAACTCAAATTCCGCGCGCTCCCGCTCGATTCTGGAAAGCAGTTCCCGGCCGCCAATCGCTTCGAGACTTACTGTTGCTACATTGGATTCCATGTGGGTAGTTTACTACGATTATGTAGGATATTCCAGATGTGGAGACGACATGCGACGCTTCCCTTTCTCTCAACTTTCCGGTGATTCCTCGCTGTTTTTGGTCAGGAAGTACATCAGCCGGATAAAGGCGTTGATTTTTTTGCAAGCGGCGTCAAGGCGCTGGACCAGGGAGAGCGGTGTACCGTCCAGTTCCTGCCAGTTTCTGATTAGGGTGTGAGTTGGCTTGCGGCGGTCTTCGAGCAGGGCGCTGAGGTTTCTGCCGATTATAATAATCGACTTGAGGACGGTATCGATCAAATCAAGGGCCTCTTCGTTGGCGCGGTCAAGAATCGACGCGATAAACCGGCGCCGGGTTTTGTCCCGGTCCGCTTTAAGAATCGAGGTCTTTAGGCGCGAACCGTCCTCCCCCATGTCCGAAAAAGTCTCATCGAAGGCGGTGATCTTATTCGCCTGATCGGCAAGCAGGTAAACATGCTCCGACATTTCCGAGGAAACCTCAGGGGCGATCCACTTGCCGCGGATGATAAAAAGCTCGCAGAGGGCCTGAATATCTGCCCTCAAAAGGTCCAGCACAAAAGACATGAGATAGTTAAAAGCGGCGGCGTAAAGGAAACCGTCAAAATTTCTCCTGACGTATATTTCGCCCGCTTCCTCCGTGTAATACCGGGCGCGCTTTATTTCCGCGCTGCCGAAAACAGCGCTTACCAGTTCGTCACGCCGGAATTTTCTTTGGGCGGCGGCAATCCTGTCCACCGTCGCTTTTATTTCCGCTTCTTTGTCCTCAAGGTGTTTTTCGGCGATACGGACGCCCGGTAATTTTGGCTTGAAGCGCCAGGACGGATTTTTATCAATGTGCCTGACCATCAGTTCCAGAATGCCGGAGCCGCGAACATCCTGAATCCTGGCGAGGATCTTGTTCCACAAATCAGGGTCTACCACATCCATGCCGTTCCGGTATGTTTTGAGTATGCTTAAAATTGCCTTCCAGTCCTGATCGGGATCAAGGCCGAAAGAAATTTCAAGAAAATCCTTGATGTCACCGGAAAGATATTCTCCCGGAACGTTGGTAAACTCGGGCCGGCGGGAAAAATTCCGTTCAACGATACCGGAATCAAATCGTTTCAAGAGACTGAAATAATCAAACGCGATAAAACGGAGCATGGACAAAATATTGTTGTAACGATAGTCAATGTTTTTAATCATTTCGGAATCAAAGGCGACGGACAGACTGAACATATCATTATCAAGCGACTTGGCAAGATCCTGTATATCGACGGTCTTTGCCCGCTCCTCAATGGAGCTTGGTATCAGGCGTTCTTCTATCGCTTCCAGGTCTTTGTCCAAAAAAGATTCAATTACAATCTGTTTTAACACAGCGGACTTGGCGGCGTTTTGCAGAAAAACCTGGGCCGGGGCGATAACCTTGTATATTTCATAAAAGAACCCTCCCAGCGCCCCGGCGGCTTCCCCGTACCGCGCCTTGTAAAAATAGGCGTGTCTGTTTCTGGCAAGTTCTTTGGCAAGCTTTTTTAAGCGGCGTTTTTTCGCCGCCTCCGGGTCCGGGGGACCGCTCAAAAAAGAAAATAGCCTGACAAAGAAATCCCAAAACATGTACGGCTATTTCTTTCTGGAAACCGCCATGACTGCGCCGGACAGTTCCTGATTGATACTGTTGAGGTCCGCCTGGGCATTGCGGCCTTTTTCTAGGGCGTCCCGGTACTGCCCGCCCGCCAGGGCAACTTCCGCCTGATCCGAGTTGTTGCGGGCGGTGTCAAACTCCCGGCCCAGGGCGGCAAAGTCCAGGGGCAGCCCCGCGGCCTGCGCCGCTTTGATACCCTGGTCGGTTTCCGCGATGAGCGGCCCCAAACCGGCCACGAGGGCGGCGGCCTCTTCCCGCGCCCGCTGCGCCCCTGCCCGTCCGTCGGCTATGGCCCGTTCCGCGGCGCTTATCGCTTCGGAGGCATAGGTCTTCGCCGCGTCATAGCGCTTGGAATCCGCCTCGGCCTGCATGCGGTTTAGGGCGTCTCTGGCCCGCGCCAGCGCATTTCCCGCGTACATGGCCGCGTCCGCGTCATTTTCCGCCCTGGTAACCGCCTCGACCGCGTTGTTCATTTCCTCTGTCGGCGGCTTGGCACAGCCCCCCAGCGCAAGGCCAAGGACCAGCGCCGCGCAGAAGAGCCTGATCGATGTTGTTTTCATAATAACTCCTGATCCAGCTTATATTAATTACGGCATTTTTTCTATATTTGCTGAGACTGTTCCAAAACTAATTGATTGTGCGCTAAACGCGCAGGGTTTTGAAACAGCCTCACTTATTTCTCTTCCAGGCCGCGAATATGGAGATACACGGTATTTTTGGAAATTTTCAATTCTGCCGAAATAAGCTGCACGGCGTTTTTCAGTTTGAAAATCCCCTGATGAAAAAGTATCGTTATGATTTCCTTGTTTTTCAAATACTGGGGAACCCTGTCATCCGCTTCCACTTCACTTTTGGCTTTTTCCAGCGACTGGGTAATAAGCTCATAGGAATCACTGATGAAATTTTCGGTGACAAAATCCGATTGGGGAACAAGGGAAAAATTCTGTAAAAGTGAACTTAAAGGACTGTCCAGATACAGGTTGATACAGAACAGGCCGACGGCTTTTTGGCTTTCGCCGAATATCACGATGGTGGTGGAGCGCACCGGCTTGCCGTACTTGCTTTTGGACATGTAACTGACAAAGGGCTTTGAAGCGTCGGTTTTTTGAATCTGTTCCAGCATGGAAAGGGCCAGGTCCGTGATGGGCGCGCCCTCTTTGCGGCCTGAATGAAAACCGTTAATGATCTTTATAATGGAATGATCGAGATCGGTCAGATCGTGTAACACAAACTCAAACGCTTCCCCATAGTAGGAGGCAAGCCCTTCCATGGTTGTTTTGTAGGAATCGATGATCAGCCGATCCGCCGGGGAAAGCTGCCTGGAAGAACTGTCTTTTGCCTGTTTTTTCCACTTTACCACGATTAAAAACTCCGCGCCGGCGGATCATCCCTTTTTGTAAAACGTATCTTCCATCGGAAGCCGTCCGCGGAATTTTTTGTCTTTCGCGTAATACGCCCCGGCAATGGCCGGAGTCACCGGAATAGCGGCCAGCTCTCCCACGCCCTTGGCCCCGTATACCAGAGGCGAGGGATTTTTGGGCTTCACAAAAATGACCTCCATTTGAGGCGATTCGGTTGCCCGGATCAACCCAAGGGTTCCGTACTTCGCTTTGGGATACCCCCCTTCCATGGGAAAGTCTTCGGTCAGCGCATAACCCATGCCCATGAGCAGCCCCCCCTCAATTTGGCCCTCGGCGGATTTGGGATTCACCACCGAGCCGATGTCGTAAACGGCGGTGAGTTTTTCCACCTTCCCATCGGCGTCGAGAATTGCCACAACGACGGCGTAACCGTAGGCCACATGGCTTACCGGATTGGCCTTGCCGCTGCCCATCGGATCGGTGACGCCCGAATATTCGCCGTAGAATTCCCGCCCCTTCTTGATACGGGCAGGATCGCCGCCTGCCTTGTCCAGCGCCTCTTTCAGTTTCAGGGCCGCCCGCCTGGTTGCCTCGCCGGTAAACACCGTCTGCCTGGACGCGGTAGTGGTTCCCGAATTGGGAGTGCGTTTGGTGTCGGGCGGCTCGACATAAAAGGCCTCAGGCGGAAGACCCAGTGTTTCGCAGGCGATCTGCACGAGGACCGTGGCAAGCCCCTGGCCGATGCAGGCGGCGCTTGTTCTGATATGCACAAGCCCTTCATCTTCCACCGAAAAAATGCAGCGGCCCACATCGGGCAGGCCCACGCCTATGCCCGAATTTTTGAAAGCGCAGGCAATGCCGGCATGCCTGCCTTCGGCTGCGGCTTTTTCGTAAATGTCTTTTGCCGCGAGAAGACAAGCCTCAAGCTCCACGTCGCCGCCCGCGGCCTGGCCGTTAGGCAAAACTTCGCCTGGCCTTATGGCGTTACGGAAGCGTATCTCCCAGGGGCTGATACCGGCCATTTCGGCTAACAGATTCAGGTTGCTTTCCGTGGCGAAACAGCTCTGGGGCACGCCGAAGCCCCGGAACGCGCCGCCGGGGATGTTGTTGGTATAAACCGCCTTGCCGTCAATATCGATCACCTGGTAATTGTAAGGCCCGGCGGCGTGAGTGCAGGCCCGCTGCAGTACCGGCCCGCCGAGGCTGGCGTAAGCGCCGGTATCGGAAACAAGGACCGCCTTCATGGCGGTAAGCCTGCCGTTTTCATCGCAGCCGGTGGTAAATTCCAGTTCCATGGCGTGCCGCTTGGGGTGGAGGTTAATGCTCTCCTGCCGCGAGAGCAGTACCTTCACCGGCTTTCTCAAAACCCAGGCGGCAAGGCAGGCGTGGTGCTGAACGCTCATGTCTTCTTTCCCGCCGAAACCGCCGCCCACAAGCCGGCCCATGACGTGCAGCTTTTCCGGCGCTATCCCCAACATGCGGGAACATTCCCGCTGCTCATCGTAAACGCTCTGCCCGGCGGAATAGAGGGCCAGGCCGTCTTCGCCTTCGGGCATGGCAATGGCGCACTCAGGTTCCATAAAGGCATGCTCGGTAAAGGGAAGCGAGTAACGGCGGCTCACCCTATATTTTGATTTTGAGAGAACTTCGTCGGCATTGCCTCGCGAGAGATGTTCGTGGGAGAGGATGTTTTGCGCTTTATTATGAATAAGCGGCGCGCCCTCCGCCATTGCCGCCTGGGGGCTGGTCAGCGCTTCCAGCACTTCGTAGTCAACTTTTACCATGGCCTTCACTTCGTCAAGGCTTTCCCGGCGCCCGCAAACCACCAGCGCCACGGCGTCGCCGATAAAGCGGGTAACACCCCCTTCAGCTATCATCACATCGTAGTCGGAGATAAAGGCCAAGTGGCCGATTTTGATATTGCCCGGCACGTCTTTCGCGGTAAGGACGGCGGCGCAGTCAGGATGCGCCAGGGCTGCGGAAGCGTCGATTTTCAGTACCTTGGCGCGGGGATACGCGGAGCGGAGGGCAGACGCGTGCAACATTCCCTCAAACTCTAAATCATCAACATATTTCCCCGTGCCCAGGGTCTTCGCTTCGGCGTCCAGGCGGTGAAAGTTTTCCCCGAGAAGCCCGGAAAATTTCGTGACCGGAACCGGCGCATTTTCGCGGAAAAGCCGGGCGGCAATGTTAATCGCCTCCACAATTTTTACATAGCCGGTACAACGGCATATATTGGAGCGAATCGCCCTGCGAATCGCCTCTTTGTCGGGGTTGCTGCCTGTATCAAGAAGCGCCTTGGCGCTCAACACCATGCCGGGAATACAAAAACCGCACTGCACCGCCCCGGCCTCGGCAAAGGCGAATGTGTACACGTTTTTTTCGCGTTCCGAAAGGCCCTCGACGGTAACAACGTTTTTCCCCTCAACCCTGCCCAAAGGGGTGACACAGGAACGAAGCGGCTTCCCGTCCGCCAGCACCGTACACGCGCCGCAGGCCCCGGAGCCGCAACCATTTTTTGCCGCGGTCAGACGCAACTCCCGCCGCAGAAAATCAAGCAGTTTTGTATCAGCGTTACCCTGAACCTGCTTTCCGTTCACCGTAAAAACAGCCGTTTTGTTTTTGTTTTGCCCCTGTTCCATGTAAAATATAGTTCAGTGTAACACTGTATTTTTTTTCAGTCAATGGGTCGCGTTTCCTGCTTTTCCTGTTTTACGTTCACGTGTCCGCTGCGGGGTACAGGCCCGGCACATCCCACTCTTTGGGGATTTTGGCGGGTATACCGCGGGAATCCACGAAAGCCCAGGTAACCCTGGCTTTAGCCAGCAGTTCCTCGCCCCGCCGTATTTCC
>JAITIC010000168.1 GCA_031279635.1 Treponema sp. | reverse complement strand
CGCAGGGTTCTGGGCGCTGTGGGGATGCGCCCCTCCGGCGTAAACTTTTACGTTTTTCAGGAGTTTCCGGCCTAAAGGCCCCTTGGGCAGCATGCCCTTTATCGCATTTTCCAGCGGGGCGGTAGGATGACGGGCGATCAGCTTTTCAAAATTGACGGTTTTGAGCCCACCTACATAACCGGAATGCCGGTGATACAGCTTTTGCTGGGTCTTAGCGCCGGTTACGATGATTTTATCGGCGTTGACTACCACCACAAAATCCCCGACCTCCTGGTGGGGGGCGTAAACCGCCTTTTCCTTCCCCCTGACAATGGAAGCGGCCTTGGCCGCCACCCTGCCCAGCACCTTACCCTCCGCGTCAATAACGAACCATTTACGGTCCACCAGGGCGGGTTTTACGAATTCAGTTTTCATCTTACTGTAACCTTATATCCTTCTCTATCGATTTAAAGCGGCTCCGATACCGAATTTCAGAACCAGCCAAATTTGTAACAACGTGAGTTAATATCCTGCCATAAAGGAAAATATCGTGTCAAGGGGAATTTTCCCCCACTGGATAGTCGGTAAATGCAGAGAAAGCATCCTGAGACAAGCCTGATACGACGCGCTGCATTGGCTTGGGGATACCTCTGTCCGTGCCGTGAAACAGGTATAGTAAAACAGCGGACAGGGAGGGACAGCCGCAGAAATGAGCCGTAATAAAGAGGAAACTGTCCGCCGATACCCTCAAAAAACAGCCGTTTTTGTACTTCTTTTACAGCCCCGGACTCATTGGACTAAAACACACTGATATGAGTGATTACAAAAGTAAAAAACCAACCACGGACGGCGCGGACAGAACAGACAAATAGATGGATTTGTAAGCAAAACCCCGTGTGTTTCGTTGGTTGTTTTTCTTTGGAATTATCCTGAGTTTTAGCCTAATCATCCTCTTAGGATTAAATTCTTCTTAAACCCTGTTATGGATGCCTCTCCCAACTGTGCCTGACGTTTCCGGCATAGCCGGGGGCACGGTTTTGGTACAGGCTTAAACCAAAGGCTCTTGCGGTTTTTCAGGCTTTCAGCCTTGCAAAACTGCGGATTTCAAAAAGGCTTTCCTAAAACTGAAGTTTTTGGAAAGCCTCCTGGGTCAAGTTTAGTCCGGATTGGGACAATACGATGCGGGATTACTCGACGACCGCGATAATATCGGCCATTTTGAGGATCAGGTGTTCCACACCGTCAATTTTGATCTGGGCGCCGGCGTATTTGTCGTACATCACTTTCTGCCCGGCCTTCACCTTGATCACTTCTTTGTCATCTCCCACTTCCACCACCGTGCCCTGCTGGGTTTTTTCCTGGGCGGTATCAGGGATGATGATGCCTCCGGCGGTTTTCGCCTCGTTTTTGTCCAGCTTGACCATTACCCGGTCTGCCAAGGGTTTTACTTTCATCTTAATCTCCTCCGTATGTTGAAATTATAAGCAGTGGGACCTTCGCTTAAAACGGAGGCCCCCAATGGCTGTTTACAATATACAAAAATTCGGCCCTAAAGGTCAAGAATATTCCATCAATGGGCGCAATTATTTTTTCAGCGGACCACCCTTCGACGCTTCGGCCGCGCTCAGGGGCCAACTCAAAAGCCGCCCAGGCGGCTGAGTTCCAGGCGGGCGCTGAGATTGTCGGGGTTGAGGTCAAGAGCGTATTCGAGTACACGGCGGCTTTCCCCGGTCCTGTCCAAGCTTTTAAGGCATTGGGCGATACGAAACTGGATACGGGAGGCGGTTTCACGGCGGCGCGCCCCGTCCGCCTCGTCCAGGACCCGGATCGCCGCTTTTTCGGGAGCGGGCGCTTCAATGCCGGGGCCTTCGCTTTTTTCCAGAAGAGCGGCGGCGGTTTCGTAGTATTCCAGCGCCCGTGCCGGCGCTCCGCGGGCCTCAAAAAGGCGGCCCAGGTTTGCCGCCGCAGGCCAGTCTCCGTTTTCGACTAAAAGCGGGATGAGTATTTCCCCCGCGCCGTCCGGGTTTCCCGCCCTGACCAGTTGAAGCGCCTCGTGCAGGCCGGCCCACGCGCCGGTGAAGCCGTGGCGGGCGGCGATTTTTAAGAGCACGGCCGTTTCGCCGTAGTTGCGGCGGCTGTCAAAAAACCAGGCCCCCCAGCGGTACAGGCCTTCCTCTTCAGGGTAACGGCCCAAAAGCAGCCAGGTTTCGGCCGTAAGTCTGCCGGTTTCCCCCAATTCCGTCCGCCGCCTGAGTATTTCCAGTTCAAGCAACGGCCCCGTTCCGGCGGCTTCCAGAAGCGCGACAGCCCGCCGGGCATCAAGAAGCCGGCTATAGCGGATAAGGCCGTATCGGCGGCTTGAGCCGTCCTCCCCCGCGGCGGCGGGCAGGGCGATAAGGCGTTCCAGCAGGGCGGCGGCCTCAGCGGGATTTTCCGCGCTCAGGGCGAGGTTATAGAGGCTTCGGGAGACGGTGTCAATCCCGCCGGGACCGGGCGCGCCGTCAAGGGAGGATGAAACGAACAGTGACCAGATATTGCGCGCGCCGGCGGCATAGCCCCCCAGCCAGAGGGCGTCCGCCTGACGGAGCAGGGCCGTCTCGTCACTCAGGCGGGAGAACAGTTCCGCCGAGCGGAGAATATCGCCGAAATCGTAAAAGTACTCCGCGGCAAAGCGCAAAAATTCACCGGAAGAGGCGGCAAGAATTCCCTGAATTTCAGCGGCGGCCCCGGCGGGATCGCCTTTCAGGAGTTTGACCATCGCCAAATCCGCAGCCAGGGCCTCTTTTTCGGAAGCATAAAAAGAGCCGTCTAACCCGGCGGCATAGTTTCTGAGCCTGTCGAAGGAAAGGACGGGCGGCAGGGAATTCGCCGCCGTTTCGGGATTTTTCAGATCGCCCAGCAGGACGTGGAGGCTCAAACGAAGCGTATCAAAACGGGTATCGGCAAGCAGGGGAAGACAGGCCCTTAACTCCGCTTCCTGTTCAGGGCCAATGGCCGCGTCCTCTATAAGAGCCGCCGCCGCAAGCGCCGCAAGCGGCTCCGAATAGGGAAAGTCCCGCCGCGCCCGCAGCGCAGATTGCCGGTAGGCCGGAATGTATTGGGAATTGAGACGGGCCAACTGACGCCGCCTTTTCAGTACCGAAAGCCAGGATTCCACGCCTTCGGTCTTTGTTTCAAGTTTATCAAGCTCCCGGTCAAGATTTTCGGTGAGCGCCGCCATGTTTGGCGCACCGGCGCTTTGCGCGGCCCGGTCGTATTCACGGAGCAAGCGGTAAAAACCGCCGCCGCTTTCCGCGATTGGACGGCCGCCCAAAAGGTAAACGGCGGCAAGGCTTCCGCCGATCAAAAGCGAAAGTATCAGGCCGGAAAAGCACAGTACCCGCAGCAGATTCCCACTGAAAAGGCTGCTCCATTTTTCGCCGATGAACCGGCCGATGTTCGACAGGAGTGAATCCGGACCGCCGGTATTCAGCTTGGGGAAGGACATTCGTTTTGAATGGTCTTGCGGATACTGTCAAGAACCCCGTTGACAAAACGGAAGGACTCATCAGTACCGAATTCTTTTGATATGCCGATAGCCTCGTCAATTACTATGGAAGGAGAAATATCAGATTGAAACATCAGTGTGTAGGTACTCATTCTGAGAACGGCGAGATCAACGCGGTTGAGGCGTGAAATATCCCAATTTTGCAGATGTTTTTTGATCATGGCATCCACAGCTTTGATGTTCTCAATAGTACCGGCGATCAGGACTTGAGAAAAAACAGCAATGGTCTCGTCAAGAGACGCCCGCTTTTCGCTTTCCAGCCACGAGAAATTCATCAATTCGCCGGTCGGAACGTGGTTTGAGTCCCAGCAGTACAGCGCCTGGAACGCCAGAATACGGCCTTTTCTGCGGGACGCCATACTATCCGGCCGGATTACCAGGTCAAATTCTTTTCATCAATCTGAAAAGTATTTCCGGCCCGCAGTTCGGTAACCAATTCCTGGGAAGCCTGGGCAAGAATTGCCTGCTGCCGCTGCTGGAGCATCGAGCCGTTGATAAAATCCCTCACGGTCATACGGGTTCCCAATTGATAAATATCTTCCAGTTCAAGGTTTTTCATCGGATAGGTTTCGGTAACTTTGACGATTTGATAGGCGCGGACGCCTTCAATCAGCGGTGAAACCTGTCCCTGCCTGAGGGCAAAGGCCGTATTCATAAAACTCTCTCCGACAATCTGCTGGGCGTCCATGGTTTTGGGAAGGTAGCCACCATCCCCCGCCTGATAGCCTGAATTGGGGGACTGTCCCCGCGCGGCCACCTCGTCGAATTTGGAAGGATTGGAACCGATTTCCCTTAACAGACGGTCCGCCAGTTCTTTCGCCCTGGTTTTGGCGGCGGCGTCCGCGCCGTAGGGAACCTGGATCATGGAAAAACGGACCGTTTCGGGACGGACAAACTGGGCCTTTGCCAGACTGTACGTATTGGTGATCTCCGCCGCGGTAGGCGCCTTAATAGATTCCAAAAGGGGCTGCTTCTTAAACTGCAGGTACTTTTGAACGAGCAACTGTCTGCGAAACTGCTCCCTGAACGCCTGCAGCTCAAGGCCCGTCTCGTTTTTTATCGCCTGGGCAAATTCCGCGTCTGTGGGCTGGCGGCCGATAGACTGAACCATGCCGGTGCGGAGCTGCTGAATCTGTTGATTCAGTTCGTTCTCGGAAACGGCGACCCTGTCCCGCTCGGCGGCCTGGACCGCAAGCCGCTCGTTGATCATCACATCCAGCACCTGGCGCCTTTCCGCATCGGTAAGCGGCCGCCGGATGCTTTTTTCCATCCGCTCTACCTCGCTTTTAAGCTGGCCGCGGAAAATAGTCTCCTTGGCAACACTCGGCGCGATCTGAATCGTGGCCACTACCTGCGAATCCTGGAGGTTCGTTTCGACGGGCACGGAGCTTGCCGCCGGCGTCTGGGAAGTTTGGGTTTTGGTGGAGGAGTCGTCTTTTTCGGATTTTCCCCCGCCAAACGCTGTTTCGGGAACAAAAAGACCGACAACAACAGCGCACAAAAGCGCAACACTTAAACGTTTCATATACATCTACATTCCTGCCTTCAATAATACCATAAAACAAAAAAATAGGGAATAGGCTAAAAACTATTCCAGCACAGCCCGAATCCGCCTGACGCCGGCTGAGGATGACTGCTCTTTCCGGATTTTGAATTTTCCCATGCCTCCGGTGCGCTCCAGATGGGGACCGCCGCAGACCTCCTTTGAGAAAAAGTCCGTGGGGGAATTCCCGATGGTGTAGACCTTAACCTTCGATTCGTACTTTTCCCCGAAAAGGGCAATTGCGCCGGCGGCCTTTGCCTCGTCAATGCTCATTACTTCCATGCGCACCGGAAGATCCCGCCGTATCTGCTCGTTGACAATATCCTCGGCCTGTTTGATTTCTTCCGGAGTCATGGGCGCTCCGTGGGAAAAATCGAAGCGCATGCGCTCGGCGGTGATGTTGGAACCTTTCTGCGCCACATGCTCCCCAAGGATCATGCGCAGGGCCTTGTGCAAAAGATGCGTCGCGGTATGGTAAGCCACGGCCATTTCACCCTGATCGCCCAGGCCGCCTTTGAAGACCTGCCCGCTTTGCAAGCGGGAAAGTTCCTGGTGCTTTTTGAACGCCTCGTCAAATTCCCCGCGGTTCACCTGCATTCCCTGTTCCCGCGCCAGCTCTTCGGTCAATTCAATGGGAAAGCCATAGGTGTCGTAGAGTTTGAAAGCCAATCTACCCGACATGATCCTGCGGGGATCTTTCAGGAGATTGGGGAGGAGCTTCTCGAATTCATGCTCGCCCTTTTGGAGCGTCTCCAGGAATTTCGCCTCCTCCCTGTCCAGATCGCCTATAATGAAGGCACGGTTTTCCTCAAGTTCAGGATAGGGGCCTTTGAGCTGATCCACGATGACCGAGGCGATGGGCGAAAGAAACAGGCCGTTTTCCCACTCCGCTGCACCATGGGTCAGTTTACGTCCGTGGCGCACCGCCCGGCGGATAAGGCGGCGCAGCACATAGCCCGCCCCCACGTTGGAGGGACTGACCGCCTTGGGGTCGCCCAGAATAAAACTCGCCGAACGCACATGGTCGGCGATAATCCGTATTGAGCGGTCTTTTTCGCTGTCCTCGCCGTAACGGCAGCTGCAGGCCGCTTCTATCGCCCTGATAATCGGCTCGAAAATAACGGTATCGTATACGGACTGTTTACCGTTGAGTATCGTTACCGTCCGCTCAATGCCCATGCCCGTATCGACGCACTTGCGGGCCAACGGCTCGTACGCCCCTTCGGCGTTTTTGTTGTACTGCATGAACACGTCGTTCCAGATTTCAAGCCATTTGCCGCAGGAACATCCGGGCTTGCAGTCCGGCCCGCAGGGCGCGTCCCCTACATAATAGAACATTTCGGAGTCCGGGCCGCAGGGGCCGGTGCTTCCGGCCGGCCCCCACCAGTTGTCCTCCCTGGGGAGATACGCGATGCGGTTTTCGGGGATACCCAGCCGCTTCCACACTTGGGCGGATTCATCGTCGCGGGGCACTTCCCCCTCGCCTTTGAAAACCGTCACCCCCAGCTTTTCAAAGGGGATGCCGAGCCATTCCGGGGAAGTAAGAAATTCCAGGCTCATCTCAATGGCCCCTTCCTTGAAGTAATCCCCCAGGGACCAGTTGCCCAGCATCTCAAAAAAAGTGAGGTGGCTCGTGTCGCCCACGCTGTCAATATCCCCGGTGCGTATGCACTTCTGGTAATTCACGAGCCGATTGCCCGCGGGGTGCTCCTCCCCCAAAAGGTAGGGAACAAGCGGATGCATACCCGCGGTGGTAAACAGCACCGTGGGATCGTTGTCGGGCAGCAGGGACTTGCCCTGAATCTGTACGTGGCCCTTTGACACAAAGAATGAGATGTATTTTTCACGAAGTTCATCTGCGGTCATGGGGAGATTGTAGCATAAAAGGGAATGGTTTGAGAAGTGAAGAGTGACATTGTCCATACCTCAGCGGGCCGTCCCTTCAAGGGATCCGGTTCAATATCCCCGGCCGTTCCTCCGGAAAATTCCCCAGCTCAGTCCCCACCCCAAAACAAACAACAGTGCCCCCAATATATCAAACCACAGCGGATGTACCACAAGGAGGGCATAG
>JAITIC010000147.1 GCA_031279635.1 Treponema sp. | reverse complement strand
CTTTTTCACTGCCGGCTTACCGGCCGCAGCTTTCGCGGCAGGCTTTTTCACCGCGGCTTTTGCGGCCGGCTTTGCGGCGGACTTTTTAGCTGCTGGTTTCGCGCTTTTTGTGGGTTTGCTTGATATTGCCATTAATATCCTCCCTTTGGATTTTTGTCGTCCGGGCTAATTTCAAATCATAGCCCTGGCGGACCATCGAATTTCGAAATCGCTTCATATAGTCCATTATAATCTTTTTTTCAAAATCTTAGCAACTGGTTTTTGTAATAATTATGGAGGCTTTCCCAAAACTTCGGTTGTGGGAAGCAACCTTGCAATTCGCGGTTTTTCAAAGCGGAAAGCCTGAAAAACTGCGCACATAAAAACAACAAAGAAAAGTCCACGGATTTTGCTTTCCCATCATATACTAATCCGTGCCGGGCTTTAGCCCGTATGCGTTTACTTTACGAGTATGACCACAGACCAGGCGGACAGAGCGCGTACTTTGATTTTTGGTATTATTTCCGGAAGACTGAGCCTGATTTTACACAGACATCACGAGCTTCCGCTTCGATAGCTCCAATGCCATCTGAATTCTCTGTGTTGTTTGGGTAAAAACCGAGGTATAGGAGAACGCATACTTCATTCTTCTTTTGTCCGTATCTGTCTGGCCGGTCTGTGGTTAAAAATCTTAAGTAAACGCCCATGGGGCTTTAGCCCGAAATCCGCGAAAATCCGTGAACCAAAATTCTTATGTGTTCACTTTGCCCGTGACAGCGTGACTGCGGCGGTGGTGACAATATCGTCCACCGAGGCTCCGCGTGAGAGATCGCTCACCGGTTTGGCAAAGCCCTGCAGGAAGGGACCGAAGGCTTCGGCGTTGCCCAGGCGCTGGACCAGCTTGTAGCCGATATTGCCCGATCCAAGGTCCGGAAAAACAAGCGTATTTACCCTGCCCCGTACCGGGCTGCCCGGCGCTTTTTTGTCCGTTACCGAGGGTACCAGGGCCGCGTCGGCCTGCAACTCGCCGTCAAATACAAAGCCGGGATTCTTGCTTTTGAGAATCCCCACCGCGGTCTGTACCTTGGTTACGGCATCGTGTTTGGCGGATCCTTTGGTGGAAAAGGACATGAGCGCTACTACCGGCTCCATCCCCAGGAATTCCCGGCAGGACTGGGCTGCGCTCTCGGCTATATCGGCGAGCTGTTCCGCCGTAGGATCGGGCACTACCGCGCAGTCCGAGAAGATGAGTGCGCCGTCCGCTCCCCAGCGGGGATCCAGGTTGGCCATCACAAAGCAGGAAGACGCCGTCTTAAGCCCCGGTACCGTCCCGATAATGGCAAGCCCCGCGCGCAGCACATCGCCGGTGGTGTTTTCCGCGCCGGCAACCATGGCGTCGGCCGCACCCAGGTGGACCATCATGGCCCCCCAGCGCAGGGGATCGGTAATGTCGATTTTCGCCTGTTCCCCGGTCATGCCCTTGTGCTTGCGCATCTCATAGTACTCGTGGGCGTATTTGTTCAGATTGGTATCGGCATGAGGCGAAACGATATTGATGCCGTCCAGGTCCACCCCTTCGTTTTCCGCAAGCTGCCGAATATCCGCTACTTTTCCCAAAAGCGTGACGCTGACGGCAAGCTGCTCTTTCATCAGAATCTGCGCCGCCTTGATGGTCCGGGGCTCAGTGCCCTCGGGCAGCACAAGCCTTTTCCGCATTGATTTGGCCTTGGCCTTCATTTCGTTTACAAAATCCATACAACGCTCCTTTCCCGGCGGCTCTGGCCCCGGATAATTGGTATTTCAGTAATAATCCCAGCATAGCTCGATATGCGGAATTTCGCAAGTATCCGGCAGAGAAAAAAGAACTTCATAACCCCGGCAGTTTGTTGCCGCTTCTCGCGTTGTAATCCCCGAAAACCGCCTTCAGGCGATTTTTACCCCACAAACTGTAAGCTGCTTTAACAGCAAGCCGCCCCTTATCATTGAGGATTTTTGCGTTTTCCTGAAAGATTGCAAAAAAACCCGCAAGCGCAAGAGGCTGCCGGGGACACGCTGAAAACGGAAGGGGAACCACTGACCACACTCACGGTACGGGCAGCACATCAGCCTTGAAATACCGCGGTTTTCCGGGTAAAAATGAATCATGCATATTGAAAAAATCCTCCGCCCCGGCGCTTCGGTGTATTTTGTCGGCATCAAGGGGACGGGCGTCTGCGCCCTGGCCGAGCTGATGTATCATTCGGGAATGAAGGTAAGCGGTTCGGACACCGGCGAGGTATTTTATACCGATTCTATTTTGCGGGAACTTGGAATACCTTATTACGAATCGTTTGACGCGGCCCATATCAGGGACGATTTTGATATAGTTATCCATTCCGCGGCCTACAGTGCGGAGACCAATCCGGAACTTGCCGAGGCGCGGCGGCGCTCCCTTCCGGTTGTGAAATACCCCGAAGCGCTTGGAGCCTGGTCCGCGGCTTTTGATTCGACGGGCATAGCCGGCGTTCACGGTAAAACCACAACCGCCGCGATAAGCGGAGCCCTGATGAAGGGAGCCGGCGTTCCCGCACAAATTCTGGCCGGCAGCGCCGTGACGAACTTTAACGGAAGGTCCACCCTTACTTTGGGAAACAGGTATTTTATCGCCGAGACATGTGAATACCGAAAACATTTTCTTGCATTCCACCCCGCACACATAATTCTCAGCGCCGTAGAAAGCGATCATCAGGATTTTTTCCCCACCTATGAATCCATCCGTGACGCCTTTATCGAATATTGCCGCCTCCTTCCACCCGGCGGGGAACTCATCTACTGCGCCGACGATCCCGGCGCGGCGGAAGTGGCCCGGATCATAGGCAAAGAAAACCGCGGAATACAGTTGATCCCCTACGGCTTTACCGCGTCAGGTGATTATCGAATCGATTCCTACAGGGTTGAAAACGAGAGGGCAAAATTCCGCGTCGCCTGTTTTCCCGAAGAATTTGCCATATGCGTGCCCGGCCGCCACGAGGCGCTGAACGCGGCGGCGGCGCTGGCGCTCACTTTCATACTCGTAAAAAAAGAAGGCGGCTGGAATGAAGAGCGGCGGCGCAGAGTGAAAAAAGCCCTGGAAGAATTCAGGGGATCAAAACGACGCTCCGAAATAATCGGCGAGGCCGGCGGGATTATCTTCATGGATGATTACGCGCATCATCCCACGGCGATAAAGACAACGCTGGAAGGGCTTAAAGATTTTTATCCCGAAAGGCGGCTGGTAGTCAGTTTTATGTCCCACACTTACTCAAGAACCGCCGCGCTGTTGGACGATTTTGCCCTTTCCCTGGCAGCGAAGCGCAGTGCGGACGTGCTTTTTCTGCACAAAATCTACGCGTCTGCCAGGGAACAGTACAAGGGCGGCGTTACAGGAAGATCCCTCTACGAGAAAGTAAAAGAGCTGCGAAGCCCCGACTTCGTTTCTGAGGATTCCGGATCCGTTTCCATTTACTATATTGACGAGCCGATAGACGCTCTTGAAACGATAAAAAAAATCCTTAAGCCCGGCGATCTTTTTATCACCTTGGGTGCGGGCAATAACTGGACCCTGGGGCTTGAACTTTTCAATTTTTACAAAAGCCGCGGCGCGGGAGGACAAAAGTGATAAGTATGACCGGTTATGCCTACCGGGAAAAGGCGGGGGATGATATTTCGCTCTCTGTGGAAATAAGGGGTTACAACAACCGCTTTCTTGAGATTTCCGTGAACGTCCCGTCCTGGCTTTCAACTCTGGAACCCAAGATACGCGAACATATTGCCGCGCTCTGCGGCAGGGGCAAAATCGAAGTGCATGTCCGCGTACGGGAACACAACGCGCCGGTAAGTGTTTCGGTAAACGCCGAATCCGCCCGGGCGTATCAGGACGTGATTTCCTCCCTTGCCGCCGCCCTCGGTATCAATGAAAAACCGGCGCTTTCGACTCTGCTTGGATTGGAGGGTGTGCTTGAGATTGAGAAGAACCGGAACGACGAGCGTTACTGGAAAGCGGTTGAGCCGGTTCTGGAAGATGTCGCAAGCGCTTTTAACGCGGAACGTGAGAGGGAGGGAAAGCACACTGAGGAGGATATTCTCAATTCTATAAGCCGTATAGAAGAGGGGCTGGCGGCCGTTGCTTCTTTCGCGCCGGCGCTTGAGGCGTCTATTAAGGAAAATATTAAAAGCCGCTTTGCGGAAGTTTTGGGGAATCAGATCGACGAAAACCGCGTCCTGGCGGAAACGGCGGTACTGTTGATGAAGAACACTATTTCCGAGGAAATCTCCCGCCTTGGTTCCCACCTTGCCGAATTCAGGGCGGAAACGGCTAAAAATCCCCGCCCCGGAAAAAAGCTCGATTTTCTCTGTCAGGAGATAAACCGGGAAATAAACACCATCGGTTCAAAGAGCACGATCCTTGAAGTAAGCCGCGCCGTGGTAGAAATGAAAGAGGCTCTTGAAAATGTCAGGGAACAACTGAGAAATGTGGAGTAACACAATGGCGAAGGGCATAAAAATAGCGGTATCCGGAAAAAGCGGCTGTGGAAACACAACGGTCAGCAAAATCATAGCGGACCGCCTTGAACTGGAGTTTATTAATTTTACCTTTCGTTCCCTAGCCGAAGAACGGGGCATGGATCTAAAACAGGTACTTGAACTTGCCGCGAAAGACGATTGCTGGGACAGGGAGGTGGACAGCCGCCAGGTACGGCTTGCCCGTGAAGCCGGCGGCTGCGTGCTTGGCTCGCGGCTCGCGATCTGGATGCTTGAGGAAGCGGATCTCAAAGTGTACCTGCGGGCAAGACCGGAAACCAGGGCGGCGCGAATCGCGCAAAGGGAGGGGGGAAACATTGAAGAAGTGGCGGCCTTCACCGAAGAGCGGGATCGGCAGGATCACAGCCGCTACTTTCGCATTTACAGTATCGACAACGACAATTACCAATTCGCCGATTTTATCATAGACGTTGATGATTTGGGACCTTCGCAGATAGCGGAATTGATCATACAAAAAGCCGGGGAAAAACACAGTCCGGGGCCGCCCCAAAATCCGGCGGCCCGATAGGTCCATGATAGATATACAGGAATTCAGGCGGATAATTCTTTCCCGTTACGCGGAAGCAGGCAGGGATTTTCCCTGGAGAGGCGCCGCCCCCTGGGGCGTTGTGGTTTCCGAATTCATGCTACAGCAAACCCAGACGGAGCGGGTCATTCCCTATTGGAACCGCTGGATGAAACTCTGGCCCGAACCCGCGGCGCTGGCGGAAGCTTCAATGGAAGAGGCCCTGCGGGAATGGAGCGGCCTGGGCTATAACCGCAGGTGCAAATATTTAAAAAATTCCGCGACCCTCATCGCCTCGGAATTGGGCGGCAGGGTTCCCGACAGTCCCGAAGCCCTTCTGCCCCTTCCCGGCATCGGCCCCTATATTGCCGGGGCCATCAGTTGTTTTGCCTATAATTATCCCTCTGTTTTTATTGAGACCAATATCCGCTCAACCGTCCTGCATTTCTTTTTCCCTGACCGGGACGATGTGAAAGACGCCGAAATTTTTCCCGTTCTCGAGGCGGCCCTTGACCGTGAGGATCCACGCCGCTGGTACTACGCCCTGATGGACTACGGCGCCGCGCTGAAAAAACTGATCCCCAACCCCAACCGCCGCAGCGCCCATTATATCAAACAAAGCCCTTTCGAGGGATCTTTCAGACAGGCGCGCGGAAAGGTGCTGCGTACCCTGGCAGCGGGCGGCCCCGGCGGATTTAAGGAAATCGGAAACAACAGCGGCCTGGAGGAAGAGGAACTTTACAGGGTTCTGGAAGCGCTGAAAAAAGAATCAATGGTAGCGGAAGCGGGGGGAATATACAGTATCAAAAATTAGCGGCTGAACGGAGTCGAACCGTCGTCTCTAGCTTGGAAGGCTAGGGTAATAGCCGTTATACGACAGCCGCGCTATTTGCAGAATGTTATCAAAAAGCGGAGGATTTTGTCAAGCGCACACGCGCTCTCTTGAAAGACTCCCTTGAGAGAATGTATAAAATTATACTATAATAGGCTGGTTTAACAAGGAGTACATTATGTCAGGGGTAGCTGCAAACAATTTTATTCGAAAGTCTGGTTTAATACCCCGCGGCTTGCCGCGGCTCAGATAAAGCACCGCTTACAGGAAATTGGTATTAAACCAGACGGTATTATAAACTTCCTATCGAACGAGCCTCCG
>JAITIC010000066.1 GCA_031279635.1 Treponema sp. | reverse complement strand
TATAGTACCCTATTGAACTCGGGGGGGAAGGGGCGCTCTAATGGGGGGTTCGGTTTGGGTAAACCCAAAACCCTCCGTTCCGCCGCAATGGGGCGTACTATGCCCGCCCGGATTTTCGTCTTGCCATCACGCATAGCCTGGTAAGCCCACGGCTGACGCAGGTGAAGTAGCCTCCCCGGAAGATTGGCTATGCGTTGCGTTTACCCACTCTAACCGCCGAACCGCAAGCGGACCGGCGGCCCCCTCCCCGGTGGTAAACGGGGAGAACCGCATACCGCCGCATTCCCCGCAGTGATGAGGAAGCAAGCCGCCCCGACGAACTCATCCCGTAAGACCCGCCGACCCTTACGGGACGGCGGGCAATCCCCGCAAAAAAGGCCAGCCGCAAAACCCCGGCGCACGACCTTTCAGGACCTGCGCCGGGCCGAGTGCCTCACAACCGCCGGACCGCTCCCGGAGGCCAGGTGTATGAATGAATGATAAATTCACGTTTTTGCCTTTTCCCTATATATATAATTAATTTATATATTTATTCTATTTTTTATTTATTTTTAAGAATTACCGCATCACTGATCGCTTTCGGAAGTATCGTACGCCTCACTGATCGCTTTCGGAGGAATCTTACCAGGTTTCTCTCTCATAATTTCCCGCCCTTTGCCTGGAATTTCCCGATTTCAGGCGTTTTTTGCCCATAAATTAGGCTTTTATAGGGGTTTGAAGCCATTTGAAGGGGTTTTAACGCCAGTACCGGGACTCGCAGTTTCTCTCGATTTTCTCGTAATGTTTCGCATTTTTTTGCATTCTATTTTTGGAATTTTCGGCGGCCTTTTTTCGCTAATTCCTTACAGTATATAGACTTACGGCATCGCGTGGGCTCCCCGTGCAATTCCAATTTTCCATGACCCCCCACAGGGGGCGGCGCCCCCTGTGGGGTCCGGGGGCGGAGCCCCGGATTTGATCATCTCCTATAAGCCAGGGTTCGGCGGTGAATTCCCGTTCCGCCTGTTCAAGGGGCTTGCCGGTTACGCGGCAAAAATCTTTGTACCGGACCCGGTCCGGGGCATCAGGAATATCCGCCTTTTCCTGTATTTCCGCCGCGGCGGGCGCCGCAAGGCCGATAACCCGGGCCGTTGCCGTGCCGGGGTATTCTTTCAACCGGGAATGCCTCGCGCTCTTCCGCCTCGGTTTCTTCCCCCTGGTCTGGTTCCGCCGGACCGTTCTTGTTACGTCCTCATAATCGCTTCCGGAAAGGTTAAACATTTCGTCGGAGCGCAGGGTTAGCGCTCCTTCCTCGCTCCGCAGTTTCGCAGTTATTTCTTGCAGGGGGTTTATGTATCCAGGGACCGGGCCCGGCCATATCCCGTTCAAATACGCCTGTTGTATGAGGGGGGAGGAAAAAAGCCCGGCGCGTCTATCACGCCTTGCAGTAAGCAGGTCCGCAGCTATTTCACGCAGCGCCGGATACCCCCAAACGCTCCCCCTGAGAGAAGCCTGAAGAGGTTCCGCTCTGGTTTGGGGGATAGCTCGCCCGTGCCGGGGGACAGGCAGGGTAAAACAGCGGAGTGGGAGGGGGAGGGGAGGGGTATCTGCGAAAATGAACCGTAAAAATGGGAAACTGTTCGCCGGAACCCTCAAAAAACAGCCGTTATGGTACTTCTTTTACAGTCCCAAATCATGCTGCGGCTGAACTGAGAATAGCTGCTTGACAATAGTTTCTCATGACGATTATTCTGTATTTGAAGCAAGTTAATTAAATCTAACAAAAAAGGAGAGCCGTTATGGCAAAAAGAGTTTTGAACATGAGTCTATTGTCTTTTCAAAATTTAAAGGCAAAACCGGTTCGTACCGCCTGTCTTGTAATTGTGGCGGCAATTCTGGCTTTTACCCTTTTCGGCGGATCTATCCTTACCCTGAATCTCCACCAGGGATTAGCCGCCGTGACAAATCGATTCGGCGCGGATCTGATGGTGGTTCCCGAAGGAACTGCCGCAAAAGCCCAATCACTGCTGCTCCGCGGGGGAACCGGTGGTTTTTATTTTGATGAGGCGATTGTTGATAAAATCGCCCGGACTGAGGGCATAGCCTGCGCCTCCCCTCAGTTTTTTCTTACCTCTCTTTCGGAGAGCTGTTGCGATGCAATGGTGCAGCTTATCGCCTATGATCCTGAAACGGATTTTGTCGTCCAGCCCTGGATGGCCGAAAAGTACGGCGGGTCCGTGGAAGATGGGCAACTTGTGGCCGGCAGCCGGATCGCCCTCCGTGCGGACAACACTATCAAGCTTTTAGGGCATACCTATCCGGTAGCCGCCCGACTTTCAAGGAGCGCCGGCGGACTGGACATATCGATTTTTATGACCATGAATACCATGCAGCTTCTTCTTGGCCGCGCCCGCGCTGACGGCTATGACTTTTTGTCGATCCAGGAAAAAGCAATGCAGCGGGGAACCGTTTCAGCGGTTTTGGCAAAAATTGACCCCTCAGTCCCCCCGGCACGGCTTGCCCAAACCATAGGGCAGGAAAACGCCGGAGTGGATGTGGTTATTTCTCAGAGCGTATTTTCCGGCATCTCCGGAACGCTTACCGGGCTGACGGCCTATATCCACCTTTTTTCCCTCATGCTTTGGATATTGGCGCTTATCGTATTGGCGGCGATATTTTCCCTCTCCATTCACGAGCGAAAAAAAGAATTCGCCGTCCTGCGTATCCTTGGAGCCACCCGGAGGAAATTAGCCGGTATGGTATTAAGCGAATCGGCCATTACCGGCTTTTCAGGCGGCGGCATTGGTATCCTGCTTGCGAGCCTTATAATCTTCCCGTTCAGCACCTTGATCAGCGAGCGGCTTGAACTACCCTGGCTTGACGCACCGCTTTTCAACATTATCCAGGTGATTTTGGGGAGCCTGTTCCTCTCGGCCCTGGTGGGGCCACTGGCTTCTCTCTATTCGGCAATACGGATCAGCCGGGCGGAAACGTACTATACCATGCGGGAGGGCGAGTGACCGTCCCGCTTACCTTCACCAAAGGTACCCATTTACGAATTGACAAAGGATTATCCTTCCTCTATATTTCCTATTATTGTCATGGGATATATATGACAATTTAGGAGATTATCAGGTATGAAAAAGCGAAATTTAGACACGGCGGCCTTGTCGCTTAAAAACCTTAAGGCCCGTCCCGTCCGTACGGTATGTCTTTCGGCGGTGGTAACCGTGTTAGCCTTCACCCTTTTCGGCGGGTCCATCCTCGCGCTGAACCTCCGCCAGGGCTTGTCTACCATGACCAAACGGTTCGGCGCGGACCTGATGGTGGTTCCCGCAGGGTCCTCTGAAAAGGCGCAAGCCCTGTTGCTCCAGGGGGGATCCGACTATTTCTACTTTAACGCCGATATTACCGACCGGATCGCACAGACCGAGGGGATAGTCTGCGCCTCTCCCCAGTTTTTCCTTGCCTCCCTTTCCACCGAATGCTGCGATGCCGCCGTCCAGCTTATCGCCTATGACCCGGAAACAGATTTTGTCGTCCAGCCCTGGATTGCGGAAAAACACCACGAAACCATAGGGGACGGACAGGTTGTAGTCGGCAGTCGGATCACCCTTCGACCGAATGGAACCATTCAATTATTCAACCATGAATACCCGGTAGCCGCCCAGCTTTCAAGCAGCGCCAGCGGCTTTGACACATCAATTTTTATGACCATGAACTCAATGCGGCGCCTTATCGATCAAGCCCATGCAGAAAAATACAATTTCCTGGCGGACAAACACGGAGACGGAGTAATCTCCGCGGTTTTAGCCAAAACCGATCCTGCCAAAACCCCATCGCTGGTTGCCTATGACATACGGAAACAAAATGATGGTATAGAGGTACTCCTTTCGCAGGGGATATTTTCTACCCTTGCCGCCGCACTCTCCGGCCTTGTTTCCTATATACATATTTTTTCCGCCGTACTTTGGATTTTGGCGGTTATCGTATTGGCGGCGGTGTTTTCGCTTTCCATTCACGAACGGAAGAAGGAATTCGCCCTGCTGCGAATTCTCGGGGCCACCCGGAAAAAACTCATTGGCATCGTGTTAAGCGAATCCTCCCTTGCCGGTATTGCCGGGGGCATCGCGGGCGTTATTTTCGCAAGCCTCGTGGTTTTCCCCTTCAGTACCCTCATCAGTGAGCGGCTTGAACTGCCCTATCTTGACGCGCCGCTTTTCAACCTTGTTCCGCTTGTACTGGGAAGCCTGCTCCTCTCATCCCTGACGGGCCCCCTGGCTTCGCTTTATTCGGCGTTCCGGATCAGCCGGGCGGAAACCTATTTTACCATGCGGGAGGGTGAGTGATGGGACTTCTTGAATTACGGGAACTGAGTAAAGAGTACAAACGGGGCGGACGGACCTTTAATGCCGTGAACCGCGCAAACCTTTCCGTAGAGCCGGGGGATTTTATCAGCGTCATCGGACGATCCGGCAGCGGGAAAACGACCCTGCTCAATATGGGCGCGGGACTGCTCAATCCAACGGGCGGGACGGTTTTTTTTGAGGGAAAGGACATCTACACGCTGCGGGATAAAGACATGTCGTTTTTGCGCAACCAAAAAATCGGCTATGTCCCCCAGGGCCAAAGCCTCCTCTCAAACTTTACCGTTTTTGATAATGTGTGCATCCCCTGGTTTCTGTTCAGGCGCGGGGGGGATGCGGAAGGAAGGGCCTTTATCCTCCTTGAGCGGGTGGGGATAAGCCATCTTGCCGCTTCGTACCCCAAAGAACTGTCCGGCGGCGAGATGCGGCGGGCGGCTATTGCCCGCGCCCTTATCAACGAGCCCCGGCTGCTCATTGCCGATGAGCCGACAAGCGACCTTGACGCCCAGACCACGGTAGAGATAATGAACCTTTTCAAGGCTGTCGCGCGGGAAGGGACGGCAGTGCTTATCGTTACCCACGAGCTTGATACCCTTGCCTACGGGAACAAAACCTATTTGATGGACACGGGGAATCTTGCGCCCCATGCCGCCTGAAAGCCAATCATGGGGGGCGGTACTGAGCGGGATGCCGCGTTTAACGGCATCGTCAAACGGTACTACGAAAAAATACTCAAATTCTGTATTTACGCCCTGGGCGGCAACCGGTTCTCCGCCGAAGACTGTACCCAGGACATCTTCCTCATCCTGTACGAGAATATGGGGCACCTTAAGGATTATGACAACATTGGCGGCTGGCTCTACAAAACCGCGGGCAACATCTCTAAACAGTACGCCGCTTCCCTGCGGAAGGATCGCGGCCGGTTTGCCGCGCCCCTTCCGGGCATATCCGAAGCCGGGGACGGAGAATCGCCCCCTGACGCGCTCGATACCCTCGCTGCCGGAGGCCGCATAAAAAGCGAGGAGGAACAGATTGCGGAGGAAAAGGCCGCCTCCCGCGCCGCCGCCGAAATAAAGCGGCGCCTTACGGCGAAGGACGAGCAAATTCTGCGCCTTGCCTTCCGTGAAAAACATCCCCTTAAAGAAGTCGCCGCCCGGCTCGGCATAAGCCTTAGCGCGGCAAAATCCCGGTCAAGCAGGCTGCGGCAAAAGGTAAACGCTTTAGTACGGGAATTGCTGACAGATTGATTTCTGCCGCGGCTTTTCCGCAACTTTTCATCAAAAAGGTGAGTTAGTATAGGGAGGCGGATAATGGCGAAACGAGATACGCGGGATTCCCTTATCACAACGATAGAATCGGAATTGAAAAAAGACGCTGAAGACATTGACGGCGGTTTTATTGACAAGCGGGTAGACGAATTGTACGCGTTGGCCGGCATGGAACCCCCCGGCCTAACCGAAGCGGCGCTGGATGCCGCCGCCCGGGCAATCCGCGCCCGCGCCGCCTGGCGGCGCCGGAATACCCAGGCGAAAGCGGCGCGGAAGCGCCGGTTTACCCGCGCGGCTGTGGCAGTTTGCTGTTTGGCCGTTTTCACCCTTTCCGCCAACTATCTAACCACCCTGGCAACCGGTTCATGCATCCCTTCCAAAGCGGGCATAAAAATCTGCTGCGGGACAAAAATCTGCTGGTGCGATACCGCCAAAACAGGCCATTCCGAATAAAAAAATGCGACCTTTTCCGTTTTCCCTGAGTGAATAGGGGGGGCTGATAAAAACCCCCCGATACCATCACGTTCCGGGGGAACCGCTGTCATGAACCTGCCATTGGCAACAGCCTCGTTAAACGCCTCCTATAAATCGC
Organism: Treponema sp.; assembly: GCA_031279635.1. GTDB lineage: Bacteria > Spirochaetota > Spirochaetia > Treponematales > Breznakiellaceae > WQXQ01. Next base: position 444 of record JAITIC010000066.1, on the reverse strand, counting down.
GCTTGCCCGTGGTAAAACGGGGATGGCCGGCGGTTCCCCTGTTTTTTAAGGCGGTAGAACTATGGGCAGACAGATGATTATCAGCGGCTGTTCAAAAACCCGCGCCGGCCTTCAGCGCCCCGGCTTTCCCCTGGGGAACCGCCGAATCGGCATAGGGAAATGGCCCAGGGCTGATCGGAACGGCTCTTTGTTCGATCGGAACGGCTCTTTGTTCGATCAGAAAGGCTCCATTGCTGATCAAGAATGGAGCATTGCTGATCAGAAACGGAGCATTCCTGATCAAGAATGGAGCGTTCCTGATCAAGAATGGGGCATTCTTGATCAGGACTGGAGCATTCTTGATCTGGAATGGAGCCTTTCTGATCGAACAAAGAGCCTTTGGCTCTCTTACGGGGGGCGGTAATCCGTCCCGCGTTCTGTTTTGTGGCAGCGGTAAAATTACTA
>JAITIC010000101.1 GCA_031279635.1 Treponema sp. | reverse complement strand
GGTTACTTTGCGGACAGACCTTGCATTTGCTCCCGTTTTGTACCAAAACGGTGCGCAAAATGCCTGTTTTAAGGTAGTCTGTCCATAATGTGTCTACATTATGGACAGACTCTAATTAGCGCCGCAGGCGCTCCCCTGTTGACGAATCGAGAGTCTTCATACACAATATGTCTATGCTGGAGAGCAGGAAAAATCCGAGATACCGTACTTTGGCCCGGGTGCAAATTCCCGGCGTGTTGGAGGGGGACAATCTCCTCAAGGATCTCAGCATCACCGGATGCTGCGCGGAATGTACAGCCTATACCGACATAAAACCCGGCTGTCTCTATCAACTTACCGTTGACCCGGAGAGTGCGGCTAAAATCGGCAGTTTTGAACTTTCCGTGGAGTCCAAGTGGATTCGGGCGGATGGGTATTCCACAGAGGTGGGCTTCGCTGTAGTGGCTTCCCCGAAGAACAGCAAACAGTTTCAGCGTTACATTGATTATCTTTCGTACCGTTCTTCCCAAACATGAATCGTATCACCCTGCAGGGCCGGGTGTACCAGACTGTTCCGGGGTTTGAGGATCATCTGAAAAAGGAGTTGGGAACCCCGAAGGCCTGCTGGGGTTCCCTTTTTTTGACCTCAGGCGGCGGACCGGTTTTCTGGCATCAGAATTGCTGGCTTGAACCGTTCCGCCTGGAATTCGATTCGATTGGCGAAGCGGCGTCCGCCCTGCGTGAGATCCAGCGCAATTGGGCGGCCTGCCTTTTTACCCAGTTCAGGCGCGGCCGGCTTATCGCGTCAAAACTGCCCACAATCAGTGTCCGGCCCCGGCCCTTCCCCTGGCCGATTCCCGAAGCGCCCATGGGCGCGTGGACTCTGCTTGATCCCCACACGATGATCGCCTCGGCCCGCTGCTCAAGCCCCTTTCCCGGCGGCTTCATCGAATTCGAGGAGGACAAACTGGCGCCTCCCAGCCGGGCCTATCTGAAACTTTGGGAGGCGCTGGTCCGCCTGTGCCGCCTGCCCGGTCCGGGCGAGCGCTGTCTTGACGCGGGGGCAAGTCCCGGCGGCTGGACATGGGCGCTTGCGCGCCTGGGGGCGAGGGTGATCTCCGTTGACCGCGCCCCTCTGGAAGAGCGGATTGCCGCCATGAGCGGCGTTGAGTATATCCGCCATGACGCCTTTACCCTCAAGCCGGAAGACATCGGCCCGCTGGACTGGCTTTTCTGTGATGTTGTCTGCTATCCGCCCCGGCTTTACAAGTGGATTGAAAAGTGGCTTGCCTCAGGGCTTTGCCGGAATTTTGTCTGCACAATTAAAATGCAGGGCGGCGTTGACGGCGGCAGCGCGGATAGAGAGACCGCGGACTTTGAAACGCCCAAACGCTTTGCCGCCATTCCCGATTCCACGGTAGTTCATCTCTGTTACAACAAACACGAACTGACCTGGATGAAGGCCAGTCCGTAAAAATAAACCATTAGGCGCTTTCAGCTTCATATTCAGGCACCTTGTACAGCATGACGTTGTTATCCAGCAGCGCCGATTCAGCTTCTTCGGGGATTCGCTCGTCGGTGTACACGCCGGCAACCCGGTCAAGTTTCACCAGGCCAAGCGCGCCCTTGCGCCGGAACTTCTCCGCATCGGCAAGGACAATTACCTGCCGTGTACGCTCCGCCAAATCCATCACCGTCTGTACGCGCATGTGGTCTTTTCCGGTAAATCCGAACTCGGACATAAAGCCGTCTACCCCGATAAAAAACTTGTTGGAGAAAAATATCTCGCCGCATTTACTGGTCATCGGCCCCACCAGCACCTGCGAGTCAGGCTGATAATAGCCGCCCAGCAGGATAATTTTGGCGTGCCGTGTATGGCGGATAAAGCCGGCGATAAAGGCCGAATTGGTAACAATGGTGACATCTTTTCCGGACGATGCCAGCTCTTCCGCCAGAAAGGCACAGCAGGAACCCGACTCGATCATCACCACCTCGCCGTCATCCACCGTTGCGGCGGCGGCTTTGGCAATCCGTTTTTTGATGGCGTAGTTGAACGCCATCTGGTTGCCCACATCGTCCGCGGCATTGAGGCTCGCATATCCGTGGATACGACGGATCAACCCCTTCTCCTCAAGCTGGTCCAAATCTTTCCGGATCGTCACCTGAGAAACATCCAGCAGTTCCGCCAGAACACGTACCTTTACACGCTGATGCTTTGTTAAAAGCTCAAGAATTTTCGTGTATCTGTTTGTCATCCTTAATTCCTCTTTATGTGTCTTGTTTTGTGGCAGCGCTGCTTGGGATTTGGTTCAAAACCATCCTATAATTATAAGATATAAAATTTACTAAAATAGTCAAGAAAATTCGGCTTCACTCGAAAAGATATTAAGGGCAGACAAAAGCAGCCCGCATAACAGGTTGATTGGACTAAACACACTGATATGGGTGATTACAGAAATGATCCTCCGAGGAGCAGTGCGCCGGTCCGTGTTGCATTTAACTTTGCCCGTCATGAATTCGCGGGGAGAGCCGATTGGAGTTGAAAGAAGACGAGCGCCCTAAGGTGGAGTAGATTCTTCTGCGTCATAAGGCGCGCTCTGGCATACTTTTCCCTGGTGTAACTCTCTGGGGCGTACAATGATGCCGAGCTTTTTTTCAAGGAGCGCGAGGCGGCGCATTTCCGCCTCATCACCGATGCTCACCATTATACCGCGCCTGCCCGCCCGGCCGGTACGGCCCGCCCGATGGATGTAGATTTCCCTGTCCGCCGGGACATCCAGGGCAATGACGTGGCTGACGCCGGGAATATCAAGGCCGCGGGCCGCCAGGTCTGAAGAAACCAGTACGGCGATTTTTCCGGCGCGGAAAGCGTCTGCTGCGGTTTTCCGGTCCCGCTTGTCCATCTTGCCGAACAGCCCCGCCGCCGGAATGTGGTGGTATTGCAGTTGGGAAACAATTTTTCCCGCCTCGTCATTCCTGCCGGTGAAAACCAGCGCCTTGAAACCGGCTTTTTTGGCTTTAACGGCGGCCAGCAGCGAGCGCAGGGTTTGGACTTTCCGCCTCCCCTCGCTGAAAATGGCCCAGTGCTCAATCCGTTCCCGCAGTATTTCCTGCTCACCACTTTCAATAAATTCCGCACCCTCAAACAGAGGGGAAAGCATCTCCCCGGTTTTGAGCGAAACGGTGGCGGAACAGGCGGCGGAGAGGCTGCCGTCCCGCACATCGCGCGCAATGAGCCGGAGCAGTTCGCGGGTTTCCTCAAGGCTTTCTTCGGCGGTCATCCGGTCCGCTTCATCCAGGACCAAAAAGCGCAGCCCCTGAAACCTGAGTTTCCCCATTTTTGCCAGCGCCAGCAGCCGCCCCGGATTGCCCACCACTGCAAGGGGCTTTTTTTTCAAAGCGTCAATCTGCCGGGCGAGGCCCACCGACCCGATGAGCAGCGCCGTGCTGACGGCGCCCGCGCGTCCTTCACGGGGACCGTCTTTTCCCGGGGCAAGCAAAAAATCAATTTCACCCTTAATCTGGGAACAAAGCTCAAAGGTCGGGGCGCAGATCAGCAGCTCCGGCCCCCGGTACTGGGGGCGGCCCGCGGCCTTATCACCCCCGGCGCTGCCGCCGGAGGCTTCGTCAATGCCGGGCAGGAAAGGCCGCAGGACCGGGAGCAAATAGGCGAAGGTTTTGCCCGTGCCCGTCTCGGAGCGGAAGATCACGCTTTTCCCGGCGGAAAGGGAGGGGATTACGAGGCGCTGAATCGCCGTGGGGGCGCTGATCGCCCGGCTGCGGAGCCTCTCGATAAAGACAGGAGGGACACCTAAACCGGTAAAATTTTCCGTTAACATTAATTTTTCCATGCTGATGTTCTGTCCGAAACATTCTACATAATGTCTGTCCACAAAGTCGGTTATTTTGCGGACAGACATTGCATTTTCTCGCCTAACGGCTGCGAAAATGCGTTTTTTAAGGAAGTCTGTCCATAATGTGTCTACATTATGGACAGACTCTACATAATGAGCCTGTCCCAACTGTGCGCTCACGTTCCCGGCATAGCCGGGGCACGGTTTTGGGACAAACCCCACAGGCTCCTAGGATTGGGCGGAAGAACGGCGGGGTCTAAAAAAATCCCGCAGTTTCCGCTGCCGCTGTTCGCGCTGCTCCCTTCTGTCCAGATATTCGTCCAGCTCTTTAACCAGATGGGCGTATTCGCCCATCCTGGGCTGGAACTGCCTGATCCCGGCGGCAGCGGCGGAATTTTGCTTTTGGACGCGGCAGCTGAAACGCCGCGATTTTTCCTCGGCCTTGATGAGGTGCTTTTCGATAGTGTCCAGCAAATTCAAATCCTCCGGGCTTTCGGGCTTGTTGAAAGCGTCAAACTCGTACTTAACCACCTCGTCGTTGCGGATTTCCCCCTTAAAGGCCCGGTACAGGTTCAGCTTGATCCCCTTCTTCATGTAGGCAAAACGGCCTTCTTTTTCAAAGCGGCGTATGCTTACCATAATATAGGCCGAATTGAGGTAGCGCAGGGTCTTGAACATCGATGCCCGTTTGACAAAATCGTTGTCCTCTGCCACGTAAATCGTCTCGTCAAAGCCGCCGACCCGCTCAAACAGCCGTTTTGTAACAAAAATGCAAAACCCGAAGGCCTTGGGATCAATCCATAGGTTGAGAAGCACCGCCAAATTCATCATCCGGTGGATGATCCGGTCCAGGCGATAATCCGAGAGCGGCCGTATCTCGCAGGTGGCAAGGTCAATGTAGCGGTCCTGCATCTCGTCATACACGTTGCGGATAAAGCCGGGCGGCAGCACTACATCCGCGTCAAGGAAAAAGAGAAAATCCCCGCGGGCAGCAGCGGCCCCGGCGTTCCGCCCCGCCGCGGGCAGCCCGCCGTCTACCACCCGGCAGCCTGCGGCGACGGCAATTTCCCTCGTCCGGTCCGTTGAATGGGCATCGGCGACAATCACCTCGTAATCATCAAAATCCTGGGCCTTGATACTGTCCAGGAGACGGGGCAGCATCTGTTCTTCGTTCAGGGCCGGGATAATCATGCTGACTTTCATTGTCAAAATCAGTATAATCTATTTGCGGCGAAACGTAAAGTTTCGAATGACAGTTCGAATGAGCCTTTGATCAAAAAATGAAGCGCCTCACCTTTTTACAACGGTATCCACCAGATTTTTGAAATCCTTGTCCAGGCCCGCTTCGGTTTTTTTGTCGGGGCTTAGAACGCCGCTGTTGATACGGGGGACGCCGTTCTCTTGAAGAATGGTTTCCGTTTCCGGCGATGAAAACATCGACGAAAAAGGAGAAACAATTTCCACTTCGGCGAACACGGGTTTTTCGGCTTCTTTCGCGCCGGAAACGTTATCTGAAAATTCTATCGCGCTTTCCAGTCCCTTGATGCCATCCGCCATAGGCCGGGGGCTTTTCGGGGCAGGGGATTTTGTTCTGGGCCTTTCTTTTAGCTCTTCAAGCTCTCCCAGTTCATCATCATCTTCGGTTTCTTCAACTTCCGCCAGTTCCTCAAGCTCTTCGGCCTGCGCCAATTCTTTAAGTTTTTCCGTTTCTTCTTTCATTTCTTTCATTCCTTTTATTTCCTCCAACTCTTCCAGTTCTTCCGCAATTTCAATAGGGTCTTCCACGTCCGGCGCTTTCACGGGAGAGGCCTTGCCGCCGGCAGCGGAATTTGCCCCGGCCCGTTTTTGCGCTGCCGCGGCGAGCAGACCGCCCGCTTTGGGCCGCGTTTCAGGACCGCCTTCGTCCGCGCGTTTGGAAAGCGGACGCTTGCTGCTCCGGGCGTGTTCCGTTGGTGATAAGCGGCGGGTTTTCCCGGCATCCCGCGGGCTTTCTTCGGTTTCCTCTATTCCCCCAATTCCAAGGGACACGATATTTCCGATTTTGGTAAATTCTTCGGCCGTCTCATCCACCTTCACGGTTTCGGGTGAATATGACGTTTCCGCGGGAACGCCCGTTGAAGACGCCGGGGGCAGGGTTTGAAGAACGCGGGTCAATATATTCCGCAGTTTTTCTTCATCAATGCCGGCCCCGGTTTTTCCCCACGCGCCGATAAGTTCCAGCAGTTCATCCCATGAGGTATCAATAAAAGAATCGATATCCGCTTCGGAATAACGGCCCCCGCCCCATTTGATCCCCCGCTTTATTTCGGCGTGGACGCCTTCGCGCCGCTGTTCCAGTTCCATGGTCCAGCGCGCCCAGTCCATCTCGCCCTTTTGCTCGTAGAACTGTTCCATGAGGGATTTGCGCAGCGACTGCAGGCGGTACAGAATGATCGTTACGGGATCCTGACGGAGGTTGAAACAGAAAAACACGGTGAGAAATATGGTGAAAAAAATCGAAAGGAGGAGCAGCATGTTCATAGGCGTGGGAAAGGCAAAGAGCATTTTATCCAAACCGGGCAGTCCGGTAAAGGCCAAAACCGTGACGGCGGTAAAGAGAACCAGGGATATCAAAAGGCTTAGGACTACTTTTTGTGCCGCCGTCACCGCGTATCGCATATACCATAATGTATCGCAAAACCGGGTTTTATGCGATACTGTGAGCCTATGGGAAAATTATATGAAACCGAAGAACGGGCAAAGCGGGCTTTTTTGGTCAGCCTGGCCGCCGGAAAAGCGGGCGTGGAGGAAGCCTCCGGCGCTGAACTGCGGCGGCTTGCCGAAACACTGGGGCTTGCCATTGCCGGACATGAAACGATCCGCGTGCGGGACCGTCAGCCGAAATTCGGCATGGGAAGCGGGAAAGCCGCCGAGTTGGCGGAAACGGCCGCTGAACTGGAAGCGGACTGCCTGGTTTTTGACTGGGACCTCAGCCCTTCCCAGCAGCGGAACTGGGAGGAGCTTGCGGGAATTCCCGTTGTGGATCGCCAGGAGCTCATCATCCGCATTTTCGCGGAGCGGGCCGGTACCAGAGAGGCGGAACTACAGGTAAAACTGGCGGAGCTGTCGTATTTTCTGCCCCGCCTCACTCACAAGTACATCGATCTTTCCCGCCAGCGGGGAGGCCGTTACGGCACGAGGGGCGGCGGCGAAACCCGGCTGGAAACTGACCGCCGCAAAATTGAGCGGAGGATTCAGCGGCTGGAAAAAGAACTTGAGGAAGTGCGGAAACAGCGGCAGCTGCGGCGGCGGCAGCGCGAGCGTCAGGGCCTCCCGGTCTGCGCCATTGTGGGCTATACCAACGCGGGCAAGTCCAGCCTGCTCAACGCCCTTAGCGGCGCGGACGTTCCGGTGGAGGACAAACTTTTCGCCACCCTGGACGCCGCCACCCGCCGCTTCGAGCCTGAGCCGGGCATGGCCGCGCTGCTCACCGACACCGTTGGATTTATCCGCCGGCTTCCCCATTCCCTAATCAAGGCTTTCCGCTCAACGCTGGAAGAGGCCGCCCTCGCGGACCTTTTGATCCACGTACTGGATGCGTCGGAGCCGGATATTGAAAGCTGTTTTGAGACAACCCTCTCGGTGCTGCGGGAGCTGGGAGCGGAGGACATTCCCATAATCACCGTGCTGAATAAAATCGACCGCGTTACGGCGCTTCCTTCAGCGGCGGAACCGGCAGCGGGGACGGAAGCCGTCTCGCCAATAGAGGCATTGCTGCAGCGCTTCCCCGGAAGCGCTGCGCTGTCGGCCAAAAACGGAACTGGTCTGGAAGAACTTAAAATACGGATAGCGGCCGCGCTCAGGAAAACCCTCACGGCAGGAATTCCGATTTCAACCACGGACATTCACGGACAGAACGGACAAAACCGATATGATAGCATGTAAGGCGAAAAATTGCTCCCTCAATTGTCCGTGGCTGTCCGTGTAGAGCCCACGCGAGCGTGGGCTTGTGGTTATCTTGAATTCGGAATTGCTGCCCACACGGCGGAATCCCCTATGGTTAGATTTAACGCGGCGCAATTCGATCGCTTGTACAGTGACAGCGTCTTGATTATACTGAATGAGGCATCCGGGCCTTCGGTTGTTTTTTGAAATGAGGCATTCGGCCCTGCGGTATCTTTAGCGTTGGGCTGCGCCGGAACGGAGGCTTGTTCGATAGGAAGTTTATTATAACGTCTGGTTTAATACCAAATTTTTGTAAGCGTTGCGTCATTTGAGCCGGAGCAAGCCTGGCAAACGCAGCCTGCCTTAGGGTATTAAAACAGACTTTCGAAGCAACTCAAACGGAGCGTTATGTGACAAAATTACAGCGAATCATGCTTTTTTTTCTACTGTTTGGCACCATGCTGATCTTCGGGCTGATTGAAAATATCAAGGGGGTTTCCTATCCGCTGATCAAGGCGGAGTTCGGCGCTTCATGGGAGCAGCAGGGCTTTATGGTGTCCATGCTTTCGTTAAGCTATGTGGGTTTCAGCATCGTTGCGGGAATTTTTCTGGGACATTTCGGTATAAAGCCGGCTTTTCTCTTCGGGTTTGCCGCGCTCATCCTGGGCCTTTTCTCGGTGTTTTTTATGCCGGGCTTTTTCAGCGTCGCCGCCGCGCTGTTTCTGGTCTTTGCGGGTTTCGGCTTTTTTGAGGTGGGTATAAACGCCCTGGCGTCCCGAACGTTTACTTCAAAAACCGCCGTATTGATGAGCATGCTCCACGCCTTTTACGGAATCGGCGCTGTCATCGGGCCAAAGGCCGCCGGCCTGCTTGCGAATAACGCGGGCCTCGGCTGGCGCTGCATCTACCTGCTCTCCCTGCCCCTGGCGCTGGCGCTGTTCATCCCCGGAATTTTTACCGGATTTCCCGAAGAGAAGCACAGCCGCTCCGCCGGAAGCGAAACGGGCAAGACCGGCCCTGTCAGACGAAAGAATTTTTTCGACGCCCTGCGTTCTCCCATGGTGTGGTTTTTTGCGCTTACCCTGGGGCTGGCGGTTATTATCGAAATGAGCAGCACCAACTGGGGCGCCCTGTATTTTCAGGATGTCTACGGCCTTGACCCCACAACCGACGGCGCGGCCTTTCTTTCGGCCTTTTTCATAGTCTTCACCCTTTCCCGTCTTGCCTGCGGCGCTTTTGTCGAGCGCATCGGCTATTTGCGTTCCCTCATCGGCCTCGCGTGTATTATACTGCTCATTTTCATTGCCGGTTTCTGTCTGGGAGCGAGGGGCATCTACGTGCTTCCGGCACTGGGATTTTTTGTCGCCCTGCTCTGGCCTACGATAATGGCCCTGGCCATTGTCCGCTTCGGTGATGACGCGCCGGTACTGTCCAGCGCCATGATAGCCATAGGCGGCACGCTCAATGCCGGAGTACAGTTCCTCATCGGGCTGACCAACCGCTTTTTCGGTCCCGCCTGGGGCTACCGGAGCAGTTTGCTGTATACCGCGCTTTTGATTGGGATTTTGCTTCTGTTACGAAAAAAGCTGAAGCCCGGGGAAAAAAGGGAAAAGGCCGGCCTTTGAGCCGCATGCGACAGTGGGCTAAAAAACGCGGTCAGGGCTGTTGCATTTACTTTCAGGTTATGCGCAGTTTTTTTGCGGTTTACCGTAAAGTCATTTCCAATATTCTGGCGGTCTTTCCCTTCATGGTAACCGTTAACATGGATTTTTGTAATTCCCATTTTGTCGGAACGGGCAAGTCTTCAGGATAGGAACATTTCACGCGGTATTCTTTACCCGGGACAGCGGGAATAGGCAGCTCAAAAGTTCCGCCGGATTCACCGGTACACCAGAGGGCAAGATAGCGCGTGGTTCCGCACTCAATACCGGCGCAGAGGAATTTATCCGAGAAAGAGGCAAGGCCCAGAGGCCAGAAAGGCAACCCTTCTTTAAGCCGGGTACAGATGCTCTTATGGTACGCTATTCCCTCCCTGACATACCGCATACGATCTTCCTTCAGATTAGCCAAATGGCCGCTCTGATGTATCCGCAGAAGGATGGCGTTTACCATGTTAAACACCGTTTCTTCCACATCCCCGCCTGCCAGGGGATAACTCCAAATCGCCGCTTGTTCAGGCGTAACGGCGGTCATACAGTTGCAGGCAATCGCCGCCATTCGCAGATAATCGGTCTGGTCGCTAACTGATTGTATGCTGTGGCGCGAAAGCAGGGAATATTCCATACGCATCCCGCCTGATCCGCAGTTTTCGATAACCAGTTCAGGGTAACGCTTAAAAACAGTATCCAGCCAGGCAAGGTAAGCGCGGGTATGCTCAAGCAGCCCTGCGGCGGCGCTGTCTGCATTTCGATCCGTCCCGGCGCCGGAATTAATATTGTAGTCCATCTTTATATATCCGGCGCCGTATTCCCCTACGAGGCGGTCGATAACATTGTTGGCAAAAACGATCACTTCCGGATTACGAAAATCCAGTTGGTAACGGCTGTGATCAATGATGGGCAGGCCGTTACGCTGGAAGAGCCAGTCTTTCGGAATATTTTTTACCAGGGGACATTCTATACCCATGACTTCCAATTCCAGCCAAAGACCGGGAATCATACCCCTGGCGCGGATGCGATCCAAAACTTCATGAATGCCATTGGGAAAACGGGCTTTGCCGGGGAGCCACTGGCCGACGCCGTCCCACCAGGGGCCGTCATCGTACCATCCGCAGTCCACGCAGTAATACCGGCAGCCCGCACTCGCTGCGGCGTCAATAAGGGGCAGTTCCTTCTCCGTGGTCGGATCTCCCATCAGACAATTCATGTAATCGTTAAATATCACTGACGGGCTTTGGTTGTCGGTGTTTTTGCGTCGTATCACCCGGCGGTATTTGGTCAACGCCCGAATCCCCTCCTGGAAACCGCCGTTGACAGAGGCGATTGCGCAGGGTACGCTCTGAAAATGTTCACCCCGCTTGAGCCGCTTAAAAAAACCGCTTTCCTGAAAAGAAGGACCGTGGATTTGCAGATAGAGTTCCCCGCCAATATCGGATGCTTCCCAGCCCCACGCAGCGGCGGTCTCGATCTGCCACACAAAACTTCTGCGGCCGTCACTGTTTTCGTATCCTCCCATAGGCAGATGTTCACTACAGGGCCAGCTTCCGGTACTTGATAAAGATATTCGTTTCAGCGAAAAATCAGGATGTACCGCATCATACCCCATTTCCTGAATTGTATAGGCTTTCCACTGGGCTTCTCCAAACCATGTGCTGTGCGGAATATGGAAGATGCCATCGGCATCCCGCGCCGAACCGTTCCCCCGGTACAACCCGGTTAGTACAAATGACGAGATATACTCCAGCGGAAAATCTTCCTGTTCTGAATAGTTTTCCAGTTCAGTCCAACTGCGTACAACAGGAATATCATCATAGAATTGCAGATGACTTACAGCAAACAACCCCCGCCACTTCTGTTTCAATTCCAGCTTGTTACCGTATTGATTGCGACTGATTGTATGATTCGCGTAACGAAACAAGCTGCCGGGCTGAGTCCCTGTATGCTTGCTTCCATGATGGTCATTCTGGTTAAACCCCGTTCCCTGCACCTCCAGCAGACGGAAAAACCTCCCCTGTTCCGAGCCGGCGAACGGCGATGGAGAAAGATTGTACAGGCGGACATCCCCATCTTCCGTCACATTAATATCAAGATAGAGATTGTTTTCATAAAGCTGTATGTTCATTTTATCCCTTTACAGCACCCAGAGTCATACCCTTAATGAAGTACTTCTGCAAACTGATAAACAGGATAGTAATAGGTAACGCAGACAGCACAATGGCGGCAAAGGCGGTGGAATAATCACTGGTTTGCTGGGAAAAAAGCGCCTGTATAGCGACGGTCATGGTTTTCAATTTATTGGTGCTGACAAATAAACTTGGCATAAGATAGTCGTTCCAGATTTGGAAGGACTGCATGATGATGAGCGTGGCCATAGCGGGGGCAAGCAGGGGCAGTACAATAGAAAAGTAGCTCCGGTAAATCGAACAGCCGTCTATTCGGGCCGCTTCCTCCAGTTCTACCGGTATAGTGGACATAAAACTGGTCATCAGAAAAACACCAAAAGAAATATTGGACGCCACAAACATGATGATAACCCCAAACCGGGTATTCACAAGTCCTGTACGGAAACCGACTATGTAAATAGGCAGAAAGAGCGCCTGCGCGGGTATGAGAATGCCGATAATAAAGTAAAAGTAAGCGAATTTATAAAATTTACCTTTGTTACGGGCAATGACCCAGGCCGCCGATCCGCAGACCAGCGCCAAGATCAGTGCCGATACCGCCGTATAAAAAACCGTATTAAAAAATGTAGTGGACAGATTTAGTTTTTCCAGGGCATTTATATAGTTATCAAAGCTGGGGGACGAAGGCAGTGCCAGGGGATTACCAATATAGAGTTCCCTTTTTGTTTTGAGAGAGTAGTTAAAGATTATGAATATAGGGGCGATAAACAACAAAAAGGCAAGAAATATTCCAATCTGCACAAGAAACATACTGCCGGAATTTTTGTTTTTCTTTCCAAATGCCGCAATTTGTCCCTTCACATCTGCACCTCTCTTTTTTTAAGAACCGCCACTTGTAAAACCGCTACCAATAAAAGGGCAAAGATCAAAGAAATAGACAGAGCCGAGCCGTAACCGTACTGACGGCCGCCGATTGCGGTATTGTATATATAGTAGATGATAGACGTTGATGCGCGACCGGGACCGCCGCCCGTGGACGAAACCAGTAAATCGTATACTTTTAATGATCCTGTTGTAATGCCGACAATGCATATAGTCATGGCCGGCGCCAGCATGGGCAGCGTTATATTCACGAATTGACGGAACCCATTGGCGCCGTCTATCCGCGCTGCTTCGTACAGGCTTTCGGGAATGGACTGGAGGCCGGCCAAATAAATCAGCATCCAGTATCCTATCCATTGCCAGTTGTTGGCGATAATCATGCCGGTAAGAACCGTGCGCTCGCTGCCAAAGAGCATAACATTAATGTTAAGCCCTAGGGCGTCCATTAAGGCGGGCAGAACATTGCCGTATATTTTCAGCCACACAAAGCCGACAACTACGGCGCTGATAAGGCAGGGGATAAAAAACCCGGTGCGGAAGATTTTTTTTAGTTTTATTTTGCTGTCTAGCGCGGACGCCAATAAAATGGCCGCCGTGTTTTGGATCAGCGTATTCCAGAAGGTAAAGCGCAGGGTAAACCACCATGCGGAACCTGCGTAATTATCCCGAAACATACGGAAATAATTACCCATTCCAATAAAAGGCTTTTCCGCCGTTATACCGTTCCAACTGGTAAAAGAATAACTGAAACCCAAAAACATTGGAATAATCAGCCCCACGGTAAATACAATCATACCGGGCAGGACAAGAGAGATATATTGAAATTCCGCCCGGCGCGCCGCCCTGGATTTATTATTCATAGCCTGCCTTTGGGTCAAAGTAAGGCGGCTTTCCGGTCAGGAAAGCCGCCTTTGTTTTCTCCTTTGTTAAAGACTTTATGGTTTGCTGTTTGCCCGTCTGGCATCAGCCGCTTTCAAAGCGGTATCCAGCGTGATCTTACCCTGAAGATATTCGGCAATATCCTTGGCGTTTTCTTCCTGAAACCCGCCCCATTGCAGTTGGTTGTTGCCCAGGTTAACATCCTGGATGCGGTTTTGGGCTGCGTAGTTGTCTATATCTGACTGGCTGGGATTGGCAAACGTGGGAGTAGCGCCTTTTATCATAGACGCGGTTTTTGTAAAATCGTATATTCTTCTGGCAAGTTCCTTGTCGGAAGTTATAACCTCAAAAACCTTGTCTATAGCGTCTCTGTGGGCGCTCCTGGCGCTGGCCATAAAGGTGATATTAGGTTCGAACAGCAGTTTTGCGTTCCCGTTTTTGTTGGGGAACGGGAAAATACCAAAATCAAAGTCCGGGTCAATATCCAGGAAATTCTGTATGGACCAGGAACCGGAGACCTTCATGGCGGCTTCGCCGGTAACTATTCTGGCGTCACAGGCGGTTTGTTCCATTGAGAATGTCAGATCCTTCCAGGTGTTGTCATATATCAGCTTGTTGTATTCGTAACAGCTCCGGTATTCGGGGGAATCGGAGAAATTGACTCTCCCGGCGCGGAACTGATCGCCCCAATCGGGAGTTTTAACAAAAACATCATTAACCGCGAACTGCATCGTTACATTGCCGATACTCCAGGTATCTAGCATGTGTGTACCAAACGGGACAATCCCATTGGCTTTGAACGTATTAATCGCGGCCTGTAATTCCTGCTGTGTATCGGGGATCTTCACATTGTACTTTTTGAAAAGCGCCCGGTTGTAATATACACCCTGATACAGCGCGTTGTAAGTAACCCCGTATACTTTACCGTTCAGTGTTACACCGGGAATGGCGGCGTCCAGAACTTCCCGTAAATACGGCTTGCCGGTTAGATCGCCAAGCAGCCCCTGAGAACCATAGGTGGCAATATCCTGCGCCTTTCCAATCATAATATCCGGCAATCCTGACTGGATATAGACCTGCATCTTTGGCTGAAAATCTTTGCCCCAATCGACACATTCCCATTCCAGCTTGATTTCCGGGTATTTCTTTGCCAGCGCCTCATCGATCATTTTTTCGATACCGGCGTCGGTTGTAGACTGCCCGGCCAGAACCCTTAGAGTTATGGTCTCCGTTGCAGCAGGAGATCTTCCCTGTGAGCCGCCTTGCGAACCGCCACCCGCGAAAACCGCGGAAACGGTTACCAGCATCAACAAACCAATTAACAATTTTCTCATATTCTCCTCCTGTAAGATTATTGGAATTGATAAAATCACCGGCTATGCCGGTGGTCTTTGACTTTCTACAACCTTATCACCCAATGATTCTTAGCAATAGGACATTTTTGGAAAATTTACCTGGATTTTTTTGAAATGTGCGGCATCCCCGGAAACGGCATTTTCCAGGGAATCCCTGAGTTTTATTCGAAAGTCTGGTTTAATACCAGGGCAAGCGCAGCTTGCCAGGCATGCTGCGCTTGCCAAGCTCTGCTCCGGCTCAAATGACGCAACGTTTACAAAATTTTGGTATTAAAGCAGACGTTATAATAAACTTCCTATCGAACGAGCCTCAGATCGAACTAATGCAACACTTAAGATACCGCGGAGCTTGCTCCGCGGAGGCTCATCTGAACATGGCCCCGCTCTCAAAACGGTTATCGTCCGCAAATTGCAGGACATCTTCAAATGGAATCTTACCGCTAAGCCATGCGTTGATTTGAGCGGCGCACGCCGCCTGAAACCGCCATACAAGCTGCCGGTTACCCAGGGTGGCATCGACAATCTTCCCCGCGTTTTTGTAGGCGTTAATATCTTCTTCAACCCGCTGTAAGCTGTCGGTCTGTACCCCTGTTAAGAGCGGTGTTGTTCTGGTAAAATCGCAGATTGTCCTGGCTAGTTCCGTGTCACGGTAAATCGACGCTATCATCAATTCCGCCAATTCTAAATTGGGACTCTCCGTGTTTTTCATGAATGTCAGATTAGGCTCAAAAATCAGCCGGGCGTCTCCGGTTTTATTGGGGTAAGGAAATATACCGATCATAAGATTTGGACGGATAGAAAACAAATCCTGTACCGACCAGGTACCGGTCAGGTACATCGCGGCTTCCTCATTCGCAAATCGTTTGGCGCACTCACTCTGATTTACGGCAGCCGCATCCTTCCAGGTATGTTTCCATAAAGTCTCCACCTGACGCAAACACGCGGCATATTCCCCGGATTCGGAAAAGGAGCGCAGCCCCGAACGGAACTCCTCACCCCATTCCGGATTTCGGGCAAACACCTCGTTTATAGCGAATTGCATAGTTATATTTCCCGCGTACCAGTTTTCGCGAAAATGGGCGGCAAAAGGCGTAATGCCTACTTCCTCAAGGCGCCGGATGACATTATCCATATCTTCCAGGGTAGCAGGAACCTCAAGACCATACCGCCAGAATATGTTTTTATTATACAGTACTCCCTGATAGAAAGCATTGTACGGAAGGCCGTACACTTCACTATTAACCGTAACACTATCAAGCCAATCCTTCTGTATCCGCTCATACTCTTCCGGTCTAAAGGGCGCAAAAAAACCGGAAGGCTGGTAAGCGGCGACATCCTGCGCCTTGCCGATGATGATGTCCGGCACCTCGCCGGAGGCAATCTTTGCCTGCATCTCGGAAGAAAAATAATCCCCCCAATCAAAACTTTCCCATTCCAGAGTCACATTTGGAAACTCCCTGATTAATTTTTCGGTAAACATATCTTCCAATCCGGGATCGGAATTGGATTGTCCGAACAAAATAGTAAACACCGTTTTCCGCGGATATTCCTGTTCCTGCCGGAAACCGGGAAAACATCCCGCCAGAAGCAAACACGGCAAAACAACACAAAACAATGTTTTTTTAAGTTTCTTCATAAGCTTTTTTCTCCCTGTATTCCCGAGGGCTTAACCCGGTTATCTTTCGGAAAACCCGGCTGAAATAGGAATAGTCTCCGTATCCGACCAGTAGCGCAATATCGGTGATGCTAAGTTCATTCTTGTGTAAAAGTATTTTTGCCTTTTCAACTCTCATCTTCGCGATGTAGAACATCAGATTTTCACCGACAATGTTCTTAAAAGTTTTGGAAAGATAAGAGCTTTCGGCATTAAATTTCCGCGAAAGGCCGGTCAACCAGAGATCCTCAGAATAGTTCTTATCGATATATTCTTTTACGTTGATCACGGTTTGACGCATACCTTCGCTCTGTTTTTTTGCAGGAACATCCCCAAACACCTCATCTGTCATCTGTTCTATAATGCCGCGCATTTCTTCAACGTCAAATCCGTCAACAGCGGCGAGCAGAAGTTCGGCAAGATTATCCAAAACAAGCAATTGTGTACTGTCAATAGAATCAACGCTACGTAACAGCCAGGATATGCTGTCAATTGTCTGCCTCACTTCGGCATAAGTCCAATTTTGTTCCACACATTGAAACAAGCCTGTTTGTTCAGATAAAATATGCTGAAAAAGGGATCGGTTGCCGCTCGATATCGAAAATTGCAGCTCTTTTTCCTGCTCCGCGCTTATGCGCCTTAGGAAACTTCGGTTGCCGGTATCGCCGGAATAGAGAACCGTATTTTGCGTACAATAGGGCTGTGAAAGCAGGGCCGCTTTTGTTTCATTATAAGCATTCCGCAGGTCAGAAAAAGCGACATAATGCCGGCTTACAAGCACCGTTACCGGAAATCCGGTTATTTCACGCAGTATTTGGGCCAGCCGTTTGCATATACTCCCAAGTTTTGACCGGTTCATGTCCGTAACCAGAAAAAATTCATTCGTTTTAAAGGTATAGTGGAAAACGAGGTATTTGCTGCCTTCCGCCGATATTGTTATCTGTTCTTTAATCTCCAAAATCAGCTTGTCTGACGTGGTATCTTCCCGGTTTCGAAGAATCCTGGCCAGCGCAACGGTATGGAACGCGATCATGGTAAAACCGGCAAAATCCAGTTCATATTCCGCCAGCCGTCCCTGTATCTGTTTCTGTAATTCCGAATCACCGGTTTGGTGAATAAGCTGGCTTAATTCATAATCAATAGCTGTCCCCGTCGCGATTCGCAGCTTTTCCTTTATTTCCCGCTGTTTCTGGTTTTGGAGACGGACTCTTAGGATATGTTCTACCGCTTTATTCAATACCGTCAATAAATCCCCTTTTGATACAGGCTTTAGGAGATAGTCAATAGCCCCGGCAACTAACGCGGGCCTTACATATTCATAATCGCTGTAACCGCTGAGCGCGATAAAAACAATGGAAGGATTTTCTGTGCAGCCAATTTTTATTAGCTCGATTCCTGTAATAAAAGGCATATTCACATCGGTAATAACTATGTCGGGATGCTGGGAACGAATTTTTTCCAAAGCCTGCTCGCCGTCTTCCGCAGACTCAAGAAATACAAAGGAATGTGCTTCCCAATTCAATATCCCTTTCAGGTTTTGCCGTATCCAGTATTCATCATCCGCTACAAGTATACGGAACAGGTCAGTCATTTTCCGGCGTCCCCTCATCGATAGGAATACAAATAGAGACCCGGCTGCCCTCACCTATGGCGCTTTCTACGAGTACGCCATAATTCCCTCCATACAACAGGCGTATCCTTGCATTGATATTATCAATACCGATAGAACTGCCCCTTTGCAGCACATCACGGTCCAAGATATGCAAACGCCGGTTCATGGCATCGGCATCCATTCCAACCCCGTTGTCCCAGACCCAGATCAAGAGCATTTGTTTTTTCCGTTCCGCCCCTATCTGTATTTCCTTTTCATGCCGTGTGTTTTTAAGGCCGTGCTGGATCGCGTTTTCCACAAGGGGCTGTATTGACAAGCGTGGTATCTTTATGTGAAATAATGCGCTGTCAATTCGGTAGCCAAGGCGTATACTGCCGTTCATGCGAACATTCATGACGTACATATAGCTTTTAATATGCAATATCTCATCTTCCAGCGTGGCAAAACTGTCTTCCATGTTTAAATTATAACGAAAAATATTGGACAAGGCCTTGCATAATGTTACAACGATAGGGCAATTCTGCGAGGCGGCTATTCCGCCCATAGTATCCAGGGTATTATAGAGGAAGTGGGGATTTACCTGGGCTTGCAAAGCTTTATAACGTGCGTCATTGACCAGCAATTTTGTCTCATACTGCTCCTTTATAAGTTGCTCGATTTCATCAAGCATGTCGTTGAATTCCTGTCCCAACACGCCGATTTCATTTTTTGTCATTGGTTTCAGGCGCAGATGGGTTTCTCCATGCCGTATTCTGTTCATGGTTTGAACCATATAGCGCAATGGTTTTGTTAAACCATTTGAAATTACCAAAAACAGAAGGGAGAACCATCCCAACGTAAAAAAAAGCACAAAGACAGCGTTCCGCATGAGTACTGCCTGTCCCATTTCTAATACAGCCTTGTGCATCAGGGAATAAGCGTTAAAATCGTATTTGTATTCCTGTGAACGAAACAGCACGTATTCTTTCCCAAACGATATTTCACCGCCTGCCCATGTCTGCCCTGCAATCGAAGCGGAAATTCGCTCATACTCCTTTTGCCGTTCTTCCAAATTAGCTTTTCGCGGTTTTTCCTCCGTTAAATCGCCGAGAAATAACGCTACCCGGTCACCGCTTGGCTGTAACCAGATAACCTGTTGATTTGAATACCGGTATTTTTTCATAAGCTGCACAAAAGGTTTGGTATCCACATCGCAGACCAAATATCCGGCGCAGACAGAATTGTTCCGGTATATTTTAAGTACGTACCGTATTAAATTCGTTTCCCTGTTATTATTGTAATAACTCGAAACCAGCATGATGCGCTCATTTGACGCAATATATCGCCGGACTATATCAGAATTGTAATCGTGTTTTCCGTCAAAAATATCATCCGGGTAAGAATAAATAGGCGTCTGCGCATGGTGATATACACTGATGAGTTCATGCGCCGGAGTATACACATAAAGGGAGGTCAAATTTTGAGCGGGGGAAAACGCGCTATGCACCAGATCATAGGAAATCTGACTGTGGATAGCCTTCAATTCTTCATAGGTATTTCCCAAAGAAATATCCCGAATAAACTTGTTTTGATTATAAATTTTTATCAGACTGTTTTCGATGGCTTTATTAAAATCATAGAGATCTTCCTGTAAGTTATTTAAGGTGCTCCGGCTTATTTCCTGTGCCTGATCAAGAATAATGCGCGACGAAGACTGTTGAAATAACGCAGTCTGCACCACCAGCGCAAGCAGCGTACAACTGATACAGGAAAGGAGAATTTTTGTGCGCATACTTATTGCTTTTTTTGTAGTAACCACTCTGTTTACCATCCTGTTTTACGCAAGTATAAATATCTTCTTTATCTTTATTCAAGAGCGCGCATTGCGCTCAGCTTCCTCCCCTTTTTGTTCGTTTCCCGTACACTCCTCGATGTATTCGAATTGACCGCCTTCGGCGCGGAACGCAGGTAACCGGTAAATGCCCTGGCGTTCTTAAACCGGATCAGCTCTATCATGTCAGCGATGATCGCTGTGGCGATGAGCCTCCGAGGAGCAAGCTCCGAGGTATCTTAAACGTTGCATTAGTTCGATCAGAGGCTCGTTCGATAGGAAGTTTATTATACCCTCCCCCGCGTAAGCGGGTTCTTGGTTTAATACTAAATTTTTGTACGTAGTATGTTGTTTGAACCGCGGCAAGCGCAGCATGCCTGGCAAGCTGCGCTTGCCCTGGTATTAAACCAGACTTTCGAATAAACACGCCGATGCCTTTCAAAAGAACAATAAAAAAGCAGACTGTTCTTGAATTTTCAAAATTTTGAGTTTTTTTACTTGACTAAAAAAAAGTTTAGTGGTTTAATGAAATAAAGTTAAGGAGAAACCATGAAAGTTGTACAAACCAGCGCCGCTCCGGCGGCCATCGGGCCTTATTCCCAGGCTTTTATATCGGGAAATCTGGTGTTTAGCTCCGGTCAAATTCCGCTTTTGCCGGGAACCGGGGAGGTTACGGGAACCGGCGTTGCCGAACAGACCGAGCAGGTTATCAAAAACCTGAAGGCGGTTCTGGAAGCGGCCGGTTCATCCCTGGCAAAAGTGGTGAAAACCACCTGTTTTCTGGCGGACATGGGCGATTTCACCGCTTTTAACGAAGTTTACGCGAAGCATTTTACCGGCAAGCCCGCCCGTTCGACGGTGGCGGTCAGGCAGCTTCCCAAAAGTGTGCTGGTGGAAATTGAAGCTATAGCGGAAATTGGGTAGCGGCGGAACCAAGGAGGACGAAAATCAGAAATCTGATAAAATGGGCGCGTAACGAAATGCCCAAAACGGATTGCTCCAAAAGCCTCTCCCTTATGAGCGCCGCCGAAATGGAGAAGGCCTGCCGCTTTCACCGGAGTTTTCCGCAATACGGTGAAACGCCCCTGGTGAATTTATCCCGCCTTGCCGCCTACTTCGGCATTAAAGGAATCTTTGTTAAAGACGAATCTTTCCGTTTTGATCTTAACGCCTTCAAGGTGCTGGGCGGCTCTTATGCCATCGGCAAATACATTGCCCGGCAGCTTGGGAAAGACATTTCCGGACTCGATTACAACACGCTGGTTTCAGACGAGACCAAGCAAAAGTTAGGCGACATCACTTTTTACACCGCCACCGACGGCAACCACGGCAGAGGCGTGGCATGGGCGGCCAACAAGCTGCGGCAAAAATCGGTGGTGCTGATGCCCAAGGGTTCTTCACAGACCCGCCTGCAAAACATTCTCGCGGAAGGGGCCGACGCCGGTATTACCGATCTGAACTATGACGATGCGGTGCGGCTGGCGAACCAAAAGGCATCCCGTGACCCTCACGGGGTTATGGTGCAGGACACCGCGTGGGAAGGCTACGAGGAGATCCCCGGCTGGATCATGCAGGGCTACGGTTCCATGTCATTCGAGGCGGCCAGGCAGCTTAAGGAAGCGGGGTTTGAACGGCCGACTCATATTTTTGTGCAGGCCGGGGTCGGCTCTCTGGCCGGCTCGGTGGCCGGTTATTTTGCCAACATTTTCCCCGATAATCCGCCGAAGGTTGTGGTGACGGAAGCGTCCGCCGCGGACTGCCTGTATATTTCCAACCTGGCCGGAAAACTTGTCGCTGTTAAAGGGAACTTGACCACGATCATGGCCGGCCTTGCCTGCGGCGAGGGCAATACCATTTCCTGGGAAATATTAAAAAATTGCGCGGACTTTTTTGTCTCCGCCCCCGACTGGGTTGCCTCCCGCGGTATGCGCGTGCTGGCCGTTCCCCTCAAGGGCGACAACAAGGTGATCTCCGGGGAATCCGGCGCGGTTACCGCGGGGCTGCTCTTTACCCTGCTCCGAGACGCGGAGTACAGGGACTTCCGCGAAGCCCTGGGAATAAACGCCGACTCAGTGGTATTGCTTTTCAGTACCGAAGGAAACACCGATCCTGAAAAATTTCGTGACGTAGTCTGGGACGGGGAATTTCCCAGCGGGAATATGTAAGGAGATAACGATGTTAGATTTTGCAGCGATTAAACGGGCCGCCGAAGGATACAAGGCGGACATGACCAGGTTCCTTCGGGATCTGGTGCGGCTTCCCGGCGAGAGCTGCGGCGAAAAAGAAACCGCCGCCCGCATTGTGGAAGAGATGAAGAAAGCCGGTTTTGACGAGGCCGGTATCGACAAGATGGGCAACGTCATTGGTTACATGGGAACGGGCAAGACCCTCATTGCCTTTGACGGCCACATCGATACCGTCGGCGTTGGCAACCGGGACAACTGGAAGTTCGATCCTTACGAGGGCTTTGAAACCGAGAAGGAAATCGGCGGCCGCGGCACTTCGGATCAACTGGGCGGGCCGGTAGCGGCGGTTTATGGCGCGAAGATCATGAAGGAACTGGGCCTCCTGAACGAAAAATACCGCGTAATGGTAACGGGCACGGTGCAGGAAGAAGACTGCGACGGCCTGTGCTGGGAATACATCATCAAGGAAGAAAAAATCAGGCCCGAATTTGTGGTTATTACCGAACCTACCGACGGCAATATCTACCGCGGCCAGCGGGGCCGCATGGAGATACGGGTAGAGGTGAAGGGTATTTCGTGTCACGGTTCCGCGCCCGAGCGGGGGGATAACGCCATTTACAAAATGGGCGAGATTCTCGCGGAGGTGAAGGCCCTGAACAAAAAGCTGAAAAACGATCCCTTCCTGGGCAAGGGTAGTCTCGCGGTTTCGCAGATTTATTTCAGTTCACCGAGCCGCTGCGCCGTCGCGGATATGTGCGCCATTTCCATTGACCGGCGTCTCACCTGGGGGGAAACCTACCGGAGCGCGCTCAAAGAAATCGCCGCCCTCCCCACGGTGAAAAAATACAAGGCCAAAGTCAGCATGTACAAATACGACCGGCCCAGCTACACCGGCGTGCTGTACCCGATAGACTGCTACTTCCCCACTTGGGTAATTCCCGAAGACGCCAAGCCCACAAGGGCCATGGTGAAAGCCTACGAGGGAATGTTCGGCAAGCCCAAAGTTGACAAATGGACATTTTCGACTAACGGCGTTTCGATTATGGGCCGGAACAATATTCCCTGTATCGGCTTTGGCCCCGGCAAGGAAGCGCAGGCCCACGCGCCCAACGAAAAGACATGGAAGGCGGATCTGGTCCGTTGCGCCGCAGTCTACGCCGCCCTGCCCTCTATCTACACCGGCGGGGAACTGGAGAAAGAAGCGGTAAAGGCCCCGGCAAAAGCGGCGGGCGCAAAGAAGACGGCGGCCCCAAAAAGCGCCGCCAAAAAACCGGCGGTAAAAAAGGCCGCGAAAAAATAACGGCTATCCGGTGGCGGTCACCGGCAGCCTGTTGCGCTCGCGGGTTTTTTTGCAATCTTTGTTTATCCGCACGGCTTGACGTCGTGCGTTTACCGGCCGGGGGAGGCTTTTCCCCTCAAATAAATCTAAGAGACCTTTCCGGAATTTATGGCAAAGGCTCAACAAGGAGTTATAAATGGCTTACATCAATCAGTACATGTCCAAACTGGATCAACTCAATTTCAAAGATATGTTCGGCGGGGATTTTTTCCTTACCTGGGAAAAATCATTCGATGAAATTGTGGCAACTTTTACCGTTGCGGACGCCCTGCGCTGGCTGCGGGAGAACAATATCTCCACGAGGGTTTTCGACAGCGGCCTGGGCATTTCCCTGTTCAGGGACAACTCGACGAGGACCCGTTTCAGTTTTGCCTCGGCCTGTAATCTGCTGGGCCTTGAGGTGCAGGACCTTGACGAGGGGAAATCCCAAATCGCCCACGGCGAGACGGTACGCGAAACCGCCAACATGATTTCTTTTATGGCGGATGTAATCGGCATTCGGGATGACATGTACATCGGTAAAGGAAACACCTATATGCGGGAAGTCGCCCGCGCGGTGAGGGAAGGCCACATTGACGGCAATCTGGAGCAGTGCCCCACGCTGGTGAACCTTCAGTGCGACATCGATCATCCCACCCAGATCATGGCGGACATGAATCACATTATCCACTACTTCGGCGGCGTGGATAAACTGAAGGGGAAAAAAGTCGCCATGACATGGGCTTATTCGCCTTCCTACGGCAAACCCCTTTCGGTGCCCCAGGGCGTTATCGGTCTTATGACCCGCTTCGGCATGGAGGTTCATCTGGCTCATCCCAAAGGCTACGAAGTGATGCCCGAAGTTGAAGAAGTCGCTTCGCGTAACGCGGCGGCAAGCGGCGGCAAATTCATCAAGTCCAATTCCATGGCCGAGGCTTTTAAGAACGCGGACATTGTATACCCGAAAAGCTGGGCGCCTTTCGCCGCCATGGAAAAACGGACCGACCTTTACGGCGCCGGTGATTTTGACGGCATCAAGGCCCTGGAAAAAGATCTGCTCGCGCAGAATGCCCAGCACAAGGATTGGGAATGTACGGAAGCATTGATGAAGTCAAGCCGTGACGGAAAAGGCCTGTACCTTCACTGCCTGCCTGCGGATATTACCGGCGTTAGCTGCAAAGAAGGAGAAGTTGCCGCGTCGGTGTTTGACCGCTACCGGGTTCCCCTGTACAGGCAGGCCAGCCACAAGCCGTACATTATCGCGGCGATGATCTTCCTTTCAAAGTTCAAGTGTCCCCAGGAGACCTTAAGCCATCTGGTTTCCCGAAACATTCTCCGCTGCTTTTCTTAGGACGCGGGCGCGTATATGAAAAAGCGTATCGTCATTGCCCTGGGCGGAAACGCCCTGGGTGAAAACCTGAAAGAGCAGATGGAAGCCGCCCAGGGAACTGCGAAGGCGATTGTGGACCTGGTGGAGGCGGGGCACGAGATCGTGATCGTGCACGGCAACGGGCCGCAGGTGGGGATGATTGAGACGGCCTTTGAAACCGCGGCCAAAGCGGATCCCCATTTCCCCATTCTGCCCATGAGTGTGTGCGTGGCGTTAAGCCAGGGTTACATCGGCTACGATCTGCAGAACACCATTCGCAAAGAATTGGACGCCCGGCACATCTCCACGCCGGTGGCGACTATCATCACCCAGGTTGAGGTTGATCCCGCGGACCCCGCGTTCCTCAACCCCAGCAAGCCCATCGGCGGTTTTATGAACGAGGCCGAAGCGCAGGTTCTTCGCGCGAAGGGTATTCCCGTGATGGAGGACGCGGGCCGGGGCTGGCGGCAGGTGGCGGCCTCTCCCAAACCGGTGAACATCGTCGAGGCCGATATCGTCAAGGCCATGCTTGCCGCGGGATATATCCCCGTGGCGGCAGGGGGTGGCGGCATTCCCGTGGCGATGGAAAACGGCCAGTACCGGGGGAAAAGCGCGGTAATCGACAAAGATTTTTCCGCCGCCAAACTCGCGGAACTGATCGGCGCGGACATGCTGATCATCCTTACCGCTGTTGAGAAAGTGGCGATCAATTTCGGTAAACCCGATCAAAAGTGGCTTGACTCTCTGTCCGTTTCGGACGCGGAGCGCTGCATCGCGGAAAACCAGTTCGCCAAAGGCTCGATGCTTCCCAAGGTCCAGGCGGCGGTTTCTTTTGTGAAAGCGGCTTCGCAGGCGGGCGCTTCGCGGACAGAAGCTGTCCAAAGGACAGCATTGATCACCCTGCTGCAAAAAGCGCGGGACGGTATTGAAGGCAAGACGGGCACGGTTATTGTCCCATAACAGCGGCGTTTTTCGCTGTTAATTTTTTTACAACAAGAGGAGAGAATATCTATGTCAGAGAAAAAAACGCCCGTCATGGGCAGTCCCACAAGCCTTGAAGGGCGGCTGCCCCTCAGGCAGGCTATCCCGCTGGGAATGCAGCATGTTTTTGCAATGTTTGCAGGAAACCTGACTCCCATACTGCTCATCACCGCGGCCTGTGGCATAGCGTCGGGAAGCGCGCTGCAAATAACGCTTTTGCAGCACGCCATGCTGATTGCCGGTATTATGACCCTGGTGCAGATTTTTACCATCGGGCCGATTGGCGCGCGGCTGCCCATCGTTATGGGTATAAGCTCAGGCTTCATAGGCGTGTGCCGGAGCGTGGCGGGCGTTATGGGCGGCGGCATAATCGGTTACGGCGCGATTTTGGGGGCAGGTTTTGTCGGCGGTCTCTTTGAGGTGGCGCTCGGATTTTGCCTGAAGCCCCTGCGGAAGTTCTTCCCCCCGGTGGTCACCGGAGTGGTGGTGCTTTCAATCGGGCTTTCGCTGATTAGCGTCGGCATCGGCTCGTTCGGCGGCGGCAGCGTGGCCAAAGATTACGGTTCCCCTGAAAACCTCTTGGTCGGCCTCATCGTGCTGATCGCGATACTGCTGTTCAAACATAAAGGCAGGGGGATTTTCAGCTCGGCATCCATACTGTTCGGCATTATCATCGGTTATATCGTCTGCGGAATCATGGCGCTCATTCTTCCGACCATCGCCGAGTTTGAGGGCGCGCAGTTCATCAAGGGCTGGGTTCTCCAGTGGGACAAAGTCACGGCAGCTTCATGGTTTGCCGTGCCGAAGCTTTTCCCGGTCAAACTGGTTTTTGATACGCGGGCGATCATTCCCATCGGCATCATGTTTATCGTTACCGCCGTTGAAACAGTAGGTGATATTTCCGGCGTCGCCATCGGCGGCCTTGGCCGTAACGCCACCAACAAAGAGCTTTCCGGCGGTGTTATCGCGGACGGCACGGGTTCGTTCCTCGCGTCGCTTTTCGGCGTTCTGCCCAATACGTCTTTTTCGCAGAATGTCGGCCTTATCTCTATGACAAAAGTCGTTAACCGTTTTTCCATCTCGCTCGGCGGCGTTTTCCTCGTGCTCTGCGGGCTTTTGCCCAAACTTGCCGCCATCATCTCCATCATGCCGCAAAGTGTTCTTGGCGGCGCGGCGGTAATGATGTTCGCCTCGATAGCGGTGAGCGGTATCCAGCTCATCACCAAAGAACCGATAACGACCCGCACCATTACCATCATTTCCGTTTCGCTCGGTCTGGGCTACGGCCTGGGCGCCAACAGCGCCGCGCTCCGGTATCTGCCCGGCGTCGTCAGCCTCATCTTCGGCGGTTCCGGCATAGTCCCCGCGGCAATCACGGCGATTATCCTCAACATTATTATTCGTGAGGAGAAGAAAAGGGTTACTGAAAAGGTGAAGAATTAATTTTATAAGGCGGCACTTTCAGAATCATGGTCCTGCCGGACCAGCGGATTTTGAAAGTGCGGCCATTACTTTTAAGAGAGGGAGAGTCATGAGTGAAATAATGAGGCCGATTCCGTTTCAGGAATTGATAGGCTGGGTACAGGGAGAATACAAAAATCACGGTTCGATTTTCGGCATCCGAAAAGAAAAATTTTACCGTCCCGGAGAAGGGCAGGGCCAGACGGAGTTATTCGGAACGCGGATAAGTTCTCCCCTGGGTCCTGCCGCCGGCCCCAATTCCCAGCTTGCCCAGAATATTCTCGCGGCATACCTGGCCGGTGCGCGTTTTATGGAACTGAAAACCGTGCAGACCATGGACGGGGAAGAACTGCGAAAGGCCGTTGCAAGGCCCTGCATTAACACCGTGGACGAAGGCTACAATGTGGAATGGTCAACCGAGTTGACCGTTGCCGGGGCGCAGGAAGAATATATTAAGGCGTGGTTTCTCTGTCACATTTTTGCGAAAGAATTGAATATCGCCGATACGGGCGGCCTTATTTTCAATATGAGCGTCGGTTACAGCCTTGACGGAATCAAATCGGAAAAGATCGATTCTTATATTGAGGGGATGAAGAACGCCGCAAACACCGAAATATGGAAACGCTGTTACCGGTTTATTGCGGATAACATCGGTTCTTTTGAACGCTTCGGCAAAAAAGACCTTGAGTCAATTTCCCCGGAGGTTTCATCAAGCATCACCCTTTCGACTCTGCACGGCTGTCCCAGAGAAGAGATTGAAAAAATAGCCGGATATTTGATCACCAAAAAAAGAATGCACACTTATGTTAAGTGCAATCCCACCCTGCTGGGTTACGAAACCGCCCGCGGGATTCTGGATGAAATCGGTTATGGGTACATTTCCTTTGACGATCATCATTTCAAAAATGATCTGCAATTTAATGACGCGGTGGATATGTTCACCCGCCTTATGGCTCTGGCAAAGGAACGGAAACTCAGCTTCGGGGTAAAATTGACCAATACCTTTCCGGTGGAAATAAAAAGAAATGAATTACCGGGGAATGAAATGTATATGTCAGGCCGTTCCCTGTTCCCCCTTTCTATCAATGTTGCAAAAAAAATATCTGAGGCTTTCAAGGGCGCGCTTCCCATATCCTATTCCGGCGGCGCCGATTTTTTTAACCTTGAAAATATTCTTGAGACAGGCATCAGGCCGGTAACAGTGGCTACCACGATACTGAAACCCGGAGGTTACGAGCGCCTCACCCAGCTTGCGGAACTTGCTGAAAAAACGCCTGGCAAAGCGCCGTCCGCGGGCGCGGCCCTTATCAATGTGGACGCGCTGAAAGCCCTATCCGAATCTATTCCCGCGCAGAACCGTTTCCGCAAGGAGTACCGTCAGGCCGGTTTGAGAAAAACGACGAGCGTCCTGCCCCTTTTTGACTGCGCAAAAGCGCCCTGCATGGAAGGCGGCTGTCCCATTCACCAGCGTATTCCCGATTATCTTGCGGCCGTGGCGGCAGAGAATTATGCCGGGGCTTTCAAAATAATCGCCAGGGATAATACCGCGCCCTCCATTACCGGGACGATCTGCGATCACCAGTGCCAGCACAAATGCACGAGGCTTGATTATGAGGATCCGCTGGGGATACGGCAGGCCAAGCTCATTGCCGCCGACAAGGGGCAGGAAGCGTTTACCGATTCTTTGCGCGTAACGGAACTTAAAACCGCTAAATCCGTTGGGGTAATAGGCGCGGGCCCGGCAGGCATTGCCGCGGCGGTGTTTTTGCGGAGAAACGGCGTGGCGGTGACGGTCTACGAAAAGCGGGAAAAACCTTTCGGCATTGTGCGATATGTGATCCCCTCTTTCAGAATCTCTGACGAGGCGATTTCACGCGACTTCCGCATGGCGGAAAAAAGCGGCGTGGAATTCCGCTTCAACGTGCAGGAAGCGTATTCGATTGCCGAATTGAAGAAAAAACACGAGTATATCGTCATAGCCGCTGGCGCCTGGAAAGAAGGCGCCCCTCCGGTAAAACAGGGCAATGAAAACATTATTGACGCCCTGCGCTTTCTGGAAGAATCAAAAAAATCCCAATACGGCCTTTCGCTGGGAAAAAGAGTCGCCGTCATAGGCGGCGGCGACGTGGCAATGGACTGTGCCAGGGCGGCGAAGCGGAACAGGGGAGTCGAATCGGTGACCATCGTCTACCGCCGGACAAGAGAATTCATGCCTTCCCAGCGCGAAGAACAGGAACTGGCGCTGGCGGACGGAATCGAAATTAAAGAACTTTTGGCCCCCGAAGCATGGGCCGGCGGTGTTCTTGGCTGCGAGGTAATGCGCCTCGGCGCTTACGATTCTTCGGGCAGGAGGGGCATTGAAAGCGCCGGTAAAAAACAGGAATTGCGTTTTGACACGGTGATTGGCGCGGTGGGCGCGAGGGTCGATACCGGGGCGTTTGCGCGTAACGGGCTGGCGCTTAACGCCAAGGGCCTGCCGGTTCTCGCCCCCTCCGGTGAAAGCTCCGTTTCCGGCGTGTATATCGCGGGGGACTGCAAGGCCGGTCCCGCTACGGTGGTCAAGGCCATCGCTGACGGCAAGACCGCGGCCGCGGACATTCTGCAGAAACTCGGCCTGGAAGCGGATTTTTCCGCTGCTTTTACGGATTCCGCTCCTGTTGATTGTGCGGACCTGATTTTCAAAAAAGGAATTATCCTTGAAGCAAAGAAAAACAATACCGATGGATACCGCTGCCTTTCCTGCAATACCCTCTGCGAGGTCTGCACCGACGTTTGCCCGAACCGGGCCAACGCGGCGGTAAAACTGCCTGCGGACGGCGCGTCCGGGGAAAGCCGTCAAATCGTGCACATTGACCGGATCTGCAACGAATGCGGAAACTGCGCGACCTTTTGCCCCCACGCGGGAAAGCCCTACAGGGACAAGTTCACTGTTTTCAGCGGCGAGGAAGATTTCGCGGACAGTGAGAACGCCGGTTTTCTTAAAACCGGCGCGGACACGTATAAGCTCAGACTGGAGGATAAATCAGTGTTAAGCTGCCGCAGGGGAGAGAAAAGTATCCCAAAAGCCTGGGCCGCCATGATCGAGACCATTGAGAAGGACTACGGCTATTTGTTAGGAGGAAAAGCATGTTTATAATCGGGAACGGAAATATTGTTACCAGGGACTCATCCTGTCCCTTTATCGAAAACGGGGCGGTAGCCGTTGAGGGGAATCTCATTAAGGAAACCGGGGAAGCCGCAGTGTTACGCGCAAAGTATCCCGGCGCCGAATTTATTGACGCGAAGGGAAAACTGGTGATGCCGGGTTTTATCAATACCCACATGCACTACTATTCCACTTTTGCCAGAGGTATCTCCCTTGGGGGAAAGCCCGCAACCACTTTCGGTGAAGTGCTTTCGGGGCTTTGGTGGCGGCTGGATAAACAGCTTACCCTGGAAGACGTGTATTACAGCTGTATCGGCCCCATGATCGATGAAATCCGTTCAGGGGTTACTTCGGTAATCGATCATCATGCTAGTCCTTTTGCCGTGGAAGGCAGTCTTTTCAAAATCGCCGAGGCCGCGAGACTTTTCGGCATCCGCAGCAACTGCTGTTACGAGACATCAGACCGGGACGGCGAAAAAACAATCTCCGCCGGCATTAAAGAAAACGCCGATTTTGCTAAATACTGTAAAGAACAAAACGACGATATGCTCACCGCCCTTTTCGGCATGCACGCCCAGATGACAATCAGCCAAAGAACACTTGACCGCTGTATTGAGGCGGCAGACGCCGCCGGAGTCGGCTTCCATATCCACGCCGCCGAGGGCATTGAGGATGTGATTGACGCGGTTTCCAAATACGGTTTACGGGTTATTGAGCGGCTTTATAAAAACGGCGTGCTTTCCGAAAAATCAATCGCGGTTCACTGCATTCACATAACGGAAGAAGAAATGGAAATGCTTAAAAAAAGCGGAGTCGCGGTGGTGCATAACCCCCAGTCCAACATGGGAAATGCCGTGGGTGTTTCTCCGGTATTGGACATGCTGAGAAAGGGGGTGCTCGTAGGAATGGGGACGGACGGCTATGCAGCCGATGTGCTTGAATCCTACAAGACCGCGGCAATCCTCCACAAGCACGCAAAGGCCATTCCCTCGGCTGCCTGGGCGGAGCCGCCCGCAATGCTTTTTGATAACAACAAAAAAATCATGGAACGTTTTATCAAGGGGAAGGTGGGCGTTCTCGCGAACGGCCATTACGCGGATATCATCATCGTCGATTACAGGGGGCCGACTCCGCTTAACGCGAATACCATTAACAGCCACATTCTTTTCGGCGTTTCAGGCCGTCACGTGGATACCACGATTATCAACGGCAGAATCGTCATGAAGGATCGCGTACTTGTAAACATCGACGAGGAAGCGCTGATGGCAAAATCGCGGGAACACGCGCAGAAGTTGTGGGATAGGATATAATGTTTTAACCGCGGACCACACGAACATTCGGGCTTACAATGCGGCCGTGTTCAAGAGCGGGCAGGGTACTGCATCAGGGATGTGCGGGCGGAACCGCTAAAAGCGCGCTTACCCCGGGGCATAATCATTCGTCCTCAATCGCGCAATGGCAGATCACCGGGTACCTGTACTATACTGATAGTATGATCATACAAATGGACGCGCTGATCCGGGTGCTTGCCCAGGCCCTGGATATGGTGGAAATTGCATATATCGGGGTGAACACCAACCACGGAAAACGGGTTGCGGTACTCTGCGCCGCAATGGGCCAGCGTCTGGGTATGGGGGAGGACGAGCTTTCCGACCTCGTATGCTGCGCCCTGTTGCACGATAACGCCCTGACCGAGTTTACCCTGCTACAGCGGGGGCGGGAGGAAGACGCCGTCTACCTGGGGACGCACTGCGAAATAGGCCAACAGAACGCGGAGAGGCTGCCTTTTAAGGGGAATATCGCCGGTTTTATCCGGTACCACCATGAGCGGGCCGATGGTCAGGGGCCTTTTTTGCTGCCTGAGGGGCGCTACCCCCTGGGGGCGGAGCTTATCGCCACAGCGGACATGTTCGACGCGAACCTGCACTTGCAGCGGATTACGCCGCAGGGATTGCCGGCGCTCCGGCAGGACATTGCCGATGACATTCACCGCCGCTTTACCGGCCGGGCCGGGAACGCGCTGCTGGCGGTACTGAACGAAGAACTGCTGGAATCCCTGAAGGATGAGCGGATTGTTGAAACCGTCAACCGTTCGCTCCCGGCCTGGAACATGGCCATGGAAGATCCGGCCCTCGTTTCTATCGGCGAATTTATCGCCCACATCATCGACTATAAGTCATCGTTTACCCGGATGCACACCCAGCAAATCGCCAACCGTATCTGGATAATGGCCGGGCACTACGGCTATGACTTAACGCAGAAGATTCAGCTCTACCTTGCCGCGGCCCTGCACGATATCGGGAAACTTGCCGTTCCCTCCGAGGTGCTGGAAAAACCGGGAAAGCTCAACGACGAGGAATTCAAAATTATACAGAGTCACGTTGTGCAGACCAGGGCTTTGTTAAGCGCCGAGAAGGGGCTCGGCCCGATTACCGAATGGGCATCGAACCACCACGAAAAACTTGACGGCAGCGGTTATCCTCTGGGCAAGACCGCCGCGGACCTTGATTTTAACTCTCGCCTTATGGCCTGCATAGACATTTACCAGGCGGTGAGCGAGGAGCGCCCCTACCATCCCCGCCGCAGTCACGCCGAAGCAATGACCATCCTTAACAGCATGGCGGAAAAAGGGGTGATAGATACTGCCATTGTGAAGGATATGGATGAGGTGATGGAACCCTGGTCCGGAAAGGAGGTGGAGGGGCCGAAGGTTTAGGGCAACTATCCCTGCGGCTGTTTTTTCTGTCGGCAAGCTGGAAATGTTACCGAAAGGGCTGTGGATATTGTAATTTTGAGAGAAAATCGTATAATGTTTTGTAAGGATATATGATGAACAAATACCGTCTTTTTGGTATCTGTGCCTTATTCCTCTTGGCTTCCTGTATGTCTCAAATGCCGGCAAAGGACGGGGCGCCGGCCTATGCCCAAGACGGCCTCTCGCTTGACGAGGCTTTAGCAGACATTGCGGCGTATTATGTGGAGAATCTGCCTCTAAACACCAAAATAGCGCTTCTCAACATTTAGTCGGAGGCCGCTTTGCTCTCCGATTATAGTTTTGAGGAACTCTGGGTTCATTTTGAGGACAGCCGGGCTTTTGTGCTGGTTGACCGGCAAAATCTTGAGCTTATCGAGAAGGAAATGGCGTATCAGGTTTCCGGCAGGATAAGCGACGAGTCGGCGCAGTCTATCGGGAAGCCGTTTGGGCCGCAGACGCTGGTATACGGCGCTATCACACGGCTTGGCGGGGAATACCGGCTTGTCGTCCACGCGACCGATGTGGAGCGGGCGGTTACCAGTATTCGGTCGGCGGTGGTGGTTCCCGACCGGCGTTTTGCCGCGCTGCTGGAAAAACCGTCCGGCGGCAAAGCCGGCGTAAGTATGGCCAACGCCCTTTACTCAGGGCAAGGCAACCCGTGGCGACTTACCGTGCAGACCGACAAAAACTCAGGCGATTACCACGAGGGCGATTATATGACATTGCGTATCTATTCTGAAAAAGGCGCTTGGTTCAAAGTTACGCATATTGATGTAAATGGCAACGCGCAGGTAATTTACCCCGTTTCGCCGCGTGACAACAATTTTATCAAGGCTGGAGAGACATGACAAATTCCCGATAATACGCGATTCAGGATGACCAAGCCCTACGGCGGGGAAATGATACTGGTTGGCGCCTATGACCAGCCTTTTGTCATTCAGGCTAATTCTATGGCGCCGCTGTCAAACCATCTCCTTGTGCGCGGCATTACCGTGGAACGTGAAGATACACGGACAGATATACGTCCCGTTGCCACTGCAAAATTCACGTATAGGATTGGTTCGTAAGTTCCAGAAAAGAAGAAGGAAGTTTATTCGAAAGTCTGGTTTAATACCCCAAGGCAAGCTGCGCTTGCCAAGCTTGCTCCGGCTCAAATGATGCAGCGTTTACAAAATTTTGGTACTAAACCCAAGAACCCGCTTGCGCGGGGGAGGGTATAATAAACTTCCTATCGAACGAGCCTCCGATCGAACTAATGCAACGCTTAAGATAGGGGCTGTAAAAGAAGAGGCCGACCGGGAACGCGAAGCGGCGAAGCGCGGCGCCGGGAAATTGATCGAAGCGGAAGGGGAGGATACCCAGCCGGACCGGCGGGCGGAGAAAAAGAAGGACGGGCGGCCGCCCTGCGATATTGTGGTATTGCTCAGCATCGTCCTGTACGGCGCCATGGAGCACATCTATTCCAGCCGCGCCCTGGCCAAAGCGTGCAGACAGAACATCAACTTCATGTGGCTGTTACAAGGCAGTCCGCCGCCGTCC